>CAMHOE010000007.1 GCA_946186665.1 uncultured Clostridia bacterium | reverse complement strand
CTTTCCACATTTCACTTTCCACATTTCACTTTCCACATTTCACTTTCCACATTTCACTTTCCACATTCTGCATTTTAAAAAAGCCGACAGCCGTCATTGTGACGGGCTGCCGGTTTTTTCATTACTTATTCTTTTGTATTATCTTCATGTGTTCTCGTATCATCCGAGCTGTCTTTGGAAGTTTCAGAAGCTTCATCAGATCTATCCTCTGTTTTATCTTCTGATTTTTTCTCCTTTGCTTCAGAAGTCTCAGCATCCGGTTCTTCTTGATCATCTTCGTGATCCTCGTCCGGTTCCTGAACATCATTGGCTGCAATTTCATACTTCTCTGCCTCAGAATATTCGTCATCCGAAGAATAGTCGTCTATCAGATACAGACCATTCTCACGGCGTCTTTTCGGAACCTTCCACAGGAACATATACGCAACAAACAGTACGACGCTTCCGCCTGTGACTGCTGCGCCTACGCCCAGACCGGGTGTATGATAGGTGAATTTAATAGTTGCATTTGTATTGCCTGCGACCTTAACCGCCATAAATCCGACATTCACCTTTTCTATATCCACCTGTTTACCGTTCACTTCTGCGCTCCAGCCCTTTTCATACGGTATGGAGAAGAACACAAGTTCAGGAGAATTACCTGTCTTTATTTTTGCGGTAAAGCTGCTGTTCTCAAATTTTACAGATGAACAGGTCAGCTCCTTGCGTGCTTCACAGTCATCAAAGTACTCGGACTGAGTGTAAGCGTATTCAGAAAGCTGTGTATCGTGTTTGAGGAAGCTGCCGTATTTCTTTATCTGATCACTTGTCAGAACAATGGATTTCAGCATGAGCTTGCTTCTGTCTTTCTCATCACAGTTTTCAAGCTCTTCCTCAGTCACATATGTGTCATATGTAAAGCCGTAAGGGATGAAGTAATCGTTCTTGTAGACTTTATATCCGTTTTTCTCTTCAAGAAAGCCCCATCCCGGCATCTGGTTATATGTCGGAGAAGTCGAGAACTTTTTGGTATCGCTTGTGTTATCAAACAGATACTTACAGGACAGGAAGCTTCTTATAGCATAGACATCCGTTTTGGGTCTGGAACCAACACTTCTCTCAACGCCAACTTCCTTATAAAAATCCATTACCGAACCCGGCACAATACTCTGGAATGCCTGAATAGTAGGTGTCTGCCAGAACATACCCATGTTGTCCATCTCTTCATAGAAGTCCGAACGCACGTTATGAAGATCCTTTATATCTGTAAATGCGTCCCTGTTTCCTATGGCATAATCCCTGATGTAATCACCCTTATAGCTTGCATTGACAACGCCTGTTCCGATAAGGACATTGCCATAGGCTGCGATAAGAACGGACAAGCCTATTCCCACAGCACGGATAAAATGCTTTTCCTTCTTTCTGAAGCACATGATAACAGAAAGTCCGGCAAGTCCGACAAAGGCTATAGCTACCCATACCCAGAAACGCTCAGGGTATTTTTCAAGTCCGTATGTAGTAGTGGTGACACCGCTTGAATCAGTAGACTCTGACGGCATAGCACCTACAAGCAATGTTATTACGATCGTAATAACGTAAGTAAGCTTAAGACCTGGCTTGAAGTCCGTCCTGTTGTTGTCAAGGCAAAGTATAGTTGCCAGTGACAGCATAAGTGTCAGCATATAGAACCAGCGTGCATAATAAGACGAGTTCATAAGCTGGAAAATACTGTTGAAGATGGGCACAAAGGATATAACAAACAATAACGGAATGAATATTCTCAGCCATTTATGGGTTTTGAGCTTAAAGAATGAGAACACGCCAACCATACTGAACAACGGCAGCCATGCTGCAACAGAAGCCCACTTTGCACCGGAATCAGGTGTGAAATTTGAATATGCAGGCATATCAGGCGGGAAGAAGAAACATTCTATAATATGTATATATCTTTGCTCGTTTGAATATACTACTCCGCTCCAGCCGCTGTAAGAGTTGTTGACTCTTGAATTTTGCAGAACGGCAAGTACAGACGGGAAGAGTATCACAGCTGTTGCAAAGAAGCCTAAAAGAACCTCAAGCGCAAAGCGGAAGAACTCCTTCATAGTCATCCTGAAGCTGCCTGTTCTCATGCGTATCAGCCAGTAGATAAAGATAAATACTGCCTGTCCGACAAAGAAATAGTAGTTGATAAAGCAAGCCGCAAAGATCGCATAGGCTACAACGCCCTTGCGCTTCTCGTAGACGAACTCATCCACTGCTGCGAGCATGAACGGAAATACAAGCATCGCCTCATGAAAATGATTGAAGAAAATGTTGTATATACCGAAGCCGGAAAAGGCATAGAGCAGCGCACCGAAAACTGCGTAATTCTGATTTTTGACATATCGTCTGAAGAACACATACGCACCCAGTGCCGCAAGTGCAAATTTGAGCATAAGCAGAGGAGCTATCATATACGGTACAGCCTGACTGGGGAATAAAAGCGTCAGCCAGAAGAACGGACTGCCGAACATATAGAAGCTGTAGGATCCTATGATATTTGCGCCAAGGTCAGTTGTGTAGCTCCAGCCGATATTGCCGCTCTGAACACTGTCGTGTATCATCTGGTAGAACGGTATCTGCTGAACATTGAAGTCGCCGTAAAAGAAAAAATATCCTTGATTGTAGATCATCCAGGGCAGAAATATCAGAAACGCAAGTCCGAAAGCCCACAGAAATGTCCTCAGATAATAATTCTTTTTGACGTTAAGCAAGGTTTTTGCTTTTGTCATTTTTTTGCCTCCTTAAAATTATGCTTATAATATCTATATATTAAAACGGTTTCCAGAGAAAATCGTTGTAAGCATCAAGGCTCATAAAAAACTTCACGGCTTCTGCCATGCTTTCCTATTGTACCATACATTTTTCCAAAAATCTACTATTAATCCTGCTATATTTTTATCTCATTGTTTTTTGCCGTTTTGATATTTATAATTCTGACCTTATGAGTTATCCATATGCATTTTAACATTGTCCAATTTTCAGTACAAACTATAGATCATAACTATATAATTATTGTATTTTTTTCCTATTTGTGCTAAGTTTATTCTATCAGACAATTTACGGAGGGATAGATATGAGCTACCATTTTTTTGCAATAATGTCCAGAATGAAATACATAAACCGCTGGTCGCTTATGAACAACACCAGACTTGAAAATATAAGCGAACACAGCCTTACAGTCGCTATGATAGCACACGCTCTCGCTGTCATCAGCAACAAGGTTTACGGCAATAATATCAACGCTGAACACGCCGCCACCATCGCTCTTTTTCACGACAGTACAGAAATAATCACAGGGGATCTTCCCACACCTATCAAATATTCCAGCAAGACTCTCAGGAACGCCTACAAGGATATTGAAGCAGAAGCCGCCGGACAGCTTGTCTCGACCCTGCCGGATTATATGAAAGAAGAGTATGAAAAACTTCTGATACCAAAGGATACAGACAAGTATACGCTGAAGCTGGTAAAGGCGGCAGATAAGCTTTCTGCATTGATAAAATGTATCGAAGAAGAGCAGATGGGAAATACTGAATTTAACCGCGCAAAATCAGAAATTATGTCGGGAATAGAAAAAATGGAGCTGCCGGAGGTGGAAGTATTTATGAGGGATTTTCTCCCTTCATACAGCCTTTCCCTTGATGAACAGAATTTTTCTATGTGATCAGAAAAACTACACAATTTCAGACTTGATAATTTGTACAATAATTTCAACTGGTATATCAAAAAAAATATAAATCGCTACATATTTTTAATTTTTATTTGCCATTCATAAAAAACTAATATATAATGAAGTAGTTAGTTTAGTTTTTGAAATAGTTATGAAATAGTTAATTTAGTTTTTTACTGCACAAGGACACTGATATTTCATTCAGATCTTCTTTATAACGCAAAGAGGGTCGGACAAGAGGAGATAAAAATATGTCAGTTGAAAACAACGAACCAAGAAAAAAGCCAGTAAAAGCAATGCCGGACGATGACGATGACGGTGTGGTTTTTTATGATAACAAAAAGGATATATCATCAAAGACCCCATTGCCTCAGAAGTCTGCAAATCCTTCAAAAAAAGCCCGCCATGCGTCAGTCAAGGATCCCGATAAAGCAGCATCAAAAAACAATGTCAAAGGCAGCAGCAAAGATAAAAGCAATAATAAAAGCAGCAAAGACAAGGGCAAAAGCACTGACAGCGGCAAGGACTCAAAAAAGGACAAAAGTACAAAACTGCCGAGATACCGCTTTGTCATCAATATCATTGCCTCAGTGCTGAGTGTATTATTTCTTGTTGCAGGCACAGGACTTATTGTAGCCTACACTTATTTTCACAGGATAAACTATCAGGACATACCGAAGGAAACTTCCGGACAGGAGTCAAAAACTTCATTTATAAACAGTGAAGCGGCGGAGTCTAATCCAACCGGAGAAGTTAACACCTATGACGGTGAGCTTCTTAATGATCCTATGGTCCTCAATATCATGCTCTTTGGTGAGGATACGAGAAAGGGTTCATCTACAGGTAATTCCGATACAATGATGATCTTCTCTATCGATACCAGACACAAAAAGCTCAAGCTGCTTTCACTTATGCGTGACACCTTTGTGGATATTCCCGGCTACGGCGAAAACAGACTTAATGCCGCTTATGCTTATGGCGGTGCGGCGCTGACGGTATCTACTGTACAGAAAAACTACGGAATAAAGATAGACAGATATGCAGTTGTTGATTTCAACAGCTTCAAGAAAATAATCGAGACTCTTGGCGGCATTGATGTCGAGCTTTCAAGCGAGGAAATAGACTATATCAACTGGCAGAGCTGGACAAACAATCAGGTGGACACAAGATATGAGCTTGATGTAAACAACTATAACTTCTATGAAAACGCTGACGGCAATTCAGTAGCTATGGTTCATCTTAACGGACGTCAGGCACTGTGGCACGCAAGAAACCGCGGTCAGGACGGTATTTGCAGCGGTGACGACTATGTCAGGACCCAGCGTCAGAGACAGGTTATAAACGTTATAATAGACAGACTGAAAAACTCTGACATCACAACAGTAATGTCTATAATCTATGAGATAGGACCGATGATAACAACAAACGTAAAAACCTCAGAGATAACCTCTCTTGCAACAAATATCACAACTTATCTGCAATATGATATGGAGTCTAAGTCTGCCCCCATGCGTGATGAATTCGGAACAGTGTACTATTTCTCTGACGAAAATCATCCGGTCTATATCAACGGTGCGATGTCATCTGTAATACTCATATACGATTGGGACGATTTCAGACAAAGAATAGCTGAATTTATATACGAAGAACAGGTTGCCAGACCTGAGGAAGAAGAAACGACAGACGAGGCAGCAGACAGTACATCCGAAGCTGCTTAGAAGGATATTAATGACAGGTGATGTTCGCCTGTCATTTCTGTTATAAAGAAAGCAGGGACATATTATGCAAAATAACAGGACGCCAATTAATTCTTCACGAAATGACAGAAACGGAGAATATATAAATAACAACGGAAGCGGTCAGGATATCTACAGCGGCACACAACACGATACAGATTACGGAGATAATTACAGCGACTCTCCGGCACGGCTCGTCAAAACAAAAAAGCTGAAAACGCCTAAGACTCCCAAAAATACCGGAAACAAAAGAGCCAGACCTCCGAAAAGCAAACCAATGCTTGTACTTAAAATAATATTATGGGTACTGATTTCAATAGTACTTCTGCTGATAATATACCTTGTCCTGATATTGTTCAGGATAAACTACACAAGCGATACACCCGACTCTGAATATGTTTCATCTATAACAGGTGAGCTTAAAGAAAGCGGAGATGTAGAGAATATTCTTCTGTTTGGCATAGACAATCATAACGATGATGAAAACGGACGTTCCGACTCAATGATACTGTTATCCATCGACAAGAGCAGCAATGAAATAAAGCAGACCTCATTCCTGCGTGATACTTTCCTTGAAATACCGGGATATGGCGAGGATAAACTCAATGCAGCTTACTCCTACGGCGGAGCAAAGCTTGCAGCGGAAACGATAGAATATAATTACAGAATAAAGATAGACAAGTATATCATTATCGACTATTCTGCATTCACATCCATAGTAGACGCTATGGGAGGTGTAGATATTGACCTTGAGGACGAAGAAATCGACTACATTAACTGGCAGAGCTGGAAAAACAATCAAGTAGAAACAAGATACGAGCTTGATATAGACTCCTACGAATTTGACTATAATGATGACGATGAATATGTAGCAAGCGTACATCTCAACGGCAGACAAGCACTCTGGCACGCCAGAAACAGAGGTGAGGACGGTATATGCAGCGGTGATGACATCATCAGAGCAAAAAGACAGCGTGAAGTCATACAAGCTATCTTCTCCAAGCTTAAATCAAGCGGACCTGTTACACTTATGCGCGTAATGTGGGATGCAGCCCCCATGCTAACGACCAATATGTCTAAGCTTGACATTCTGGGAAAAATATTCTCACTTGCCGGTTATCTCGGTTATGAACGCACCGAATACCGTACACCAAGAGGAGATAATTTCTACAACGACTGGGAATATGACTCTGCCGTACTTAAGATAGACGATTACGACTATGAACGCGAAGAACTATACAGCTATATCTACGGTTCTTCCTCTGATGAATAAACTCTCTCCTGCGCGCACATCCTTACAATAAACTTACAATATAAAATATAAAACCTGCAAGACTTACGAAACATCTCGTAATCTTGCAGGCTTTTTTTTAATGTGGAATGTGGAAAGTGGAAAGTGGAATTAAAGGTATGTCACCCACCGGAAATGCCATCGGGACATAAAACAATTTATTGCAGGTTTATTACATACCAACCACTTATAGATACAGTATCATGAGAAATATACAGTCTCTTCTTCGGGCTTTTCAGCCTTTGTTACATCCTCTACATACAGCATGGGACCTACCTCATTGCCGAACATCTTATCCTTCTGCGCCCTGACCTTTGCAGTAACAGTGTACCAGCCTTTATTTGCCAGTGTTGAGGATTTTTTCCAGTTGCAAAGGAAACCCACATACCTTATATCCTCCACACAGCAGGTCATAGCAAAGCGTCCGCCGACAAATGTGTTCTTCGGCATATTGCCGCTTCTTGCGATAAGTGCCTTGAACTTCAGTGTCTTACCGTCATAGTTCTGAGGTTTATCCATAGCGTCAAGATAAAGAAGTCCGAAATCTTCATCCTTTACCTCTACAACAGGCGCATTGATATCAAATGGCAAAGGATCCACTATATCATCGTTTTCTACAGTGCCGTCATTGTATTCGTATATTATCGCAGCACGTCTGTTTATGGCACGTACAATTGTATGAAGCTTCATCTTGTCTATGTCGCTGCTGTAGCGGTTGAATGCTACCATCTCTGTTACGTTTATCTTATCATAAACAAGCTGTCTCATATTGCTGTTGAACATCTCGAAGGTTTTGGAGTCAGCCATCATCATTATCTGATAAATCTGCCAGTTTTCGGGCATAGCATTTCCAAGATCATCAAGCAGCCACATACCGTTGTATTCTATCATAACACGTTCTGCCCTGCTCTGCTTTACCTGCTGCTCGAGAAACTCCTTTGTAAGCTGTTCTTTTTCATCTATGCTTACTATTGTCACCTTGCTGCCGCCTGAGTATTTTGAGGTATCAAGCTCCTCCTCGCCCTCCTCACAGAGAATAACGAGAGTTCTGTCTCCATCCTGAAAGCGCTTATCGCACAAGGTCTCATGTATAAATTTTGTTTTACCTCCGTCAAGGAAGCCAAGAAATAAATATACGGGAATTACTGCTGCCATATTAAGTCACTCCGTTTCAGGGGATCGTCTATCCCGTTACGATAATTTAAAAAGTTTCTCAAGCTCTGCTTCATTGAGCTTTGAGCCGATAACACATATTCTGCCTGTATAATCCGCACTGCCGCTGCGGACATCGGACTCTTCCGGTACAAAGTCATAGTGTATCCATGTACCGTCCACAGCCGGAACTATACCCTTAGCACGAAGCACAAGTCCGTATTTCTCACTGTCAGAAAGCTCTGAAAGTATCTGCTCTATTTCTTCTTTTGTATACTTTCTTGCTGTCTCTTTGCCCCAGCTTGTAAATACCTCATCCGCATGGTGATGATGATGTCCGTGATGATGGTGGTGTCCGTGTTCATCATGGTCGTGATGATGCTCGTACTCCTCGTGATCATGGTCATGGTCATGGTGATGATGCTCATGTTCCTCGTGGTCATGGTCGTGATGATGATGCTCGTGCTCCTCGTGGTCATAGTCGTGGTCATGATGATGCTCATGCTCCTCATGGTCATGGTCGTGGTCATGATGCTCATGCTCCTCGTGGTCATGGTCGTGGTCATGATGATGCTCATGCTCCTCATGGTCATGATCGTGGTGATGATGGTGATGATGACACTCGCACTCAGGATCATCACATTCTTCATCATCAAGAACATCCTCAACTGTAAGCAGTGCTTTTCCCTCTGTTGCAGAGAGTATCTGCTCGCCGGTAAGATCATCCCACGGAGTTGTAACGATAGCAGCCTTTTCATTATGCTGTCTTAAAAGCTCCAAAGCCTTTGCAAGCTTCTCATCACTGACATTCTGAGTTCTGCTGAGTATTATAGTGCTTGCAAACTCTATCTGGTTATTGTAGAACTCGCCGAAGTTTTTCATATATATCTTACACTTTGACGCATCAGCAACTGTGATAAAGCTATTGAGAACAACTTCCTCACTGGCAACGCTTTTTACTGCGTTGATAACATCAGAAAGCTTTCCCACGCCTGACGGCTCGATTATTATTCTATCGGGGTGGTACTCATCAAGAACCTTGGTAAGTGCTTCTCTGAAATCTCCAACCAGTGAACAGCAGATACAGCCGGAGTTCATTTCATTGATCTGAATACCAGCTTCTTTCAGAAAACCGCCGTCAATACCTATCTCGCCAAATTCGTTTTCAATAAGGACGAGCTGTTCATTTTTATAGCCTTCCTTAATAAGCTTTTTGATAAGTGTTGTTTTTCCTGCCCCTAAGAAGCCGGAAAAAATATCTATTTTTGTCATAAAAATTTCTCTCCTTTTCATTTCAGCCCGGAAGTCATGATATTCCATCCTGAACACAATTTCATTCAAGTCTGCAAGGTTTATCATCACCTACTCAGGCATTATAATACCAGACCCATCGAATACAGGCAATCTATACTCTCCAAGCCCAGACACTATTATATACCATTTTTTTAAAAATATCAAGGCGGCGCAGAGCCTGCGCTCCCAATTCGCGCTGGCGTTCGCTAAAGCTCACTCTGATATTATAACCGAACATTCACTGTCCGCGTTTCTCCGCCCAACACGCCCCTTACGGTGCGCTTATGGGCGGTTTTGGTTGTGGAGGATAGAAATTAATTCCTCACTCCTAATTCCTCATTCCACATTCCACTTTCCACTTTCCACATTAAAACTATAGACGTGTACAAGAATAGCCAAAGTGCTCCCTGAGGAGCACGACGCGGACGGTTCTATCAAGAGTTGATGCGTTCTAAGTAGTCCAGTGCGGTCACGCACCGGCTACTCTCTCCGAACACAAATTTTTTTCGCCTATTCAACTTAATGCGCCTGTACTGTATAAAGTTGTAGTTTTATAATTTACTTACTATAATCGTTTTCGCAAAGCGAAAAAACACCACTCATTCCACTTTCCACATTCCACTTTCCACATTAAAACTATAGACGTGTACGGTTCTAATCATGGTAGATACGTTGTTAAGTCGTCCAGTGCGGTCACGCACCGGTCACGCACTAACGATTCTGAAAAGTTCATCTTTGCTAAGTTTAATGATATCCGTTTCTGCCGAACGGGTATAGTATGAAAGTATGTACCGCTCACAGCATAGTGTGCGGACGTTTTCCATTTCCGGAACAGAATCTGTGAGCTTGCTCATATCGTGCCGCAAGCCCTTGCCTGAGAGCTTTGCAAGACACTCCTTCCTCGTCCAGAGCCTGATAAAATCTCTGGCGATATCATTACTGCTGTTAAGAAGCTCCTGCTCCTCAGCTGAACAAACACGCCTTATCACAGACGGCTTCACACTGCGAAAATCAGAAATATCTACAGCGGTGTTATGCTCTGAAACAATACACACTGCGGAGTTTTTACAATGGCTTATATTAAAATGTATTTCGGGATAATCTTTCAACACAGGTTTTTCATTTTCAATATAATCAAAAACCGGCGGTTCAGTTATTGAATACTCCGTAAAAAGCGCATAGCGTAAAAGCAGAAAAGCCACACAGCTGTTTATCTTATCTGAAAGAGACTTACAGCACATTGCTTTTTCCCTTCGCTGACTGCTGAGATAAGGCAAGGATTTATTAAATATGTCAATAGTTTCTTTATCAGTATTTTCATATATATACAGCATAACAATAACTTCCATTCATTTTAGAGGTTCTCTCTATACTGTTATCACACACAAGTGTATTTTATCACCCATTACTACCACTGTCAACTCTTATAAATCATGATTAAAACACAGAAATCAATTACGTTTACTATAGTCGTTTTTGACGTGAAAAAACGTTCCACTATTATTCCATTTATAGTTTAAAGCTTTTATTATTCATTTATTGTGTATTATTACCATTTTTGCATATACTATATTTACAATTTTGTAATTCATTGTAAGAAATAAACTTAATAACTTGCAATTTGCATATTGTTTGTGCTATAATTTGTAGGATATATAAGATGAAAGCTTCCGTACGGCTTTCTGAATGATAAACTCGGTACGGAGAATGGCGGAATTTTATATGGCACAGCTATGCTATGGCTGTATGCAAAAGAATAATGGTGAACAAGTCTGCCCCTTTTGCGGTTTTGACAGAGCAACTGTACAGAATGCACCCTTTCTGCCGCTCGGCACAGAGCTTCAGGACGGCAACTATATAGTAGGTAAAAAACTCAGCAACAATGCTGAAGGCGCTAAATATATCGGCTACAGTAAAAATATGGACTCAACTGTTATTATAAGCGAGTTTATGCCGGCTGGTATCTGCGGACGTGCAAAGGGTAAAACAAAGGTCGTTATCAGAGGCGGCTATGAGGAACAGTACAACAAGCTTAACGAGGAATTCCTGAGCTATTACAGAAATATAGCAAGACTCAGGGAGCTTACATCTATTGCTCCTATCTTTGATATTTTCAGTGAGAACGGCGTTTCTTATACGGTATCTGAGAATTATGAATCAATACCTTTCACAGAGTATATCGAAAGACGAAGCGGAAGCATTGACTGGAACACGGCAAGACCTTTGTTCATGCCGCTTATCGCTACTCTGTCGTCACTTCATTCGGCAGGTATCGGTCACTATGCTATTTCACCTGAAAACCTTGTTGTTACATCATCCGGCAAACTGAGACTTACAGATTTTGCCATTAAGGATATCCGCCAGACGGGCGGAATTTTCCAGCCTGAGCTTATGGACGGCTGTGCCGCACCGGAGCAGTACAAGGATATCGGCGTTCTTGATGAGAAAACTGATATCTATGGTTTTACCGCTACTTTGTTCTATGCACTGACAGGTCGTCTGCCGGAAAACAGCAACGAGCGTAAGGCTGACGGAAAGCTTTCTATCCCCACCGCTGTTTTCAAAAGACTTCCTCCGCATATTGTAAACGCTCTTGCGGGCGGTTTACAGGTTCAGAAGCTCAACCGTATTGAGAGCTTTGAGGAAATGCGCGTCAGACTTTCTTCTGCGCCCACTGTAAAGGCGATACAGAACGAAGCTAACAGAAACGCAAAACAGAGTGAAGTTGCTGAGAACTATTCATCAGAGAAAAAAGACGGCGTACCGGGATACATCTGGGGTATACTTTCAGTTCTTGCCTGTATGCTGATACTTCTGGTCGCAGGTATCTACTGGATAAGCTCAAACCCGAATGCAATAAATGAAATGTTTAATCCCACTGTGGAAGAGTCCTCCGAAGAGGAATCGGAAGTCTCAGCTGAAAATCCCGACAGTATTGCTATACCTGATCTTGTAGGTCAGAGATACGATGATATTGTTGCAAGACAGGATGCTAACTCTAACTACATCGTGATCAAAGCGGTCGAGGAAATGTTCACCGACAGATACGAGGAGGGAGTAATAGTATCGCAGAGTCCTGAAAGCGGCACCTCTGCTGAAAAAGGCGCCACTATCGTAGTAACTGTCAGCATGGGTTCACAGGAAAGGGAACTGCCTGTTGTAAGCGGACAGTCTGTAGAAACAGCTGTAAAGCTTCTCAATGCTAATGGCTTTATCGCATCCGGAATTTATATATCAAGCAATACAGTTGAAGAAGGCAAGGTCATCGGTTATGCAAACTTCAACGCAGGAGATATGGAAAAATACGGTTCTACTATTGTTCTTAACATAAGCTCAGGACCTGATTCATAAAAAATTACCGAAGTATAGTCCGGCTCATCCTGTTTTTTACAGAAAGGAGCATTGAACTATACTTCGATTTTTGTTTGCAGTTCAAGTGAATTATTACAACAATATATAATCACTGTTATTCATCACACCGTCAGAATTATAAGCATCACAGTCAAGAGGAAACACTTATGAGGAAAAATAAAAAGCACCGACAGACACTGTCAACAGACAACAGCTGTATGGTACTTTCAGATAAGCTTTTTCATTTTCTCTTCTGTCTCACGGATGAGATTATATAAAGCAGGCGCCAGATCGGGATATTTCTTTGAAATAATATCGGGTGAAAGCTGAGGCGCCGACAAAGTGTCCACACCATCAAAGCCGTCTGCCGGCTTGCCCGATGATATTCTTACTGCATTCGCTTCTATAATGTTTTGCAGAGCATTGGATACACCTGTATAAAGTTCAGGAACAACAGAAAACATAGCCTGTGGGTTCTTTGGATTGGAGGAATACACGGTACGCAGCATCTTGTATACGGACGCCATAAGATACGATGAAACCTCTGCTGCAAGCCCCTTGCTGTCGGAATTCTCAAGCAGGTCAAATATTATTGCAATAGAATCATTGACAAGCTTTTTGTTGAGTGCGATAAGAGCGTTGGACTTGCGGGACTCTTCCTTTTGCTGAGGAGTTTCCGCCGAGACAGTATTTTCGAGCTGTAAGGTAGCTCCGCTGCGGTCTGCGCTCCTTCCAAGAAGGTAGTCACACGATACATCATAATAATCTGCTATACGTACAACAAAATCCAGTCCGCACTCACGTATGCCCTTTTCGTAATGGGACAGCAGAGCCTGAGAAACTCCAAGTTCAAGTGCTGCCTGTTTCTGGCTCAGCCCTCTTTCCTTTCTGAGCAATGTAACTATTCTCGGAAAATCCCCGTTCATAATGTCCCCCCTCGCACATAAAAATAAAAATAGAAATGCAAATATCGTACTTATCATTTGCTTTCGCTTGTGATAAATACCTGAAACAAAAAATAATACTCTTGACAATACATCTTTAAAATTATATAGTTAAATAAAGACTAAAAATCATGATAATTAAATATAATGGCGGTATATGCCGACCATTTTCAGCACATAAACAATATGTAAATTATATAACATTTAAAACAATTTGTAAAGTTATTTTTGATTTTTTTAGCTCTTTGAATCGAATTTTTGGGAAAAAGGAAGAAACAACAATATGCAGAGTTATACAATTTATCTTATCCGACATGGCGCAACAGACGAAACACTCAGAGGAAAATATATTGGCAGCACAGATGTGAGCCTGTCAAAAAAAGGCAGAGAAGCTCTTATAGAGATAAAAGAAAACATCGGATACCCATATGTTGAAAAAGTGTTTTCAAGCCCTCTTGCAAGGTGTGTGGAGAGCTGTGAGCTTATCTATCCGGACAAGGATATCAAAACCATCAATGCTCTCAGAGAATGCAGCTTTGGCGACTGGGAAGGCAAAAGCGCTGCCGAGCTTGCTGGGGATGCGAATTTTGCCCTCTGGCTGCAAAACTCAGACAAAACTCCACCTCCGGGAGGCGAAAGCGGCAAGGAATTCGCTTCCAGAGTGTGCAGAGGCTTTGAAAGACTTGTGGAGGAATTATCCGCCGACAACACAAAAACCGCTGCCATCGTGACTCACGGCGGTGTAATTATGACCATCCTCGCCATGTACGGATTACCTCAGGCAGAAAGCTATCGCTGGCGCATGGACAACGGATACGGCTTTGCTGTAAGGATAACTCCAATGCTTTGGATGCGCGACCGCGTAATCGAGGTATTCGACACCGTGCCTTTCGCTCCGAAATGATAAGTTCAGAATTAAATGTTCCTCGACCTGAGCTGTACAGGCGTCAGACTCTGCACAGAAAACACACCACTATTATTAATTTTTCAGTTTTAAGTTTTCAGTATTCATTAATTCTTCTGACAGGTACCTTGCAACTCCGTCCTCATAGCTGTTGCCGATAACAAGGTCTGCCTGTCTTTTTACTTCCTCTGCCCCATCGCCTACAGCAATACCAAGATCAGCCGCCTTAAGCATTTCAAGGTCGTTGAGATTATCCCCTATAGCCACCACTCTGTCGGCATTGAGCATTTTTTTCAGCTTCATAACACCTGACGCCTTTGTAGCATCACTGCTGAATACTTCAAGAAAATACAGCTTGGAATAATTATCACTGTACAGCGTTGCCTTTGCTTTCGGCAATGCGGATATCTCTTTGTAGATAGGCAGCAGACGCTCATATTCATCTACCATTGTGAAGTAGATGACTCTATCGTCATCAGTAGCACGAATGTTATCTGTCTGACGGAAGCTTTTATAGTCGCTGTCCTTTCTGACTTCAAAGAAATTCCGCTCCACCTGATTTGACAGACGCTCAAACTCCACATTTATACCGCAGTCACTGTCAAACTTATATACAAATGACATCCTGTCAAAGTTCTTCAATATCCTTATTATCTCATTAGCAGTGTCGGTATCCATCGGAGTGCAGTCAATATATTTCCGGTTTTTGTAGTCATAAATCAGGACACCGTTGAGGTGTATGCTGGGAATATTAATATCAAGCCGGCTGAGTATCTTTATTGCAGACTGGCTCCTTGCCGTTGCGATAGAAAACAGCATCCCATCACTTATAAGCCTTGAAACAGTATCTCTTGTATAGTCAGACAGCTCAGCGTTTTTATTGAGCAGCGTTCCGTCAAGGTCGGAAATATACAGTGTTTTATATGGTGTTCTCATGTTCATCTTCTCCTCAGTCTATATGACACAGCAAACGGTGCAATGCGGTAACTGCCGTATTGCACCGTTATTATTTTTACATGAGAGCCTATTATTATATACCCATAACAGTTGTCATGGCTTTGAACATCTTCTCAGCAATTCCTGCTGCATCTTCAGCTGATACACCTACTGCTGTGACATATACCTTTATCTTCGGCTCCGTACCGGAGGGTCTTACGATCACTGAACCGCCGCCTTCGAGTGAATACGAAAGCACATTGGACTTAGGAAGATCAATAACGGCAGTCTCTCCGCTGCTGATATCCTTTGTGTACGACTCGAGATAGTCACCCACCTCAGTCACTTTAAAGCCTGCGATCTCCTCAGGCATTGAAGCTCTGAGAGAACTCATTATATCGGACATCTTCTGCATTCCTGCCGAGCCCTCAAACTCATAGCTCTCTGTTCTGTTGAGATAATAACCGAACTCATCATAAATAGAGGACATAACTTCGTCAAGGCTCCTGCCCTGCTGACGATAGTAAGCAGCCATTTCACATATAAGCATAGAAGCAACAACTGCATCCTTATCTCTTACATATGTTCCGGCAAGATAACCGTAGCTTTCCTCAAATCCGAAAACATATCTGTTTTCTTCATTCTTCTGTTCAAGAAGAAGTATCTGCTCACCGATGTACTTGAAGCCGGTAAGCACGACCTTAAGCTCACAGCCGTATTTCTGACATATTCTGTCAACAAGCTTGCTTGTAACGACCGTCTTTACCGCAACAGGATCCTTCGGCAGACTGCCTGCTGCCTTTCGTCCTGAAAGAATATAATTCATGAGCATTATGCCGGTCTCGTTGCCGGACATAAGGCGATAACCGTTCTTTGTCTTTACCGCGATACCAACACGGTCACTGTCCGGATCTGTAGCCAAAAGAAGATCAGCTTCCTCTTTTTTACACAGCTCAAGTCCCAGTGCAAGAGCTTCCCTTATCTCAGGGTTTGGATACGGGCAGGTGGTGAAGTTGCCGTCTGGCATTTCCTGCTCCGGTACTATAACAACATCCTCGACCCCTATTCTGTCAAGGATCTTTCTTACAAGCTTGTTGCCTGCGCCGTTAAGAGGCGTATATACCACCTTGAGTCCTGAACCCTTGCAAACGCCCTCATTGATGGTCTGACTCTGAACATTCGCAAGATAGCTCTCATACACACTGTCGCTTATCCACTGGATCATACCGCTTTCAAGACCCTTTTCAAAATCAGCAAGCTTTATGTCTCCGTTAAAATAATCCACCTTCTGTATCTCATCATAAACCGCATCCGCATTGACATCCGTCATCTGACATCCGTCGCTGCCATAGCATTTGTAGCCGTTATACTTTGCGGGATTATGGCTTGCCGTTACCATAATGCCTGCGCTTGTCTTAAGCTCTCTTACAGCATAAGACACCACCGGAGTAGGCTGAAGCTCTGTAGAGATATAGACTTTAACTCCGTTTGCTGCAAGTACCCTTGCAGCCTCTCTTGCAAAAAGATCCGCCTTTATACGGGAATCGTATGAAATAGCAACAGACGGCTCCTCATATTTCTTGGTGAGAAAGTTTGCCAGACCCTGAGTTGCCTTCCTTACGGTATATATATTCATTCTGTTGGTGCCTGCGCCTATGATGCCTCTCAGACCTGCCGTACCGAACTTCAGTTCACGATAGAAGCTCTCATAGATCTCGGCATCATTATCCTTAATGCTGTCAAGCTCTTTAATCAGATCAAGATCATCATTTGCATTTGCACGCCACAGCTTATAAAGTTCCTTTACATCCATTTTATATTCCCCCTGATACAAAACAGTAATACATACTGATCTACATTACTAATGATATGATATCATATTTTTCCGTGTGTTTCAATATTTAGTTTTGTTTTGATCAAAAGATTTTTTATTAAGACAAAAAATCAACACATTTCTGCGTTTTTTTGTAACCTTATTATATGCGCTTTTTTCCGACAAAAAGGCGTACCATGTTTCATAGAAAATATCAATAGAAAATATGTATAATGCTATTATATTTGTATAAATTTAATGCTTGTTTTAAAAAGGGATTTAAGTTAAAATATATTCTGTAAAATGTATATTATTGCATATCTCACTTTTTATGGGAGGAAAGAAAATGTCGATAAAAAGCAATACCGAACAGGAACATTCGGATGTAACAGATAACATCAGCAAAGCAGAGGGCGATGATGCTTCAGACATTATCGATGATCTGACAGATGATATCAAGGACGCATCAGAATCTGAAGCTGCTGAAACGGCAAAAGCAGAAAGCCATACAAGAGCCATTGCAGTAACAAGAATGAGAGCGCCGATCATAATAGCAGGCGTAATACTTATAGCGACGATTCTGTTCTTTGCAGCGTGGTCCTGCTTTTTCAGTAAAAGCATCAAGGGCAGCTGGAACTGCGATGTCACAATAGACTCTGTAAATTTCAACACCACCTTTACATTCGATGACGATAACGTTTGCAGATATCACGCCGGCGGACTGACCTACAATGGTGTCTATAAGGTGTCGCAGACGGATGACGGCAGGGATAAGCTCAACATCACCCTCACTTATCTTGGTCAGCCGATACTCGAAAAGGAATTTTACTACACTCTGTCCGGAAACGAATTTTCCGGCAGACAGCTTGAACTTACGGATTTAAGCGGACTTATATTTCCGCCCGACAACATAAGCTCTGAGGTCAAGTCAGAAGTAGATGCGAAAAAGAAAGCGGCGGATTACATCGAAGAGAATGATGTGAGGTATTACATCATTAACTTCAGTTCTGTTACAGAACCGGAGCCGAAGATCGAAAAATACGATAATGCTTCAAAAGACAAGAAGCTTGTTGGCATATGGTACGACAAAAACGAAGCATCGGGCTACGGCTGTACGTTCACCTTCAATGATGACGGCACCTACGAGCTTATCTATAAGGATGTAGAATACAAGGGCGCTTATAAGGCTGAAAACGGCAAGCTGACATATAATATCGTTACCGGCGGAGACACTCCATCAGAACAGACGATGGACTATACTGTTGACGGAGATAAGCTGACATTCAGTTCCGAAGCTTATTCCAGTACACTTACAAAAACCGACAACAAGTACGCTTTTGAACGCGAAATAAAATAAGGGGTTCTCTAAAATCGCCGTTAGGGAGGTTTTTAGAGGTTCCCATAATGTAAAGCTTCCGGCAAAGTAATACCCGTTCTTTCGGACAGGCTGCATCAGCATAAAGTAAAGGAGCAGAATTATGGTAGTATGTAAAAAATGCGGAAATCAGTTTGATGAAAACTTTAACATCTGCCCTATGTGCGGAACCAGATACGCTTCCGACAACACTGTCGACGCAGCGCAGGTCACAGTTCCTGAACAACAGCCGACTGTCATCTTAGAAAAAAACACGCAGAAACAACCTGTATCTGATGGTACATTCACCGAAGATGCTTCTCCATATAATTCAGCAGCTGCGCCGGATGCCGGAATTACCGCATATACATACAACGACAATTATTATGAAAGCTCCGCTTCGAATGATCATACTGTTCCAGCCAAAGGAAGGTCAAAGAGTCCGATGATAGCATTGATCTCAGTAGGTGCTTTTTTCCTGCTGTGCGCAATTGCGGCAGTCATAGTTATTTTTACTCAGCCGGATCTCAATACAAGAATACAGGAACAGGTCTCGGCAGCGGATGAGTATATGGAGAATGAAGATTACGAAGCGGCTGTGCAGGAATACAAAGCTGCTGTCGAAAACGACCCCACCGACCCAAAGCTTTATCTGAAGCTTGCAGACGCTTACACTGCCCTTAATGACAGAGCAAACACGATAAAAACATTAAGAGCAGGATATTTTCGCACAAAGGACGACACAATAAAGAAACGTCTTGATGAGATGACTTCGTCCCGTTTTTATGACGACGATGATGGATCATGGGAGTCGTCATGGTATGACAATTATTATGGGTCAGGCAGCCCCGAAAGGAAGCTCTGATCCCATCAGACACCGATATGTCAGGCTATGGTATAATATACCATTTTTATATAAGCCTATAAACGATACCCCGAACCGGCAGACCATGTTCTGTGTTTTTACAGAACTTGGAGCCGATCAGCAAATATAATGAAAAAGGAGACATTTTACTATGTTAAACGAATTCTGGAGTTCACTTAAAAGCGGCACAGATATCAGAGGCATTGCGCTTGAGGGCGCAGGCTATGATGTCGACCTTACCGACGACACCGTAAAGTCTATAGTAAACGGCTTTATAGTATGGCTTTGCAAAAAGACAGGCAAAACAGCTCCCGAGCTTAAAATATCTATAGGACGTGACTCAAGGATATCAGGTCCGAGAATAGCAGCGGCAGCTAAAGAGGTCCTCTTTGATGCCGGCGTGTTTATAGTTGACTGTGACCTTGCTTCTACCCCCGCAATGTTCATGACAACAGTAGAGCTTGGCTGTGACGGCGCAGTTCAGATAACTGCAAGTCACCACCCCTACTACAGAAACGGTCTGAAATTCTTCACCCGTGAGGGCGGCCTTGAGGGAGAAAATATCACTTCCATCCTGACTTACGCTCAGGATGGTGAAGCTCCGGCAGCAAGCGATACCGGCAAAATAGTTGAAAACGACTATATGACATACTATGCAGGAAACCTTCGTGAGCTTATCAAAGAAGAGGTAAACTCAAAGGACGACTATCATCATCCCCTCAAGGGCTTTAAGATCGTTGTTGACGCAGGCAACGGAGTCGGCGGCTTCTACGCTGCTGATGTTCTGGAAGCTCTTGGTGCAGATGTCAGAGGAAGTCAGTTCTTAGAGCCTGACGGTATGTTCCCAAACCACGTGCCTAACCCTGAAAATGCCGAAGCTATGGCTGCAATAAGCGCAGCTGTAAAGGCTATGGGCGCAGATCTCGGCGTTATCTTTGATACAGACGTTGACCGCTGCGGCGCTGTAGGAGCTGACGGTAAGGAGATCAACCGCAATCGTCTTGTAGCACTTGCGGCAGCTATTGCACTTGAGGGCAACGAGGGCGGTACTATTGTAACAGACTCTATTACCTCCAGCGGTCTGAAAGAGTTCATCGAGAAGAAGCTCGGCGGTAAGCACCTGAGATTTAAGAGAGGCTATAAGAACGTAATTGACGAGGCTATAAAGCAGAACAATGAGAACGTTAACTGTCCTCTTGCAATAGAAACTTCCGGCCACGCCGCTATGAGAGAGAATTACTTCCTGGATGACGGCGCATACCTCATAACAAAGATCATTATCCAGATGGCAAAGCTCCGCGCTGAGGGCAAAAAACTGGAAAGCATTATCGCTGACCTGAAAGAGCCTGTTGAGAGCAAGGAGATAAGAATAAAGATCACTGAAAAGGATTTCCGCAAATACGGCGAGCAGGTGATCGAAAAGCTTAAGGAATACGCTGAGAAGCAGAAGGACTTTATTATTGCTGACGACAATCACGAAGGCATCAGGGTATCCTTCGACAAGAAGGATGGAGATGGTTGGTTCCTGCTCAGACTCAGTGTCCATGACCCCATAATGCCGCTCAATATCGAAAGCGACAGCAAGGGCGGTGTTGATAAGATCTATAAGAAGATAGAAGGCTTCCTTTCCGAATGCGAGGGACTTGATACATATAAAGGCGAGAAAAAGCCGGCTGCAAAGAAAGCTGCCGCTAAAAAGACTGCTGAAAAAACAGCCGAAGCAGAAGCCCCAAAGACTCCTGCAAAAAAAGCTGACGAAAAAGCAGACGAAACAAAAACAACAAAGACTCCTGCAAAGAAAACAGCCGCAAAAAAGGCTGATGAAAAAACAGCTGAAGCAGAAGCACCAAAAGCTCCTGCAAAAAAGGCCGCTGCTAAAAAAGCTCCTGAAAAATCAGAAGTCAAAACAGAAGCATCCGCTGAAAAGGAAGAGGCTAAAAAGCCTGCTGCCAAAACCACAAAGAAAACTACTACCAAAAAAGCTGCTAAATCCGAATAAAAAATTCTGATTCAGTACATTCCAAAGAGAATATAATTATGCCGCAGGGACAAAGGGTCTGACAGCTCATGTCTCTGCGGCTTCTTTTATTATCATCATTTGGGGGGCAAAAGGGGCATTTTATTCGGAGTATTCATCTTTATATAAATACTAAAAAAATATGTATATATTTATAAATATAAGTATATATATTTTTTTATTGCGATTTTCCTTATTTATGACTTTTGAATTTTTTGCCCCTTTTGCCCCCCTTTGTAATCAAAAGAAAACATACTTCACTATTCGGAGCAAAAGGACATTAAACTCGCTGTATTTAAGTGTGATATGCAAATATAATTTCAAAACTTAACGAAGCATGAACCTTGCAAATTTTGTAAAAAGTTGTTATACTATTTGTGTAAGATACTTTTTGTAAATACGTGTTACGTACTTCTCTGTTTATAAATAACAGAGCGGTCTGCCCGAAAGCAAACCGCCCTGAAATTTTAAAAAGGCACATGATATATACAGAAGTGTCATATACAGATGTACTTACATTCACAGAGACAATAGAGAAAGAAAGTATCAAAAAATAAATCTGTACGTATCACACGACCTTAATAAACGTGACCAATCAGCCATTTATCCAACCAAACAACCACTGTAATAAAGCTGCCATATCAATTTTCCTTTCTTATACGATTTTTGTAACTCGTTACTTGTTGTAATTAAGTTATAAATCAAAGAGAGGTTTTTTAATATATAGGTTGGAGTAATCTGTAGAAAATAAGGAGTGAACTGTAATTATGCAGATTGCTGTATGTGACGATGAGAAGCTTTTCAGGTCTGATCTGTGTGATGCTTTATCAGAATATAGGCGCGAAAAAAGAGTCTCTGTTGATGTTTTTGAATTTGAAAACGCTCAGCAGCTGCTTGACTCAAAAGAAGTGTTCGATATCGTTTTCCTGGACTACCAGATGCCGGGAATTGACGGTTTGAGTGCCGCAAGATCACTGCGAACTAAAAACAGCATTTGCAGTATAATATTTGTGACTTCATATCCCGACTTTGTATTTTCATCCTTTGAGGTACGGCCTTTCAGATTTTTTATAAAACCGCTGGACAGAAACAAACTGAAAGACGCTCTTGACAGCTATATCCATCAGCAAAAGCTGCTGAACCCAATTGTTATTACTGAAAACGGCGAACAAAAGACGATACCCTCAGAGGATATCATCTACATAGAAGCCAACGGAAAATATTGTCTGATCAGAACCAAAAACGAGACGTACAATAGCTCTAAAACAATTTCAAAGGTTCTGGAACTGCTGCCGGAACACTGCTTTTATCGTATCCATAAATCATATGCCATAAATATGTACTTTGTTTCTGCAATTGCCGGAAATGAAGTTTTCTTTATTAACGGGGAAAAAGCTGTTATCGGACGCAATCACCTCAAGGATTTCAAGAATGTCTACAGAAGCTTCGTAAAGAACTATTATGTAAGGGGGTAAATTATGGTTTTTATTGTTTTTTCATTAGAATTGATAATATACTTTTTCGTCACTGTTTTTATCTCCATAAAACTGCTTGACGCTAAGTATACCTTTCCAAAGCTTTGCGCTTCATTTTTATTATGTATGCCCATGATAATTCTGCCGACTGTGACTGGTTTGATGGACGGCTTAGACGATAAAACTATCGCATTATTCTATCTTATCTTTCAGTTTGCGGAAATAATAATAATACGTCTGTTTATAACAAAAATAAGTACATTTTCTGTAGCCGGGGTGTATTATTTTATTGATCTTCTGACAGTAATAATAGTAAACACTGTTGAGCTGTTTACGCCATATGATTATAACTTGCAGTTTTTCATAGAGCTTGGTATCAGTCTGATAGTCTTTGCACTATGCACGTTAGTATGCTTCTCAAGGCTGCGCAGTACAGTAAGGAATATCATAAACTGGACGCCCCGTGTTGTTAAAATAATAATGTTTTCTGTTCTGATATGTTCTTCGTTTTTGTGCGTGCTTGTTGTCAATCAGGATTACTATGCGAACATTGAGGCAGTTAACAGAAATATCCGCATAATACTTGTTCTTCTTATCCTTGCTATGTCCTGCTCAATGCCTGTTCTCATGGCTTATTCCATGACAAACCAACAGATAAAAAAACAGGCTGAAAGCTTTGAAAAACAGATACAGCTCCAGTCTGAACAGTATTCACTGCTGTCACGTTCCGATCAGGAGATGAGACGGTTCCGTCACGACTATAAGAATATGTGTATCGGTCTGAACAAGCTGATATCAGAGGGCAGAAATGATGAAGCCCTGAAAATGCTTGAAGAACAAAATACATCCTTCAACAATTCTATTCTCAGATACAACACAGGCAACGGCATAGTTGACGCTCTTCTTACAGACAAACAAAAACAGGCTGAGAAAATCAACACCACCATTGAATTTGAAGGTGCTGTTCCACCTTCTGCCGTAAGCCCCAACGCACTTTGCATTATTTTCGGAAACACAATAGACAACGCAATTGAAGCCTGCGCTAAAAAGAAAACCGAAGAACCTAAGGTCATTACAGTAAGCTGCATATGCAGCAGCGGATTTATCTTTATCAAAATTATTAATCCCGTAGACCGTAAGGTTGAATTTAACGGACGTTTCCCTGCTACAACAAAACAGGATAAGACGATGCACGGCTTCGGACTGAATTCACTTACAAAAACCGTAAAAGAATACGACGGAGAAGTTGACTTCGAAAGCAGCGATGAACAGTTCCTTGTATCGGTAGAATTAAATCTGAGCGCATAAAAAACGGAACTGCTATACACAACATACAACATAGTGTATAGCAGTTCCGCTTTGGTTTTTAAGCTAAAAAAGAGTGAGACACAATGCTGTCTCACTCTCGTTCATTATCAAAGAATGTCGATATATTCGCCGTTAAGGGCTTTATTCATGCTTCTTACAGCACAGAACTTTCCGCACATTGAACAGGTGTCATCATGCTCCGGCGCACGGCTGTCACGAATAGCCTTTGCTGTTTCTGGGTCAATGGAACACTCCCATTGTTTTTCCCATTCAAAGTTACGCCTTGCGTCTGCCATTTTATCGTCAATATCTCTTGCGTGAGGTATCTTCTTGGCAATGTCCGCAGCGTGAGCAGCTATTCTTGAAGCTATTATTCCCTGCTTGACGTCGTCAACATTCGGAAGCGCAAGATGCTCTGCCGGAGTAACGTAACACAAAAATGCAGCACCGGAAGCAGCTGCGATCGCTCCGCCGATAGCCGATGTAATGTGGTCGTATCCGGGAGCGATATCTGTAACCAGCGGTCCGAGAACGTAGAAAGGCGCACCCATACATATGGTCTGCTGAAGCTTCATATTTGCTTCTATCTGATCCATAGGCATATGACCGGGACCCTCTACCATTACCTGAACATCCTTTTCCCATGCGCGTTTGGTGAGTTCGCCGAGCCTTACAAGCTCCTCTATCTGGCAAACATCGCTTGCATCTGCAAGGCATCCGGGACGGCAGGCATCTCCGAGAGAAATAGTAACATCATATTCTCTGCAAATTTCAAGTATCTCGTCAAAGTACTCGTAAAATGGATTTTCCTCTCCTGTCATGCTCATCCATGCAAATACAAGAGAACCTCCTCTTGATACGATGTTCATTTTCCTCTTGTGCTTTTTTATCTGGTCAATTGTTTTTCTTGTAATGCCGCAGTGAAGGGTAACAAAGTCCACACCATCCTCAGCGTGGAGTCTTACTACATCTATGAAATCCTTAGCGGTAAGGGTGGCAAGATCTCTCTGATAATGTATAACGCTGTCGTATACAGGTACGGTGCCGATCATCGCCGGACACTCACTTGTCAGCTTCTGACGGAACGGCTGGGTGTTTCCATGTGAAGAAAGATCCATTATTGCCTCTGCACCCATATCCACAGCAGCCATTACCTTTTGCATTTCTATATCATAGTCTTTACAGTCTCTGGAAACGCCAAGATTGACATTTATCTTTGTACGGAGCATAGAACCAACTCCGTTAGGGTCGATACAGGTGTGAAGCCTGTTTGCACATATTGCGACCTGTCCCCTTGCCACAAGATCTCTTATTTCCTCTTCAGTCCTGTATTCTTTCTTTGCTACTGCTTTCATTTCGGGTGTAATTATCCCTCTTTTTGCAGCATCCATCTGGGTAGTATATTCTCTCATTATTATTATTTCCTTTCAAAAGAGTGATAATAAAATGTGGAATGGCGCATTGCCTGCATGGGAGGTACAGTTTACTCCCAGCTGACAACTGACCACTAACCACTAACCACTAACCACTAATCACTATTCAGTATAAAAGCATGATTCATCGGTCCTGAGCCGCTGCCGATATCCAGCATAGCAGAGAGTGCTCCGGACAAGTATTCCTTTGCTTTCTGAACAGAATAGAACACATCATGTCCCTTTGCGAGATTTGCGGCTATTGCAGAGGACAAGGTACATCCAGTCCCGTGTGTGTTGGGGTTATTGATACGCTTACCCTCAAACCATCTGATGTTTCCATCGCAATACAGCAAATCGTTTGCATCATTGATACTGTGTCCGCCCTTGAGCAAAACTGCGCAGCTGTGCTTTCTTCCGATATGCTCCGCAGCTGAGATCATGTCTTCTGCGTTTTCTATCTTCTGTCCTGAAAGAATTTCTGCTTCCGGAATATTCGGAGTCACAAGATCCGCCGCCGGAAACAACTCACTGATAAGTGCATTTACAGCACCTTCCTCTAAAAGCGGAGCGCCGCTTGTTGCCACCATCACCGGATCAAGTACAACATTACGTGCGTTATACTGTTCAAGCTTACGGGCAATAACTCTTATCAGTTCCTCAGACGACACCATGCCGATCTTCACCGCATCCGGAAAAATATCCTCAAAAACAGCATCAAGCTGCATTGCTAAAAATTCAGGTGTTGACTGCATTATCCCCCTGACTCCCGTTGTATTCTGAGCCGTAAGAGCAGTTATGGCACTCATGGCATAAACGCCGTTCATGGTCATAGTCTTTATGTCCGCCTGTATCCCTGCGCCTCCGCTTGAATCACTGCCTGCAATAGATAAAGCTGTTTTCATATTTTTCACCTCTGTTCAGGTCTTCCGGGGGAAATCAATTTTGCAGGGGCAGCTGCATGGGGAAAACCCTTTTCCAGCGGAAAAAGGGTTATTCCCCATACCCCTTTCCTAAAACCGCTGAATATTATCTGTTTTGAGACAAATATCTACAGTTTGTGTTCGATATGCAAAAATATCGGACATCACAGAAATGCAGATTTTAAAAATTGATCTCCGCAGCCTGCCGCCAGACGGCGCAATTTTTATAAGCCAAGTACAGTGTTTATTTTTTCTCTGAGCGCCCTTGCGGCTTTTCCGGGATCATCCGCTTTCATTATTGCAGAAACTACACAGACACCTGCAATCGGGATACCCTTCAGCACATGAATATTTTCTTCATTCAGACCGCCGATAGCATTGACGGGTATAGGCACGGCATCACATATATTTCCGAGAGTCTCGGTGGAAGTGAGAACAGTCTTTACCTTTGTCGTGGTAGGAAATATAGCTCCAACGCCAAGATAATCGGCTCCGCTGTTATATGCTGTCAAAGCCTGCTCAACGGTCTTTGTGGTTGCTCCTATGATAAAACCATCACCCAGCAGCCTGCGTGCAGTGCTGACCGGCATATCTTCCTGTCCGAGATGTACTCCCTCAGCACCGACAGCCATAGCTACATCTATACGGTCGTCTATTATCAGAGGTACGCCATGTCTTTTGGTAAGCTCATGCAGCTTTTCTGCGAGAGAGATCATCTCTCTTGTGGTTTTATCCTTTTCACGGAGCTGCACAATGGACACTCCGCCCATTAAAGCCAGCTCTACCTTATTCAGAAAATCCTCTTCGGTACAGCGGCTGCTGTCTGTAACAAGATACATACGCATCGTTTCAGGCTTCAAGTATATTCTCCCCTTTGTCTGATGTGGAGTATTCATTCTCAGGATCAACTATATATCAATTTATACAGGATGAACCTTATTTTTTGTATCCGCAGAAGGGTTTATCCCTATTCTTGCATCTCTTCTTGCTTTAAAGAACTTCGGCGCTACCTGCGGGAACTGCGCATAAGTCAGTACATCCTCTTCCTGCTCTATCCACTGCGGTATCTCAGCACGAAGCTTTTCAAGCTCCGGATCCAGAAGGTCTGCCGGACGACAGGTAACAGGCTTTTCGTCACCGATTATGGACTTGCGGAACTCAGGATCTATAGCTATCGGAGTAGTACCGTACTTTCCTGCCACAAGATCCTTGAACTGTCCGCTGCAATTCTTGTATCTGCCGAACAGTACATTGAACACTGCCTGTGTACCAACTATCTGTGATGTAGGCGTTACAAGCGGCGGATATCCTGCATCCTTACGAACTCTCGGAACCTCTTCAAGAACCTCAGTAAGCTTATCAGCCTGTCCTGCATCCTTAAGCTGTGACAGCAGATTGGAAAGCATACCGCCCGGAACCTGATAGATCAGTGCCTTTGCATCTGCTGCAAGCATCTTGGGATCGAGAAGTCCGCTCTTTATGTATTTCTCACGAAGTCCCATGAAGTAGTCTCTTATTTCGGAAAGCTTTACAAGGTCAAGTCCTGTATCGTATTCTGTACCCTGAAGAGCAGCTACCATAGATTCTGTCGGCACATGAGAGGTGCCGTTCGCAAGAGGCGACATAGCTGTATCTATCCTGTCGCATCCAGCTTCAATTGCTTTCAGCAGACACATTGAAGCAAGTCCGGAGGTATAGTGTGTATGAAGCTGAACCGGTATCTTTACAGCTTTCTTTATTGCGCCTACAAGCTCGGCTGTATAATACGGCGTAAGCAGAGCCGCCATATCCTTGATACATATAGAGTCTGCCCCTGCTTCTTCTATGCGCTTTGCATAATCAACATAATAATCTGTTGTGAATATAGGACCTGTTGTATAGCTCATTGCTACCTGAGCTTCCACATTCGGGTTTTCTTTCTTAGCTGCCTTGGCTGCATTTATTGCTGTCTGGAGGTTCTTGATATCGTTGAGAGCGTCAAATATCCTGATAACATCTATACCGTTTGCTACCGAACGCTGAACAAAATACTCCAGCACATCATCGGCATAATGACGGTAACCCAGCATATTCTGTCCTCTGAAAAGCATCTGGAGCCTTGTGTTAGGGCAGTTCTTGCGTATTGTGCGAAGTCTCTCCCACGGATCCTCATTAAGAAAACGTATGCAGGAATCAAATGTCGCTCCGCCCCAGCATTCCAGTGAGTAAAAGCCCACTTCATCAAGCTTTGAAAGGATCGGAAGCATATCCTCTATAGGCATCCTCGTCGCAATGAGCGACTGGTGTGCATCTCGGAGTATCGTCTCCGTGATCTGAATTTTCTTTGCCATTATGACATTACCCCTTTCTGTTCCGGAAAGCCGCTCAGTTCAAGGTAACAAGTACGGCACCCGTATCTACGGATTCGCCCTTGTTTACTGCGACTGAAGCAACGGTAGCGTCATGCGCAGCCTTGATCTCATTTTCCATTTTCATAGCTTCAAGCACAACAAGCACATCTCCGGTCTTTACAGCCTGACCCACCTTTACAGGAACATCGAGAATGGTTCCGGGCATCGGAGACTTTACAGGCTCACCGCCGGCAGCAGGAGCGGCCTTAGGAGCTGCTTTGGGGGCTGCCGCAGGAGCAACAGGCGCAGCGGCAGCAGGAGCGGAAGAACCGTCTGCCTCCTCTACCTGAACATCATATACAACACCGTTAACGGTTATTTTTAAGTTTTTCATATCATAGCTTCCTTTCGTTTATATCTGTTGACATCCTCCCACAACTATATCGTTGGGAGCTTCTAACCCATTCAGGTTAAATATAGAGGTTGTTGTGCTTTTTGGGCAGAGTCGAAACTCTCTTATTGCAGAGCATATCAAGGGAAGCTATAAGCTTTATCCTTGTCTCTTCCGCAAAGATAATATCATCAACATAGCCGTTTGCAGCGGCATTCATTGCAGTAAGCTCTTTATCCTTGAATTCAGCAACAACTGCTGCTCTGTCTGCCTGAGGCGACTTTGAGCCTTTGAGCTTTCCTCCGAAGTCATCACCCAGCATAAGAACCGCAGCGGCTTCGGGATTAAGAGCAGAAACAGAAGCCTTTGTCCATGCGTAAGTCATATCACTTGCAGAACCTGTTCCGGCTGCTGCAATGTACACCGCGCCAAAAGCATCACCTGTAATTACAGCGATTTTTGCTGTAGTTGCCTCTGAATAAGCGGAGGTAAGCTTAGCGGCAGACTTTATACACTCAAACTTGGCAGCATCCACAAAGGTCACAACAGGAATACTGAATGCATCGCAGAAACGTATAAATCTTGCAGCCTTATTACATGATCTTCCGTCAACAGACTCACCGCAGATTGCAACAAGACCTGTTGTAGTGCCGTTTATCGTAGCAAGGGCTGTCATTGACGCCTTACCGAAATCTGCCTGAAGCTCCACTGCACTGCCCTCATCAGCTACGGAAAGAGCCGCTTCACTTGCTGACATATTGATATCGGTATTCTTTTCTGCGCTTATGCTGTCATAAGCAACGCAGGCATCCGACAGGTTATTTGACGGGAGCAAAGTAATGAGTGCCTTTGTTTTTTCAATTGCCTCGTCCTCATCCTTTGAAAGGATATGTGCAACGCCATGCTTTGCGTTGCTTTTTGCGTCCGCATCGGCACCGCTTGTATCGAGGGACATCTGAGCACCCTCCGACATTACCACTATATCAGCGCAGGCAGCAATAAGAGCCTGTGTACCGAAGCACTTGCCAAGAACAAGAGATATCTGCGGAACAACGCCTGAAAGGTTATTTGAAAACTTCAGTACATCACCATACGATGCAAGAAGCTCTGCACCCTCATCAAGTCTGCCGCCGATAGAGTCATATATAGCCACTACAGGCTCACCGGTTTTCAATGCAAGGTCATATACTTTTTTGATTTTCGCAGCCTGAGCCTTTGACATAGCTCCGCCTGCCTCGTCACTATTCTGAGCAAAGGCATAAACGCCCAGTCCGTCTACACTGCCATGAGCTGCGACCACTTCTGCATAGCCGTCAGCGGATTTTACAAAAGCATCGATCTCGTTAAAAGCCCCGTCATCAAAAAGTTTTACAAGACGTGAATAAGCCTTTGAGCCGCTTGTTTTTTCACGTGCTTCTGCCAGAGCCTCATTTTTTTCTTGAATACTCATCCGTATCCTCCCTTTTGTGATCAACATTATCCCCGATATGATCAATCCAAGCGATCAAACAGACAACATTGCCAAATTTTATCGAAAAAAAATTTTCTCTATTGTATTATAGTACATTCCCCCCCAAATTTCAACCCCCAGCGTGACGCTGGACCCGTGTTCGCGCTCTCGTTCGCTTGCGCTCACTTTGATATCCTGACCGAAACTTTTCCGTCCGCGATTGACGGCGCGCACTTGTCAGACAATATTCCCCATCCGCCGGCGCAGGCTAAGTGCCTGCTGTTTCGGCTGTTTCTTACAGGTATAAAGAGTTATTTTCCCTTTTAAACTTCAGCGCCTGTACCGTTTGAAGTTGTAGTTTTTTTAACTTACTATGATTGTTTTCACTTCAGTGAAAACATACCATTATTCCACTTTCCACTTTCCACTTTCCACATTAAAACTATATAGGTTTTTCAAGCAAAAAAATGCCGCACTTTTTGTGCAGCATGAGTAAGTTTTTCCTAAGCTCAGGAATGATGATGCTTTTCCGGACAGGATATCATAGCTATTTCTTCTATTGTGTGATGAAGCTTCTCTGCAATTTCAGTATCAGCAGCTTTATAGTACATTTCCTTGCCATTTCTGTTGGAAACTATAAGCCCTGCACTTTTTAACAGACGCAGATGATGCGATACCGCCGGACTGGACATCTCTGTTGCCGCAGCAATATTTATCACACATTCCTCGCAGTGACACAAAAGCCAGAATATCCTCAGTCTGCTCGGATCACCCAATTGCTTCATTGCTTCTGCAACTGTCGTAACTGTCTGTATATCAGGCATATTTTCCATGAGCCATGTTTCGTTATCACTGTGACTGTGCGGCAGACACTTCTTTATTGTGTCGGTCATAATATCACTCCAAATCATTTTTATCCGGTTGATCAGATTTTTTCAATATCAATATCCATAAACTCATACTTAGCTTTCAGTTCCCTATATACAACTAAAGATATTATTGCAGTCAGGGCAACATTAACAACTGTAGATATGATCGCCGCTATTATACTGAACGCCTTCATAAAATAACCGCCTCCGTTATAAGCAACTTATAAAATCGCAGTCTCCAATATATAGTAATCAAATCATCTTTTTACATTTGTATTATTCATGTTTGTACAGTAACTTATGTATCGATTATTTTAACACATGTGCAGCAAAATTACAAGACATCATAAATATTTATTGTCCGCAATATATAAAACGTCAGACAATACAAATTGACCAACAACGCACTCATGCTGCTCAATAATATCTATTATATCATTTTTTACTCTGAGAAAGATTTTTTCCGGAAATCAAACAAAACAAATAACGATTATTGATATGCAAAAAGTCGATTATTCTGCATTGCAAATGCTATCCCCAAGTGTTATAATATTAAAATTCACCACAGACATATATCGACATTATCATGGGGAGGATATATTCATGCAGATATACGAGATAATCATACTTGCTATTGGACTTTCAATGGACGCCTTTGCGGTTTCAGTCTGTAAGGGCTTATCTCTGGGAAAGATAAAGCCGTCACATTGTGTAAAAGCAGGCGCGTGGTTCGGAGGATTTCAGGGACTTATGCCGCTGATAGGATATCTGCTGGCGGCAGTATTTGCAGGCTTTATTGACCAGTACGATCATTGGGTAGCCTTTGCACTGCTTTTCCTTATCGGTGCAAATATGATAAGAGAGGTATTCTCTAAAGATGAGGACAAGCAGGACGCCGCTATGGACATAAAAACTATGCTTCTGCTTGCAATAGCAACAAGTATAGATGCTCTCGCAGTAGGCGTTACCTTTGCTTTTCTTGATGTAAACATAATACTTGCAATTCTCATCATAGGTGTAACAACATTTATTTTCTCAGCTGTAGGAATAAAGATCGGAAGTCTCTTTGGCACAAAATATAAATCAAAGGCAGAGCTTGCAGGAGGTATCATTCTCATACTTATCGGTACTAAGATATTGCTCGAAGGACTCAGCGTAATCGGCGGGTGACCGGTGCGTGACCGGTGCGTGACCGCACTGGACAACTTAGAACGCACCTACATTTGTCTGACCCGTCCGCGTCACGCTCCTAAGGGAGCGCTTTGGCTATTACTGTACACGTCTACAACTTTTGTTGCAGAATATATAAATTGTAAATTGAACATTGAAATATGCAGGCGCATAAAGTTGATTAGGAAAATGAACTGTATGTTCGTAGAAAACAGCCGAAACAGCAGCCCTCAGGCTGCGCCGGCGGATGGAGAATATTGTCTGACAAGTGCGCGCCGTCAATCGCGGACAATGAATGTTCGGTCAGGATATCAGAGTGAGCGCAAGCGAACGCCAACACGAATCGGGAGCGCAAGCCTTGCGCCGCCGCAGTTGACATTTTTGGGGGATTGTAATAGAATTAGAGTGTGGTATTGTTTGTTTTTAATTGTATGGAAGATTATAGGATAGTTTGTGTAAATGAATAAGTTTTTTTGATGTGAACGGATTTTTAAAAATTGAAACAGAGGTGGGAAAATGGCAGACGCAGATCTTAAAACTCTTGAAGAACTTAACGATAATATGTGGTTTGAAGGTTCACCTATAGTTATCTGTGCTACGCGTCTCGTGCTGGATACCAAAACAGGAGAAATGTTTACTTCGGCTAAGTTTCTCAATGTTCAGCCCGATAATATGAAATCTATTACCTTCGATATAATCTGCTATGATGAGTTTCGTAAACCTATAGATTATATTACTAATGTTACCTTCAGCGGTCTTGATGTTGAAAGAAATTCGGATTTCGGCTTTAACAGAAAAATTCCTGTCAATAATATCGATACAAGAAACATCGAATATGTCATCAAACGTGTGACCAACATATATGACCAGGTCTGGGAAAACGAGGATAATTTACGCTTCGACATTAAACTGGAACAGAAAAGTATCTATACCATACTGGGAGACTATACCAAACAGTTTCTTGATATATGCGCCCGAAGCGGTATTGACGGTACTAACCTTGTTATGGAACCCGTATTTGAGGAAGACCACTGGCTGTGCGCCTGCGGCGGCTTTAACTGGAGTGATGAACGCGTCTGTTCTCAGTGCAGAGTAGGACGTTCCTGGCTTGAAAAAAATACTTCCATTGAAGTTCTTGAACATCAGAAGGAATTTCAGGCAGAAGAAGCCGCAAGAGTAAAAAAAGAAATACAGGAACAGGCAAGAATGCTTGATGATAAAAAAAGTCAGAAGGCAGAATTCGAAAAAAGAAAACAGGACTACAAAAAGCAGCAGATGAAACAAAAGTCAAAAAAAGCTACAAAAAAAGTGTTCATCTCTATTTTCGTTACTGTTCTTATCGGAGCAGCTGCTTTTGGCGTGATTTTCTTTTTGATACCTTATTTGTCCTATTCAAGTGCAATAAGCGCTATGAACGAAGGTAATTATGATGAAGCAATAGAAGCTTTCAAAAATCTGAACGGATTTATGGAAAGTAATGAGTATCTGAAAAAATCCACCTACAATAAAGCCGCAGGGCTTGGACGTGATGACAAATATGCTGAGGCTGCTGAGCTTTACAAAAGTATCAGTGGATACTCGGATGCAGATGAACAGTACCAGATTATGATGTACAAGCTTGCAAGCGCAAGCATGGATGCCGGCAACTATGAAGAAGCCGTTGATTTCTTTATATCAGCAGGTGATTATGAGGACTCCAAAGACAAGCTGGAAGAATGCTATGCAGGACTTTTCAGAGAAGCTGAGTACTATCTTAATGAAGCAAGGAAGTATGACATTGCATATAAACAGTTCAAGCTTCTCAATGACCACGGCTATAAGAACACTCAGGAAAAAATGGACGAATGTTCCTACAACATAGCTAACAGAGATTACAATATGACAAGATACGGAAGAGCACTTGAAAAGTATGCAGCACTGAAGGACTATGAGCCTGCTGTAGAAAAGCTTGAGGAGCTTCAGGTACTTTCACAGCTCATTAGTGCTTCAGACGGAGATACCCCATCAGAATGGGAGAGCCTTACAGGAAAGTGCAGCAAGTGCGGAGGTACGAATGCACATTACCATATTGAACTTAGTGAAAACGGCAAGCTTGTATATTACATAGAATGTGACGACTGTAATGATAAAATCGATGAAAATGCTTTCCTTTTCAAAATCGAAAAGAATACCATTTACCAGATGGATTATGACGGCGAAACAAAATGGTACAAATTTGCGGATATCGTAAGTTTATCGGACTCTGTAAAACAAAGCGGCTGCAACACAGAACTTATCCTTAAAAATACTCCATGGGAATCAAAAAATGAAATTGCCTTTTACGGTAATGTCAGCAAATAATATTATCCTCCGGGCAGAGCTTCGGCTCTGCCCTGTTTTTTGCATAACCTGTTTTTGGCATAAGAAAAGCGTTCCGGTATTATCCGGAACGCTTCTTAGTTACAAGACTGTCTGGAGCTGCGGAGATATTACTCCTGCTCTTCCTTCATCTTTGCAAAGCACTCGCTGCAATAAACAGGACGATCCTCGCGCGGCTTAAAGGGTACTCTTGCTTCGTTGCCGCAAGCAGCACATACTGCTGTGTACATCTCACGCTCAGGCTTCTGAGCATTCTTTCTTGCATCGCGGCAAGCCTTACATCTCTGAGGCTCGTTTTCAAAGCCCTTTGATGCGTAAAATTCCTGTTCGCCGGCTGTGAAAACAAATTCAGCGCCGCATTCCTTGCAGATGAGAGTCTTATCCTCGTACATTTGATTTACCTCGCTTTGGTATAATATAAAATTTCGCCCCCGGACGGAATTGCACCGCCACCTTTGATTTTTTAAAGTCAACGCTCTCCTTATATAAGCTACATGGGCATATGATATTCCGGGACATCCTACACGGAATTACAGGCACAAGCCAAACCTCAAGCCTGTCAGCCGGACATTCAGACCATCAGACAAAAAGCTATATCCTGTCCCTGATCTTTTTCCTTGCGCGCTGCATAGCATTATCGCATGATTTCACGCTTATTCCAAGCGCCTTCGAGATCTGCTCATAGGTCCTGCCCTCAATATACAGACTCATGACCGAATACTCAGTCTTTGACAAACGCTCGCGTATGTATTTTTCCAGTTCGTCAAGCTCTTCGGCACTGATCATAGCATTTTCAGGTTCATGCTCGGGAGACGACGGTACGTCACCGCTTATCTCCTCGATCGGTGCGCAGTTATCATTTATTCTGCTCTTTCTACTGTTCATACGGCGCACATATGAAGAAAGCCTGTTCCTGATGCAAACCTCCGCATACGTACGGAACGACGCCCTGCCGTCCTCACTGAAGGTACACGCTGCACTGTGAAGTCCAAGCAATCCTTCCTGAAGCAGATCATCAGATTCTACAATACTGCACGCAAAAGCTGCGGCTTTCTTTTTCAGCAAAAGATAATAACGCATTGCAAGCTGTTGAAATGCCGCCTGATCACCATTCCTATAAAGCTGTACAAGACCGATGTCACTAACGCTTTTCAAGCTATCGTAAAAATCATCACAAAGCATCCCGACACCCCGTACTCAACTATATTATACATCATACACTATTTTTAGAAATAAGTCAATATTTTTTTATATTCAAACGCATTTTTTTATTATTCTTTAACCGAACAAAGCATTTTTGTTCTACTGATATTTCGTTATTATGATAAAATTTTACAGTCATCATTGTGCAAGATAACGAATAAATCAAATATTTGTTACATCGATTGTATATTTGAAAAAAATAATATATAATGATAATAAAATCAAGCAAATCGGGTGACAAAAATGGTTGTTGAAGTAAACAGTATGGGTCTTTATGGTATGAACTCTTTTAAAGTTTCTGTTGAAACAGACATCTCAAGAGGTATGCCTGCATTTGAGATCGTCGGTCTGCCTGACGCGGCGATCAAAGAAGCTCGTGACCGTGTGCGTTCCGCAGTAAAAAACACAGGCTTTGAATTTCCTATGTGCAGGATAATAGTGAACCTTGCTCCTGCGGACGTCAAAAAAGCCGGATCCGTTTACGACCTTCCTATCTTCATATCCATACTTTTCGTTACCGGATCCATAAGAGGTGACATATCGGATTCAGCCTTTATCGGCGAACTGTCTCTTGGAGGAGAGCTTCGTCCGGTAAACGGTGTGCTGCCAATGGCTATTCAGGCAAAAAAAGATGGCATCAAAAAATTCTATGTACCCTATGAAAACGCAAGAGAAGGCGCTGTTGTTGAGGGAATAGATATTATACCTGTGAAAAACACCAACGAGCTTGTAAAGCATCTCAGAGGTCAGGACATAATACCTCCGGAGAAATTTACAAAACCGGGAAATGACGACCTGGTCTATCCCTTGGATTTTTCCGATGTAAAGGGTCAGGAGTCGGTAAAGCGCGCCCTTGAAATCGCTGCCTGCGGCGGACACAACATACTTTTGATAGGAAGTCCCGGTACAGGTAAAAGTATGCTTGCAAAGCGTGTACCGTCCATACTTCCTGATATGACCTTCAACGAAATGATAGAAACCACTAAAATACATTCCATTGCTGGAACCCTTAACAAGGAAACTTCCCTTGTTACTCACCGTCCGTTTCGTTCACCTCACCATACCGTCTCCCCTGCCGGACTTTCAGGCGGCGGTGCCATACCACATCCGGGAGAAATATCTCTTGCGCATAACGGCGTTCTGTTTCTTGACGAACTGCCGGAATTCAGCCGCAATGCAATGGAGATACTGCGTCAGCCAATAGAGGACGGTCAGGTCACTATTTCAAGAGTAAACGCTACTCTTACATATCCGTGTTCAATAATGCTCATCGCAGCTATGAATCCCTGTCCATGCGGATATTTCGGACACCCCACACGGGAATGTAATTGCAGCCGTCAGACTGTTGCAAGCTACCTTGCAAGAGTGTCAGGACCGCTTCTGGACAGACTCGACCTTCATGTTGAAGTACCTCCTGTAGAATTTGAAGCAATGTCGTCGAACTCAAAATCAGAAAGCTCTGCTGAGATAAAAAAGCGCGTTGACAGAGTACGCAGCATACAGAACGAACGCTTCAAAGGCACCGGCATTACCTGCAACGCAAGAATAACTGCCGCACTGATGGCTGAGTGCTGTCCCCTTGATGACAACGCTAAATCAACGCTGAAAAAATCCTTCGATGCACTTGGATTTTCCGGCAGAGCCTATGTGAGAATACTGAAGGTTGCAAGAACGATAGCTGACATAGACAGCTCTGAGGTAATAAAAACAAAGCACGTTTTTGAAGCCATACAATACAGAAATCTCGACAGAAAGTACTGGAAAAAATGATTCATGCTCAACATTCAGAGCATGAACATCCGGCTCAGATAAGCTTACTATGATTTGTTTTCACGTTAGTGAAAACACACCGACATTATTCATTATTAAGTCTTAAGTTTTCAGTATTAATTAGTTTTTTTAAAGGGTCCCGAATGTAGGACACGACTCACAATAAAGCCATCAAATGCGCCTGCTGCTATACCGCCGATGATAAGGTACGGAGCATAATAAAGGAACGGGGTCGAAAGAACTATCGAAGCTGCGATAAGCTGACCTATGTTGTGAAACACACCGCCTGTAATGCTGACATATATTATGTGTTTACCGAACAGCCTTTTACATACGCACATAACAATAAAGCTCAGTATCCCTCCTGCTGCGCTGAATATCAGTGATGACACATTTCCGAACAACACCGCACTCAGCAGCAGTCTGCCGGCAAGCACAAGCAGCGCATCCGGTAAGCCGCAGTAATACAGAGCAAAAAGAATTGCTATATTTGCAAGTCCTATCTTTATGCCGGGTACTATCATCGGCAAGGACACTATCATTTCTATCCAGCTAAGGATAAATGCAACAACAAGCAGCATTGCCGTTACGGCAAGCTGCTTGGTTTTTTTTAGCTTATTGTGCATTTGTTCACCTCTTGACAGAAAAGCAGACCTAAATATCACTGCCTGTCTTTTCTGTCTTTTGTGTTGTTTGTCTTAGATGAGGTATGCGGTGGGTATTGTGTGCGCTTATGCGGCGGATTATGCGCTGTTGTTGAAGAAGTTCCGTGACTTGTTCTCTGAACAGGCTTTTGTGTGGAGCTGCGTTTTTTTGCAGCAGCTTCTCCGGAAGCATTTCTCCTTTCAGCGGCTGCTTTTTGTGTAACAGGCTTTTCCCTGCGGCCGCCTTCACTGACCGGTCTGTTCTGTGCAGCTGTACGCTGAGCAGGTTTTTTCTGCGATGGCTTTTCGGCAACTGAAGAAGACTTGTCATCTGAGTGAAGGTACTGCTTTACAGCCTTTGCCCTTTTGCGTCTTTGTGAATACTTTCCGCCTTTATTTGCCGCTCCTGCATGAGTCTTGCTGTGACGTCCCTTTGGCTGAACGAACAGTATGTACAAGCTGAAAATTATTATAAGCGCTAAATCTACCACTATGATACCGATAAGTATCACCATGTAGTCTCCGGAGAACTGACTTTCCTCTTTCGGCAGTTCGTGAGATATTACACCCTTGTCCTTGTAAGGCGGAAGATTTCTTATGGTATCGCTTTCAAATCTGTTGCTCTGTGCGTAGTTTTCTACATACAGGCTGTTGTCGCTGTACATGATAAGCTCAGTACATCCGTAAAATGCCATATCCTCTATATTGGTGGGATTTTTGTAGAAGACCACCTCATGAAGATTTATACAGTCAGTGAACGCAAGGGAACATACATGCGTATCTCCGTTGAACTCGACCCTCGTAAGATTGATACAGCCCGGAAAGGCAGTGGTTAATATCTCCTTTACTGTTTCAGGGATTATCATACGGCGCAGTGATGTACAGTTGTCAAAAGCATTTGAGCTTATCTCCTGTGTACCATTCTGGAGCTTTACAGTTTCCAGAGCGGTACAGTCAGCAAACGCACTTTCGCATATAGTTATCACGCCCGGAGGAACGGATATTTCAGTCATCGACTTGCATTTTTCAAACATATTCGGCGAAAGCTTTGATATAGAAGGCGAAAGCACTACATTGTTCAGAGACTCGCATCCCTTGAACGCATATTCTTCAATTTCTGTTATCGAAGCGGGAAGGCTGACCTTCTTAAGACCGATACAATTCTGGAATGCGTGGGCGGATATTTTTGTAACGCTCTTCGGCAGAAGTATAGTATCTATCTCATAGTTTTCTGCAAAGGCATACTTGCCTATGACCTTGATGCTTTCCGGAAGGCTCTTGGATTTTTCCGAACCGTTATATTTTATAAGTATGCCGTCTCCTACTGTTATGTAATCAGCCTTCTGTTTTTTCATCCAGGCTGTACCTTCAAGTGCATAACCGCCGAATTCCTTCAGAGCCGCCGGAACTTTTACATCATTCAGGGACGAACAGTTAAAGAATGCGTAGTCATCTATTATATCCAGACTGTTCGGAAGCTCCAGCTCAGTAAGAGAGGTACAGCCTGAAAAGGACATTTTGCCGATACTTACAACGCCGTCAAGTATCGTTACAGACTCGAGGGAAGTACAGTTCATAAAAGCACAGCTGCCTATCTCCTCAACAGTGCCGGGTATCTGGAGCTTTTGCAGCGCAGTACAGTCTGTAAAGGCATTGGACTCAATTTTAGTTACAGTATTTGAAATGTCAAGCTCCTTTATACTCTTGTTGGACATAAACGCAGAAGAAGCAATAGACGTAACAGTATAGTCCTCTACGGTAGACGGCAGGGAAACATAAAGGCTCTCGCCCTTATACTGAACTATTTCTGCGGTTTTGCCGTCCTCATTCACCTGATAAACATAATCCCCTGCATCAATAATTGTAGCAGCATTAACGGTGACAGGCAGTGTAAAAATCACAGCTGCCGCTAAAAGAATTGCAGACGCTACAGATATCACACACCTGAAAAGGCTATACTTTTTTGAATATATATAATTCATTCGGAATTGCTCACTTTCTGAAAATATATGTATCAACACTATCCTGAGTTTTTAACATCCTGTAAAAGCCGCGACAAACCATTCTGTCAATAGTCTGTCAGTACTCTCTGTACAATGAAACGACCCTTCCTAAAATACTCAGTTCCTTTGTGATAATAGGCTCAAAATCCGGATTATGCGGCTGTAGACGATAGTATCCTTCCTCTTTGAAAAAGCTCTTGACAGTAGCCTCTTCCTCTATCATCGCTACGACTATATCACCGTTGTCAGCGGCTGAGGTCTTTTCACATATAACGATATCGCCGTCATATATACCCGCGTCACGCATACTTTCGCCTCTTACATTCAAGGCGAAAAGCTCACGTCCTTCAGCCTTGCTTTTCGGTACCGGAATATGACCTGTCACATCTTCAAACGCATAAATAGGCAGCCCTGCTGTGACTTTTCCTATTACAGGAACAAACACAGTAGGTTCACTTGAAGACATCCTTATGGAACGATGCCCCTTATCTCTGGAGATATAACCCATTTCCTCCAGAACCTTAAGGTGCGCATGAACGGTAGAGGTAGATTTCAGACCGGTAGCTTCACAAATCTCACGAACTGTAGGAGGAACACCTCTGTCCGATGTCTCATTGAGGTAATCCAGAATTTTTTGTCTGCTTTTTGTCAATGTCTTTTTCATTTTCTTGGTCACCTGCCGCTTTCAATATCCGGAACATCATTCAATAGACGGATGCAAAGATCCGTTTTCTACAGGAGACCCCCAGCCGGCTGTCATACCGTCTGAGGGGCTTATCCGGCTTATGCCGGCACATAAAGATATATACGTTTATCATCAGGCGTTGCGCCAGTAGGTCTGTATCTCGGCAGAGATATCCTTGAGTCCTTCATACAGGACATCGTAATTCTCAAGCATCAGATCCTCGTCATTCTTATAAAGAGTATCGTCGCCTGTCTCTACAGCATAACTGGTCAGACTCTTTATTTCCGTTATAGTCTCCAGCGCACTCTGAGCAAGAGTTTTCAGAGACGAATCATATTCGTCAAATTCATCTGTAGACTGAAGCTTAAGTATTTTCTGAAAGCACTCAATAAGGGAATCCATTGTACCAATGTACTTCTTTGACTCTTCAACATCACGGCAATTGAATGTTGTCTCATATTCCTTGTACTCCCGTGTGTAGGTGACTACGTTATCAACATATTTCTTTACCGAGCTTACATAATCGTTGTTGTGGTTTACCTCATCAACATTACATCCGGCAAGAACAAACAACAGCACTGACGCCATCAATACTGCAATTGACCGCTTAACAATTTTCAAACTCATATATCATGCTCCCTGTGGTCATTCAATACTAAATTCACCTGTAAGTACGTAGACCTGCTGATAAAGCACAGCCGCACGACCCTTATAATAATTCATAATTGCGGAGTCCGCTGCCAAAAGTCCGTAGGTGCCGTCCTCATCTGACTCCTCACGGAAGCTCTCCTCCACCTCACCAAGAGTGGAAAGCCAGCTTTTCTGCGAAGCTTCAAGCTTTGCCTGCTCATCAGGCTTATCTTCAAGAAGCTCATGCAATGTATCATATGCTTCATTAGCTTCTTCCTGCCAGATACCTGCATACTTCATTGCAATTATCCTCATATCCGAAACAGTCTCAAGCTCTTTGCACTCCTCAAGATAAGCTGCGTCTATACTGTTTTCAGCGAAAAGCTCATTGAATTTTTCATCACTTGTGAAGGTCTCTGCTTCATGATAGTCCGTTACTATCTGCTCATCATCAAAGTAGTATCCGTCAACACTGATCTCAGAAGCCTCCTCCAGCTCATAGCTGCTTTCAGCCTGTGAGCTTTCATCCTTGGATTTTTCTTCGCTTTCAGCTTTACTGCTTTCCTCCGCATCAGAAACGGAAGCCTCGTCAGACTCAGTATTTTCCTGTGAAGCCGCCTGACTTTCATCTTCGGAAGCCTGTGAAACGGAGCTGTTATCTGCACTGTTTTCTGTACTGCTTTCCGCGCTGCTTTCTGTGCTGCTTTCTGTGCTGCTGCCAGAGCTCCGGCTTGCGGACTGCTGTGCGCAGGCACCCATAAAAAGAGCTGATGTAAGCATTGCGCCGGCGAGCATGACTATCCTTATCCTTTTCATCATGACCAAAGCATCCCTTTCAAAAAACAAATTCCTGCACTATTTTTCAATAGCAAAAGTATAGCACATTAATTCTCATTTATCAAGTACCTGTCGGCCAACATCTGTTAATTCCACAAAACAGTGCGGGCAGCAGAAAAACATTATATATCAAAGTACAAGAGCAAGAACGAGCATCTCCCGCAGACTGCTGTATATACTGTCAAGCTCTTCTGCTTGCAGAGGGTTCTCACCCTTACCCACCTCTATTGTAAAAGCCGGCCGTCTGAATTTTTCTACAAACCAATCCTTGAAGCCGCCTCCTGCTGCAAGTCCCTCAGGTTCGGAGACCCTGTATCCGCTGACTCTGGACATTTCCTTTGCCATGTTAAGCGCTTCAGGCTCTTTATATGAACCAAAACTCCAGTATATCTCCTCGCCCTGACTGTGAAACGCAAGGGCATGAGAGATATTTCCTGTCCTGCAATATGACGCGATAGTACGGCTTTCAGGTTCACTTTCCGGATACGCTCCTCCGTACCTTGTGGGAGAAGGGGCGCTATAGCCATGCTTTCTTTCAAGCTCCCTGAGCCTTTCACTGTCTGCGTCAAAATTATGATTGATGTCCACTCCGGCAGCATTAGCCTGCCAGCGGGAGGTATCTCCGCCGCTGGCTGTGATAACCGTATCCTTGTATTCTCCGGCAGCCTTTGCACCGTTGATCTGTATTTCCACTCCATCAGGATTTACGCAAGGCACTACGGCAAGCCCCCTTTGATTAAGAAAGACTCCTGCTCTGATGCCGCAGATACTCTGTCCATGAAGTACAGAGAAGCAAAGCTCATCAAGAAAACGCAGCATAACAAGAGTAGTTATCCACTCCATACCGTGATAAGCTGCGGTGAAAAGCACCTGCCTGCGCCTGTTTCCTATGCAGAGAAGATCTATAGGACGGGAGCATCTGCTCTCCCCTATGGTATCTCTTGTAAGAAATCCGTATTCCATGAGCAGTCCGCCTATTGCCGCCTCTCTTGAAGCCCTGTCCGCCTTTTTGAAATGTTCCTGTGTAAGCATAGCTGTTCCTCCTGTAATTATTTTCTGTTTCCTATAACTATAAATCATTTGCCGCAATTATTTTGTAAAAACGTGAAACGCCGGCGGGTGACCCGCAGGACGATTTAGAACGCATCAATTTATGGCAGAACCGTCCGCAGCGTGCTCCATAAGGAGCACTTTGGCTATTGTAGTTCATGTCTATAGTTTTAATTTGAAATGTGGTACAAAAAATACAGCGGTTTTAGGAAAGGGGTATGGGGAATAACCCTTTTTCCGCCGGAAAAGGGTTTTCCCCATGTAACTGCCCCTGACATGATCAATTTCCGTGCTCTGTGAAAAACTCAGCTTGATATTGTCGGGATCGGTATGCTATAATGTATAATGAATTATTAGTCATATTTTGAAAGGATTGATCGTTACGAAATTTATTTCTTGGAACGTCAACGGACTTCGTGCCTGTATGCAAAAGGGCTTTATTGATTTTGTCAAAGATCAGGATGCAGATTATATCTGTATTCAGGAGACCAAAATGCAGGAAAGTCAGGCGGAAGTGCCGCTGGAGGGCTATAATAAATACTTTAACAGCGCAGAAAAAAAGGGCTACTCAGGTACTGCCGTTTTCACACCTCACACCCCTTTGTCTGTAGTGTATAACGGTATGAATATCGATGACCATGCGCATGAAGGGCGTATGATAACAATAGAAACAGAAGACTTCTATCTTGTCAACGTATATACCCCGAATGCTCAGGACGGACTGAAACGTATTGATTACCGTATGCAGTGGGAAAGCGACCTTAAAAATTATCTTATGGAGCTTGACAAAATAAAGCCCGTTATTTACTGCGGAGATCTCAATGTTGCACATAATGAGATAGACCTGAAAAATCCTAAAACAAATCGTGGTAATGCAGGCTTCTCTGATGAAGAACGCGGAAAGATAAGCGAGCTTCTGGAGTCGGGATTTGTGGACAGCTTCAGATATCTTTATCCTGATGTTACCGGAAGATACAGCTGGTGGTCATACCGCTTCAATGCACGCAAAAACAACGCAGGATGGCGTATCGACTATTTTATAGTATCGGAACGCATAAAGAACAGGATAACACGCGCTGATATCTTGTCCGATGTATACGGCAGCGATCACTGTCCCGTTGTACTGGAGATAGAAATTTAAAACGGAGGTAATCATTTATGATCGAAGTAAAGCATATTACCAAAAGCTACGGCCGGCGGTGCGCACTGGATGACGTAAGCTTCAGGATCAATAAAGGCGATGTGCTGGGATTTCTCGGAGCAAACGGCGCAGGAAAATCCACTACAATGAATATTATAACCGGCTACATATCAAGCGACAGCGGCGAGGTACTTATCAACGGCAAGAGTATTCTCGATGACCCTACAGAGGCAAAGAAAAGCATAGGCTATCTGCCTGAGATGCCGCCGCTTTACAATGACATGACTGTGGAAAAATACCTTAAATTCATGTTCGACCTGAAAAAAGTCCGGCTGCCCATGAAGGAGCATATTGACAGCATATGCAATAAAGTGGGTATTGCAGATGTAAAGGGCAGGATAATCAAGCATCTTTCAAAGGGCTATCGTCAGCGTGTGGGGCTTGCACAGGCACTGCTTGGAGATCCTCCCGTTCTGATACTCGATGAACCGACGGTAGGTCTTGATCCGGCACAGATAATTGAAATGAGAAAGCTCATCAGGGAGCTTGGTGAAAAACACACCGTCATCCTCTCCTCTCATGTGCTTTCAGAGGTACAGGCTGTCTGTGATAAGATAATAATAATCAACAACGGCAAAATAGCTGCACAGGGCGTCACTGATGAACTTACAGGCTCAGGCAAAGGTACACGCCGGCTGCGTCTTATTATCGAGGGCAGAGAGCAGAGTATCTACTCTGTGCTGAAAAACGTTGACAAAGTCACCGGCATAGAAAAAAGAGGCGAGACAGAAAAGGGCTGCTATGAATTTGTAATCGAAAGTGATAAGGATATCAGACGCTCACTTTACAGAGCGATATCCAGATCTGACTTCAATATAATGCTGATGCAGCCTGAGGGACGTTCACTTGAGGATCTCTTCCTGAAAATAATGTCGGGAAACGAAAATGAGGAGGGTAAATAACTTATGTTTGCGATTTTTAAGAGAGAGCTTTCATCCTATTTCAGTTCTCCTGTAGGATATGTGGTTACAGCTGCATTTATGGCTTTCTGCGGTGTATTCTTCTATGTGCAGTGTTTGTACACAGGTACATCAAATATGTATACCGTGTTCCAGAGTATGTTCTTTATAGTACTTTTTGTTATACCGCTTATCACAATGAGACTGTTTGCGGAGGATAAGAAAAACAAGACCGACCAGGCGCTTCTGACCTCTCCTGTGAATATCCCTGCGATAGTCTTTGCAAAGTATCTTTCAGCACTTGTTATGCTTGTGATATGCCTTTTGTCTTACATAATTGACGGCGTTGTGCTTTCGTTCGTAGGTTCGCCGGACTGGGGCGTTATATTCGGAAACGTCTTTGCAATGCTGCTTTTAGGTTCGGCATTTATCGCAATAGGCGTGTTCATCTCTTGTATGACGGAAAGCGTTATCATTGCAGCGGTGTTCTCCTTTGCAGTAAACGTACTTATAAGCCTGATAGATACCATAGCCGCAACTGTTCAGTGGGGATGGCTTCAGGATGCCCTGAATGCTCTGTCATTCCAGACAAAGTACAGCAATTTTGCACTGGGACTGATATCACTGTCTGACGTGGTATTCTTTATCAGCATTACCGCTCTTTTCCTGTTCTTTACAGACAGGATGATCGAGAGAAAAAGATGGGCATGAGGAGGTGTGAGCAATGAGTGAAAATGAAAACATGAAAAAAGGCGAAGAGCTTGAAAGCGAATTGCTTGAAGCCGAATCAGAATATGAAGCTGATATTGCAGAGGAAGCTGATGACATTACAGCTACGGATACAGAAGATATAACAGAAGATGATATTTCTGCGGAGCCTGAAGAGAAAAGCAATGAAACGAAAAACTCTGACAAGAAAGACAGTGCCAAGAAAAAGTCCGACAAAACGACTGAGAAAAAACAAGGCGGCAAAAAGTCTTTCTCACGAAAAACGAAGCATGGAATAATTTCCGCAGCTATAAGTCTTCTTGTAGTTGCAGCAATAGTACTGCTGAACATAATTTCCGTTGTACTTACATCCAAGTATTCCGGACTGACTGCCGATATTACAAGCCTTAAATCCTTTGAACTGTCCGATGAGTCTGTAAAGATTGCAGAAAATGTATCGAAAAAGGTAAGTATTTTATTTATGACAGATAAGAATACCTATATTGAAATGGACCCCTACTGCAAACAGACTGCCTTTGTAGCAGAGGCACTGTCAAAGTATTCAGACGGACTGATCGAGGTAAACTACATTGACCTTGTGCGCAGTCCCACATATGCCGATAAATTTGCAGATACATCACTCAACACGACCGATGTTGTAATAGAATGCGGTGACTACAGACGGGTCCTTACTGCGGCAGAGCTTTATAACTTTGAAGCTTATTCTGACAGCTATCAATACATCACCTCTTCATCAGCAGAACAGGTGATCGACAACGCTATAGTAACAGTAACAAGCGACGATGTGACAAATGTTGTTATTATAACCGACTATTGCAGCGCAGACTATTCATATCTGAAAAACACACTCTCTGCAAACGGATATAATGTAACTGAAATGTCTCTTGTAAAAGAGTCTATTCCGAGAGATACCGATATGGTGATAATATATGCGCCTACAAGGGACTACTCAGAGGAGGACGTATCGGAGCTTAAAAGCTTCCTTGAAAACGACGGTAAATACGGAAAGAGTCTTTTGTATGCGGCAGATTCTATGGATGCAGACACACCTCATCTTAATGTTCTTCTGCTTGAATACGGATTGTCTATAGAGCACGCGCTGGCATTTGAAATGGACACAACAAAGATTGTCAGCGGAAGCACAAACTATTATGACGGTATTCTCTGCTCATTCTTTACCGACCTCTACACAGAGAATATGACCGACAACGACTATCCGGTGGTAACAGGATATACAAGACCTGTATATATTGAGGGAATTAATTCTACTCCCCTTCTTGTTCTTTCCGAAAAATCCGGCGAGTGTCCTTATGATGCAGATGAGGAAACATGGAACATGGAAGAAGCCGTAACAGGAAAGGAATGTGTACTTGCTCAGGGTACAAACGGAAATGACTATGCTGTTTCCACTGTTATAGTTTCAGGCTCGTACAATCTTTTCGCTAAAGCGTATTATGGTTCCTCCTACGGCAACAGCACCTATCTTTCCACAATGCTTGCTGATGTGAACGGCAGAACAATGAGCAACATAAGCGTTGCCGAAAAGGTGATAACGGATTATGACCTGAACCTTGACCGAAGCACCGCATTCAACCTTGGATTTGTCGTTTATGCCTTTATTCCGATAGTAATACTTGGCGCAGGCTTTGTAGTATTCCTCCTTCGCAGGAACAGATAACGGAGGTATTGTATGAAAAAGAACACAAAGCTCCTTATCGGTTCAGCCGTCTGCGTAGGACTGCTTGGCGCTGCACTGTCAGTTGTTCTTATGCTTCCATCTGAAAGCGAACAGATAACCACCACAGATAATAACACTATTCTGCTGTATGATAAGCAGGATCTTTACGCAGAGGACATCACTGTAAAAAATTCCGGAGGAGAATATCATTTACTTGGATATGATACTTCATCTATGGACGCGCCTTTTTCAAAGTCTTCAGAGGAAGAAAGCAGCGCAGAGTCATCTGAGGAAAATGTAAGCGCTTCATCAGGAGACGAGACACCGGGTCTATTGACAGAAAGCTCAGTTGAAAGTTCAGATGAAAGCTCTGAGAGCAGCGATGAGATAACTATGGTATACACCATGCAGGACTACGAAGATGAAGCCCTTGCAAAGACCCTCACAGACAATCTTTGCAAGGAATGCCGCTATATGGCTGCAACACAGATCATAGACAGGTCAGGCAGCAAATATGCAGAATACGGACTTGAAAAGCCGGAAGCCACCGTATCCGTTATCTTTTCTGATAATTCAGAGGTAAAGCTGTATCTCGGTATTGAGGCGCCCGAAAACAAAGGCGTTTACATGAGGATGGAAGGCGATAAGAATGTTTACCTTGTCAACTCGTCACTTGTGGATATGTTTTTTGTAGAGAAGCTCCAGATGTTCGACCATACCGTTACCGAGCTTATAGGCGAAGAAAGAACACCTACAGGCTTATCCATTGAAGGCGCGGGATATAAGGACAGCATAAGAGTTGAGCTTAATAATACCAAAATGAACTCAGGCAAATACGTGATGACTCTCCCCTACAGAATTTCATGCAACGATAGCAATGTTGACAGTCTCTTCGACAGTATTTACAACATAACCGGAAAAGAGATAGCCGCTGTGGGAGTAAAAGAGCAAGAGCTTGCATCCTATGGCCTTGACAAGCCCTACCAGAAAATAACCTGCACAACGAGTGACAGAAGCAGTCTTACACTTATTGCAAGCCAAACAGACAAAGACGGCATATGCTATGTAAAGAACAGCAAGAACAATAAGGTCTTCAAGATAGACAGCGCTGAGCTTGAATGGTACAATATCAAAAAGACAGACCTCATGTCTGAAACGTTGCTGTATGATGACCTTTCAGCGGTAAAAACTGCGGAAATAGAAGCCGGCGAAAAAACATACACATATGTTTTCAATACCACATACAAAACAAATGAAACCTATGACGACATCAGTATAACGGATATAACATACAACGGCAAGAAGATAGATTACGCAAACTTCCAGAATTTCTATCTTGCAGTTCAGGAGATAAAGAGAAGCACTGACATTCCCAAAACCATGGAGGGGTGCGAGGAGATACTGAGTCTGACGCTGAACTTCGGCACAGAAAGCACCGACAATTCCGACACACTTTTACTTCTCAGAGGAAATGACGGCAAGACAATTGCCGTCCTCAACGGACACATACAGTGCTACACAGACTCCGACTACATCGATACTCTCATAGCCCAAGTTCCCACCATCCCCGAATAATGTTGGCGGCTCGACAAATGTCATTGGCGCAGCCCCTGCACCCGTCTTTTAGCAATCATAAGCTTTAACAAAAATAAAACCGATAGCTGAGGTTCATCCTCAAAAGCTATCGGTTTTGTTATTATGGGGTTCTCTAAAAACCGGAACACGAGCGAGTTTGCGTACATGGATTTTTTCGTAGACGAGGCGGAAAGCCGCATTAATACTTTATGTATTAAAAGGCTTAACAACGAAGTATACGGAAAAAGACATAGCAAAATCGCCGTGAGGGAGGTTTTTAGAGGTTCCCTTATGTAATAATCAATAAATACTAACTAGTAAACACCGTTTACTGTTCGCTGATGACCTTTATGCCAAGGTCGCTCAGCTGCTGGGGGTCAACATCGGCAGGTGCGTTAGTCATAGGCTCGCTGGCATTCTGTACCTTCGGGAACAGTACCACGTCTCTGAGAGTAGGCGCTTTGAGCATTTGCATTACAAGACGGTCAAGTCCGATACCCATACCTCCGTGAGGCGGCGCACCGTATTTGAAAGCATCCATCAGGAAACCAAATTTTGCATATGCTTCTTCATCGCTCATGCCAAGCATTTCAAACATCTTCTTCTGAAGCTCAGGATTTGTAATACGGATAGAGCCTGATGAAAGCTCTGTACCGTTAAGCACCATATCATATGCCTTTGCATAAACCTCGCCCTTGTTACCTTCAAGCTTGTCCATGCAGTCATCTGTGGGAGATGTGAAGGGGTGGTGCATAGCAATCCACTCGCCGCTCTCCTTGTCAAACTCAAAGAACGGGAACTTAACTACCCAAAGGAAATTATAACCGTCCTTTATAAGGTCAAGCTTCTTCGCAGCCTCTGTTCTGACTGCACCAAGAGTAGAAAGCACGGCATTGTTGTCGGTGTCTGCGATTATCATGACAACATCGCCCTTTTCAGCCCCTGCTTTTGCAAGGATAGACTTCATCTCATCCTCCGTCATAAACTTTGCAAAGCTTGAAGAAATGTTATCATCAGTCCATCTTATCCATGCCATTCCCTTTGCGCCGAGTCCTCTTACAAACTCGGTCATTTTGTCTATTTCTTTTCTGGTATATGTCTTTACGGCGTTTTTGGCAGTAATACCTCTTACGGAACCGCCGCCCTCAATTGCATTTCTGAACACAGCAAACTCCGTGTTTTTAACTTCGTCGCTGAGGTCAAAAAGCTCCATGTCAAATCTTGTATCCGGCTTGTCTGAGCCGTAGCGTTCCATTACTTCATTATATGTATATCTGGGGAAAGGAACAGGGATATCTATATTCATTACTTCTTTGAACAGGCGCTTTATGTAGCCCTCGCCAAGCTCTAAAACATCCTCCATATCAACAAAGGACATTTCAAGGTCTATCTGTGTAAACTCCGGCTGACGGTCTGCGCGAAGATCCTCATCACGGAAGCATCGTGCTATCTGCATATATCTGTCAAAGCCTGCCACCATACAAAGCTGCTTATACATCTGGGGTGACTGCGGAAGTGCATAGAAGGAGCCCTTATGTATTCTTGACGGTACAAGGAAGTCTCTTGCACCCTCAGGAGTAGATTTTATGAGCATGGGTGTTTCAAGCTCTATAAAACCGTTTTCGTCAAAATAGTCACGGGTCACCTTTGCCACCTTATGACGGAAAATAATATTATTCTGAAGCTCCGGACGGCGAAGGTCAAGATATCGGTATTTAAGTCTTGTAAGCTCTGCTGTTGAACAATTGTCAACTATCTCAAAGGGCGGTGTCTCGCTCTCTGAAAGTATGCGAAGCTCCTTTACTTCAAGCTCTATATCGCCTGTAGGGATCTCCTTGTTTTTAGCGCTGCGCTCTCTGATAACTCCCCTTGCTGCAAGCACATACTCCGAACGTACCGAAGAAGCCTTTTCAAACACTTCTCTATCGGTGTTGTCGTCAAATGCAAGCTGTACAATACCCGTTCTGTCTCTGAGGTCAATAAATATCAGCTGTCCAAGGTCACGCTGACGCTGCGTCCAGCCGCAAAGCACTACATCCTTGCCAATATCCTCTGCTCTTAGCTCACCGCAGTAATTGCTGCGTTTAAGCCCTGTTAAAAATTCTGCCATGATCATCTTTCCTTTTCTGTTATTTCATCATTAGGGGTTCCCATTATTATTTCATCAGCTCAAGCTGCTCCAGCAGACTTGTGTTATTGTTTTCAACATATGCTGCATAGAACTCATTGAAAAAGTTATCATCCAGCGGTACTACCTTTTCGCTGCCGTTTACCATGTTCCTGAGCTTTGCTTTATTTTCTTCAAGCTCTGTATCACCGATAACAAGGCTGAACTTTGCCTTTATCTTGTCGGCATATTTCATCTGAGCCTTTATGCCCCTGCCCACAATATCACCTTCTGCGATCAGAGAAGAATTGCGAACACCCTCAATTATATTGAAAGCCTTCATCTTTGCCTTGTCTCCTATGCCGATAACATAGATGTCGCATACCGGCGGAGCAGGTATCTCTATTCCCTGTGCCTCCAGAAGCAGGAGCAGACGCTCAATACCCATTCCAAAACCGAGAGACGGAGTGTGCTGTCCTCCAAGCTCTTCGATAAGTCCGTCATAACGTCCGCCGCCGCATACTGTACCCTGTGCGCCGATATCGCTTGATACAAACTCAAAGACAGTTCTTGTGTAATAATCCAGACCTCTTACTATTCCGGGATTTACGGTGTAGTGTATATCAGCCGCATCCAAACAGCCTTTAACGCCCTGGAAATGCTCACGGCACTCATCACAGATATAGTCAAGCACAGTAGGCGCCTCTTTTGCGATCTCAGAGCAGACAGGACTTTTACAGTCAAGTATCCTCATGGGATTTCTGTCAAGTCTTGAAAGGCAGGTATCGCAGAGTTTATCCTTTTTGCTCTCAAAATATTCTCTGAGTGCCTTATGGTATTCGGCGCGGCATTTTGCACAGCCTATGGAATTTATCTCCAGACTGAGTCCTCTTACTCCCAGTCTTTCGAAGATGGAGTGTGCCGCGCATATCACTTCGGCATCAGCAAAGTATGACGGCGCGCCGTATACTTCCATACCGAACTGATGGAACTCACGCTGACGTCCCTTTTGTGGTTTTTCATAACGATAGCAGGATGTCAGGTAATACGCCTTTATAGGATATCCGTCATTATAAACGCCGTGCTCAAGCACTGCCCTTGCAGCGCCTGCGGTGCCCTCCGGTCTGAGGGTCACGGATTCTCCGCCCTTTGTTTCAAAGGTATACATTTCTTTTTGCACCACATCCGTTGTATCACCCACAGATCGGTTGAAAAGCTCGGTATGTTCAAAAACGGGAGTCCTTATCTCCTTAAAGCCGTAAACCTTTGCCTGCGACCTCATTATATCCTCAACAAACTGCCATTTATAGCTTTGAGCAGGCAGGATATCCTCTGTTCCTTTAATTCCGTTTGTGATAAGCTTCATAGCCTTTCTCCTCTCTGTAAACATCATTCAACGCATTGACCCGTACCCTCCGATATAATGATCATGCAGGGCGAGTCAACAATCTCTATTATACACTTTTCGGACAAATCAGACAATACACATATAGAATAATCAGTAAAGTATATCCTGAGATTTTTTATATTGTTCCGACAATCTGAGAATAAGTGAGTATATTTTTTCACACGAGTTTCCTTTATTGCATTTTGCTATAGCCTCACGCATAGCCCGCAATTTTTCAGGATCTTCAATAAGCTCAGTAATAGTCTTTGTACAGGTCTTGTCCTTCATTATACGTACAGCCATACCATTCCTGACAAGGTAGTCCGCATTTTGTTCCTCTTGTCCGGGTATAGCCTTGAATATACCCATAGGAAGTCCGGTAGCAATGGATTCCGTCACCGTCAAACCGCCGGGCTTTGTCACAATAAGGTCGGACATCTGCATATATTTTTCCACACAGTCAGTGAAGAACAAAAGCTTTGTTGGCTTCGATGGCTTCCTGTTTTTCGATGATCTTATAGAGGAATGCTGTTTCAGATCAGGAAACTCCTCACGCAGATCATACATGGTGTTATTGATATCTATTTTGCTCAGGTACTTCTCAAATGTCTCGTAGAGCTTTTCGTTTTTGCCCGTTATAAGTATGATCTGAAAATCAGACTCAGATTTTACGATCTTATGATACACCTTAAGCACATCTGTAACGCCGAAGCTTCCAGCCATAATAAGTACAGTTGGTTTATCGGGATCAAGTCCCTCTTCCTCAAAGGCTTTAGGAACATCCACTTTTTCAAGAAACTCTTTTTTTATTGGAATACCATAAGGGTAGCAAATATCTCTTGACACACCTCTTTCCACCATCTGCTCTATCATTTCATCGCTTGAAACGACATAAGCATCCACGCCTTCATTTATGTATGTTTTATGTACAGCAAAATCTGTAACGATAGAGATAATCGGTATCTGAAGCTCCTCTCTTTTTTTCAGAGCCGAAAAAAGCTCTGCGGCAAAGGAATGAGTTGTAACAACAGCATCAGGCTTGAACTCATTTATCATTGGCATCAAGCGGTTTCTCAGGCCTGTCATAGTAAGCTCCACAGTTTTATTTATAGGTGTATTTTTATCGGAGCTTCTATACACTGAGCCAAACAATTTCGGCGCATTTTTTGCCATATATACATAGCCTTTATTAACAGCTTTATTAAGCAGAGGACTCACGTAGTTTATGGTATCATATATCTTGATCTCTGCGCTTTCATCACGGCTGAGAACATAGTCCTTCACAGCATTTGCCGCCCTCATATGACCTCCGCCTGTAGTTGCAGACAATATCAGCAATTTCATAAAAGAAGTCTCCCTTCCTCTTTAGAATAATCTTTCCTTATAAAAACAAACCGTATCTCACAAATATTCTTTTCCCATTATACACCACTCCCCCACAAATATCAACCCCGGCACAAGGCTTGCGCACCCGATAATAACTATTTTTCTGTACTTAGCATAGGGATTGTAAATGGCGGTCAGTTATGATATAATAAAAAATAATAGGAGTATATATTGTCGATGTCTTATTTATTTGAAAGGAGTGGTCACTATTAAAAGCAAACTACTGATACCAATTCTGCCGGTTTGTGCAGTCCTGATGTTCAGCATGACAGCAAATGCGGCAGACCCCGTCATCCCTAAAACGAACTTTGACTATAGGGGAACGGATGTACAGCCCTCTGTGGCGTCCGTTTATCACACCGATCATGCCTACTTTAAGGATGAAGCGGATATCCTCACGGAAGCTTCTGAAAAGGAACTATGGGAAAAAATTCAGGCTACGGTCGACTACCTTAATGTTGATATCGCTGTTTTTATCGGCGGCAATTACAGAACTGATGACGAAACGGAAACCTTTACTTCAAGCGCCGCTGAAAACATCTTCGGAAGCGACGCGGATTCACTGTTTATCTATCTTGACTTCGAGGGCTATTCTCCTGCATATGACTACATAAGAGCCTATAACAGAGCTGAAGATATCTATACCGAAGTAAAAAGAAATAAGATACTGAATGTTATGTATCAGGATCTCCCTAAAAGCACCGATCTGATATACGAGGACTCTGTCCGTAAAGCCATATCAAATGGTATCGATGAGATAAAAAGCCAGGGATATGTGAATTCCTTAGAAAACTCCAAGGCAGACCACGGCACCGGACAAGCACCGCAGCCGGACGCAGGATACGAAGAAGCCCCTCCCTACGATGACGAACCTATTTATGATGATGACCCCGGATATTACGATGAACCTCGCCATGAAAATGCGTGGGGTTCCGGAGACATACCGGTTCCCATTATCATAGGCGCAGTAGTTGTAATCATTGTGCTTATCGTTATTTCGTCCATTATAAGAGCTATAAAACGAGCTTGCTGCTGCGCCGGAAGCAGCAGCTACTATAACAATTACGGATATCACGATGACTATTATGATCACAATCATCATCATTACGGTGGACCTCCAAGGCACGGTCCGCCTCCTCCGCCGCCCCCAAGACACAGCAGACCTCATCATCATTCCTCTCCTTCGCATCATTCCTCACCACCGCGACATTCTTCTCCTCCGCGCAGTTCATCCCGCAGCAATTCCTCGCACAGCTCCGGAAGCGGACACCACAGATAAGCAAAATATGAGCAATCACAAGGACGTTTTAAACACACGTCCGGAATGTGAATTCCGGGCTTTAAGCCTGCTCATATCATTTATAATGCCATTACGTTTGATACTTTCAGGCGTAATGGCATTTTCATAATTTGCAGATTTCCTTTATTATATGTAATTTATTTAAGGAGTCATAAAATATACGTATAAATTGTATAGTTTATACAATTAGTAATATGCTTTTTTATTTGAAATAATAGTTGTAAAAAAAATTATAAAATGGTAAAATGTACTTGTACCCGTAGATTATTGTGAGTTGTAAGCTTTATGCATACGGCTCCGTGATTTTACATTTTAACACTGAGGAGGCAGTGTATGTAAAATTCTACAGTGTATATCTAAAAAATTTAATGGAGATGAAAGTTATGAAGAAACCATTGAAGCTGCGCAAGGGCATCGCAGTGCTGATGGCTGCATTGTTGGTTTCCAGCGCAACCGCATCCTTCGTTACAGTATCGGCTGACCCGATCACCGTACCGGACGAAGAAGTAACAGAGCTTGGCTACAAGAGCGCGGATTTCGTATTCGTTATCGACTCCACAGGCTCTATGGGAAGCTATATCACAAATGTAAAAGCCAATCTGACAGAGTTCGTAAAGTCACTTGGCGAGAAGGGCATTGACCTTCGTATGGCTGTACTCGACTTCAGAGATGTTACCTTTGACGGTGAGGACTCTACTGTTATCCATGATTTCGACGGCAGCTACTGGACAAGTGATATCGACAAGGTAGTTGAAGTGTTTGAAGCTATCGAAGTAGACGGCGGCGGTGACGGCCCTGAGACTCCGACAGAAGCTATCGACAAGGCTCTGAAAAATCTTAAGACAGAGGAAGAGTGGAAGGACACCGACAACAAGAACTTTATGTTCCTGCTGACAGATGCTGACTACAAGGAAAATGTCGAGGGATATGAAGAGCTTATCCCCACAATGGACGCTATGGAGGCTCTTTGCAGAGAGTACAACATCAGAACTACTGTAGTAGGCCAGCCGAGATATCAGGATGGTTATGAGGATCTCTATACACTTACCGGCGGTGAGTTTATTGATATCAACAGTGATGACTACGGCGAAGTAATGGAGGACGTTGCTACGTGGGTAGTTGACAGAGTGACCGACTCTGACGCCGACGGTATCCCTGATGAATGGGAGCTCAACGGTGTTACTATCGGCGACGAGTTCGTAGACCTTCCTGCAATGGGCGCAGACCCCAATGTTCCCGATATATTCATCGAGGTCGACTATATGCAGGAGTCCGGCGTAACAACTTCAATAGCAGGTCTTGAAAGATCTACTGCCGGCAGAGACTATAAGATCTCTTCAGAAGCATATGCGGATGTATATAAAGCATTCAAGTCTGCTGAGGATATAACCGGTCCTATAAACCTCCACATCGATGCAGGTCCGGATTCTATCATGAATTATGAGACAGGCGCAACCTGGGGCGACCTTTCAGGCGCTAACGCAGTTGCATACGAAGATGTATTTGAGCTTGGTGAGGGCTACAGCCACTGGAATGACACCGCAATGGACAACTTCACAAGATCAAGATGGTCTCTCTTCAAGTATTGTCTCCTCGTTGATCAGTTCCATAGAGCAGGTTCAGATAACTATACAAGCACCGGTATCGCTGAATATGCTCCCGGTCAGTTCTTCATCGTTGCTACAGGTATGACATCAGATGCAGAGATACCTCAGGCAGGTACCTTCATGCACGAGCTTGGTCATACACTCGGCCTTTCACACGGCGGTCTTTACAAGGATGAGTACGGAAAGATCACTCATTCGGATGAAACCTACAAGCCCAACCACATCAGCGTAATGAACTACAGCTATCAGATGAAGGGCTTTAAGGATGCAGAAGGCAACACAGTTCTCAACTATCAGCCTTTTGATCTTCCTTCTATAGACGAAGACAATATCGATGAAGCTCTTGGTATCGATCCTTATGACGCTGCTGCTTCCTTCGGCTATTTCATCAATCTGCCGAAGACATCAGATGAGCTTGTTTCCGTATCACAGAAGCCGATCGACTTCAACGGTGACGGCGAGATCTCTGAAAGCGTTACATTTGAGATCAACCCCGAAGATAAGGTTTATCCCGGAATATCATTCCATACAGAAACTCTCAACGAGTGGAAGAACATTAAATTCACCGGCGGTCTTATCGGCGGCAACGGCGAATCAGTATTCAACCCCGTAGCAGTTACTTCACTTGTTACCTATAACGAGGACGCTCCTGTAAACGAGCTTACACTTGATGTTGCTCTTGCAGTTGGTGCTCTTGGTTATAAGGGTGACTGTGCACTTAAGGTAAACGAAATCACAAGTCTTTATCAGAGTGCAGCAGCACAGAATGTTTACGCAACTGTTGAGAACCTCTATTCTGAGCCTACAACAGTTACACTTTCCGCTAAATCAGACGCTCTTGGTGTTGACTTCTCTCAGAAGCTCTCTGTAGACGCTTCCTCAAGCAGCCTTTCTACAAAGGAAGTTCCGATCAAGGTTGACGCTTCAAAGGTTGCAACAGGTGTATACGGCATTGATTACGTTCTTACACTTGCAAGCGGCAAAACTATCAGCAAGACATCTACAGTTGTAGTCGGCGGTCCTGACACAATAGAGATCACTGTAGGTCAGACAACAGAGCTTACATCTGATAAGGTCGTTACATGGACAAGCAGTGATGAGTCTATCGTAAGCGTTGACGGAAACGTTATTACGGCTAAGGCTGTTGGCGAAGCTTATGTTACAGCAACAGACTCTAACGGCGAAGTTATCGTTTATATCATCAAGACACTTGCTGCTCCCGAGCCGAGTGCTCCGGAAAGCACAACAGTAATTGATCCTGTAAGCGTTCCTGAGACACCTACAAGCACAGTAGAGGTAGTTTCTACAGTAACAACAACTACTACAACAAGCACAGTTACTTCAACAATAGTACAGGATTCTACAACAATTGCTACTGCTGATTCCAGCGACTACGCAGTTACATTTATGATCATACTTGTTTCTGCATCAACAGTTCTCTGCTTTGCATTCGTTGAGAAGAAAAAGAAAAAGAACTGATTTGAAACAGCAATAATTCCCGAATGATTTTCCCCCACACTCCCTTGCGGACTGTGGGGGAAAGCTTTTTTATTAATGAATACTTAAGACTTAAAACTTAAAAATAAATAATGCAGGTATATTTTTGTATCCCAGTCAGTCGGATTGCTCGTAGTCCGGCTGTTATTTTTTGCAGGTTTTTAAGGCTTCCACTTTTTTGTTCAAAAAATGGAACAGATATACTCAAACCATTCCACTACCTTAAGCTTTACAGTATATTTATCACTTTCGTTTATAATATCTTCCTCGCCATCATTCACCAGAGTGGACAGTTCATCTCCTTTAGAAGCTGAAATACACATAGCAGGATAAAGCACACACCACCAATTGTGACCCTTTCCTTCGCCGATAACAATGCGAAGTGCATCGTATCTGCCCGCAGGAAGTGTAACGTCATCATATACTCTTGTGTCAAAGCACATATCCACAACTTTTGCATCAACACTGTATGAATAGCCATACTTCCGGACGACTCCCTCTGCATAGCTTCTTATGTTTTCTATATTCTCCTTTGCGCTTTCTATTGCTTCATCCCTGCTCTGACATTCCAGAAACAGACCCTCTGTATATTCAAGTACCTCATCCCGAACACGAAGCTTCAGCTGCTGATCCTCTTCACTGTCCGAATTTGCCACGATATGCAGTCTGAATACCTCATTCCTTATATCTTCGCAGGCACCGCAAAATCCCGTCATTGACAGCAATGCCGCCACCACCAAACCGCAGCAGACCGCTTTAATAAAGATCTTCATAATCTCTCCCCCTGACCAAAGCTTATCTCAGTATTATTCCTGCCGGTCAGTTTCTCCGGGGGAGAACCCTTTATTTGAAAACAAAGGGTTCTCCCCCGGACCCCCTTCCTAAAAAAATAATTTTATCCCTTTCAGCTTTGCTTTCTACATCAAATATCTGATAGAAATATTGTCAGTGTGGTCACTATTTATTCAGCAATCCTAAAAAAGAAAGCCGCAGGCATAATTTTATACGCCTACAGCTTTCAATTATAATATTCAATGTGAAGTAAATACAACACTTACTATTATATGTTTTCACCGTGTGAAAACATACCGCAATTTCACTTTCAACTTTCCACATTCCACATTTTATTTTTATACAAGCCAGAACGCATACAGCTGCCAGTAGACGATATTGTAGATCACAGCTGCTGTCATCAGAACTGCAACGCAATTATATATCCTGCGCTTTACAGTCATGCTTTCTTTAAAGATACGTATGCAGCCTATAACAGCGGCAACAGCGGCTCCCAATGCCAATACAAGGTAACATACAGACCATATGCGATATGCGTCAATGCTCCACATAGCTGTATCCGAAAAGCTCTGCACACAAATGTAAAGAAGCAGTATCGAAAAGACTATCAGCAGACTGCTTACTGTACTCCACTTACCAAGAGGAATAATATTGTCGTTCTTCTTTATTTTTCTGACTATCAGCCTTATGAGTTTGACTGCCAGACCTATTAATGCAAAAATCAATGCCGCTGACCACAGAGCAATGGGAATATACATTGCTGCCATATCTCCGTCACTCACTACAAGAAAATCCATGCCGGCAGTGGACAGCTTGTCTACCTTATCTGTTGTCTGACGGACATAGGCATAATCAGACTCCGCAAACATCTCCTCTGTTACTTCTGCAACTGAAACTACTGACATAAATTTAAAGGGTCCGGTCATTATTGCCGGCAGTGAAATGATATTTCCGTTTACACCATCATGTCTGTCGGCTGAAGGCTCACCCATTATTGATTTTACCATCCCGCTGCAAAACTGTGATTCGCCGATCTGATTGGTCATAACTACCATTCCTGTACCTGTTGTGATGTCAAAATCAAGCTCACTTGTACATGATGAGGTGTTGCCGCTGTGACCTGCTACGTTATCACCGAACATACTCCGCCAGAAACCATGACAGTTTGACGGTATATCCGAGTCACCTATATATGTAGTGGTGGTGATCATCTCCTGATAAGTCTCTTTGTTTTTGAACAGCTTTGTTTCAGGGGCCGCAAGCGCTCTTGCATAAGTTGTAAAATCGTTTATATCAGATGTACACATTCCTGCCGGATACAGGATTATGTAGCGGTAACAGTCCCCTGCACTGTACCCTTCCCTTGTATAGCCCTGAAGCTCTCTGCGCTTTTCTGCCACCTGCGGATTATCGCTGAGGTCGGCTTTAAGCGCTGTATTATTCATACCGAGCGGTTCAAAAATGTTCTTATGTACATAATCTGAAAACGGCTCTCCGCTGATACATTCGATAATATATCCTGCAAGAGCTGCTCCCCAGTTGCTGTATGCCACTGTTGTTCCCGGCTCAAAGGACTGGGTTGGCTGATACTTTTTCAGATAATCCCCCAGTGAGATTATCTCGTCCTTATCAGGTGTTTCCATTTCATAGAGTATCTGGTCAAATCCGGCTGTGTGGTTCATAAGGTGCAGCATTGTTATAGGGGTATCGAAGCTCAGATGTGTCAGAAAACCCTCCGGAAGATAATCACGGATATCCCTGTTCAGGTCAAGCTTTCCCTGTTCCTTAAGCTGCATAGCACTGACCCAGATAAGCGTCTTTGTAACACTGCCCCAATCAAGAACACTGTCCTCTTCAAGTGGGATATTCTTTTCCTTGTCCGCATAGCCAAAGGTATCCGTATAAATTATTCCATTCTTATCAAACACGGAAACTGCCATACCGGCAGCGGTACCTTCATGTTCATCCCAGCAGCTTTTTATTGTGCTCTCTACCTCACTGCGTGAAATACCTGAGGGCATCTTTTCCTGAGTTTCTGCGCCACTGACAAAAAACGGAAATACAGACATCAGCATACTGACCGTCAGAATACATATAAGAAGCCGTGTGTAAATTCCTGCATGAGCATACTGCCTTGACTTTGATTTCATACTTAGTCACCCCTATAGTTTTTTCTGTCTGATACAATAAATACTATATTTTAATATTAAATGTTAATTATAATATTGTCAACATTAAAAATTGAAATAAGCATGAAAATCAATTTTCCATACCCATTTCCTGAAAACGTTTAATATTTTATATTGCAAAAAAACACCTCTGACGTATTTTTGTCAGAAGTGTTTTTTAATACAGACTCTTTCTATTACCGTTTTCGCTGTACGACGGCAGGAAGTGCCCTTGGGGTACGAAATCATACCACTATTATTCATTCTTAAGTTTTAAGCCTTAAATTCATTGATTATCCAAACTGTCTGCCGCCACGCATTCCACCTTGCATACCTCCCATGCCGCCTTGCATACCGCCGCTGTATGTGGAGGATGCGCCGCTTTCCGTCACGTATGTCACTGCATCTGACACACTGAATGTGGTAAACTGTGTGCCGCCTGATACGGATGCGTTGGTATAATAGCCGTGTGCGATGTCACCAGAGACAGCTCCGCCTGTGTATACAGTATAGGTCTCTCCGTCCTTTAAGGCTTCACCGCTGAATACAAGACAGCTGTAATTTATCTCAGGCTCCATTGCTGCAACTACATTTCCGCTGCTGTCTGTTATATATACAGGTGTGCCTGCCGACTGTGTTTGTCCGAGAACGACAGCTATGGTCTTTTGAGTGGAACCGCTGCCGGGCATTTCCAGCATATCGGATGTACCTGCACCGATAAGCATACCGCCGGTTACAGTACAATTTCCGTCATGGTCGATTATTCCGTTGCCGCCTGTTGCCGGTCCGTTTACAACTATAGTTCCGCCGCTGATGTTAAGCGCACTGTTGGAATCAAGACCATCACCGCCTGCGTTTACATAAAGTGTACCGCCGCTGATATTCAGTTCTACAGCTATATCATCTGTTGCAGTTGCGGCTGTGGGAGTTATCTCTGCACCTGTAGAAGCTGCAAGAGTCTCAACATTTGCGCCGGACTCATTGTAGGACATTCCTCTCTGCATCCTGCCGCCGAAGTCCATATTGCCGTCCATTCCGCCGAAGCCGCTTGAATCGTTTCCGCCGGCTGCGTTGATGCCGTCGTCGCTTGCCGTGATATCTGTAACACCGTCAGAAATATTTATCTGTATAGCTTCAAGACCTTCATAAGATTTGGAAACCGTAACATTTCCGCCGGCAATATCCAGAACGGTATCCGCATGGATGCCATCGTCTCCGGAGCTGAGTGTCAGTGTGCCTGAGGATATCTTCGCAGCACCATTGGAATGTACTGCATCGTCATAAGAGTCGATGTCAATGGTTCCACCGTTGACAACTATTGAGCTGCCTGCTTTCAGTCCCTTCATGCTTTCCTCAGTGCTTGTGGAATTTCCTTCTCCCCCAAATCCGCCATAGCCGCCCATATTGCCCGAATTGCCCGTTGTTACTGCGCCGCCTCCGGTCGTTACAGATATGGTGCCGCCGTTTATGGTGAGTGTCTTTTCTGCCTGTATGCCGTCATTTCCAGAGACTACCGTTATATCGCCGCCTTCAATGACAATGTGACCCTTTTCTTCCTTGTCAGTATCGGAATATGTGGAGCGCAGACCGTCTCCCTCTGCATTGACATTTATTGTGCCGCCCTCTATTGCAAGGTCATCCTTTCCGGTTATGCCGTGATGTGCGGCAGTTACATTTACTGTTCCGCCCGTAATGCGAAGAATATCCTTGCTTGTAATGCCGTTCTTTGCGTTGCCTTTGACCGTAAGGGTGCCTTCTCCCAGTATGGTCAGATCATCCTTTACATATATTGCGGCATTGGGTCCGCTGCTGTCCTCTGTATCCTCTGAGCTTTCGCTGCTTTCTGTAACATAATCACTTCCGTCAGAGACGCTGTTCTCCGTACCCTTTTCAAGCTGAATGATCGTCTTGCCGCACTGCTCAGCGTAAATTCCTGAGGTCGTTGTGCTGCTTATAGACGCGCCGCTGAGCACAAGCTTTACAATATCGTCCTTTCCGGCATTGATGCTTATCTGACCGTCAGTCAGTTCTCCGCTTATTACGTACGTTCCGCCTGAAGTTATGCTTATTGTATTGCCGTCAAGCTTTGCACCGTTTCCGGATATTTCAGCTGATGTGCCGTTCAGTTTTATACTCACTGCTTCATCAGCGTTGTATTCTGTTTTTGTATCCTCTTCCGATATTTCTACGGAATGTTCCGCAGTCTCAGTTACAGCGGCTGAGCCTGAGGAATTGTCCGCTGCCGAGCTGCCGGAGTCTGATGATACCGTTATCTTTGCATCGGTTCCGTCTGTCTCGCCGGAACATCCTGCCATCATCATCGTACCGCCTATTGCTGTACACAACAAAGCGATAATAAAGCTTCTCATAAATTTTTTATTGCTTCTCTTCATAATTATCATTCTCCTGTACACCGGCTTTCAGATACTATCATAACCGGTAATGTATTATCTCTATGGTAAGAGTATACAATTTGTTTTCTAAAATTATATTATACCATTTTTGACTAAATGTAAACTTTATCTTAAAATAAATACAGGTTACATATCTGCCCTGCTACGCCGTTACTGAAATATTATCATACAAAAAAGTAACCGCCTGCCTATCACAAGGTTAGCGGTTACTCTTTAAACTTACAGACCTGTAAGCTTGCTTAATGATATCATACCATGCTTTAATTGGTTTCAATATTTTCATAGGTCCATTCGGGGGGATGAATGGGTTTTGGGAAAGATAACAAACTATCAAAGCTTTTGTCTGATATTCATTTTGTTTCAGCAAGTGAAAACAGTCATATAACGTTTACCATTATAGCTCATATGCCAACTGGCGATTTTTTACGGATAAAGATAAGCATCGTGAACAAGGATATCATACCATTTTCGATTGACCGATACCGGTGCATAGCCTAATTCAGTTTCGATAGCAAGGTAAGTGCAGCCCTCTACATTGACATCGACCTCTAATGCCTCTGTTGTGTTTTTCATCACTATAGATTCATATACCAGACTATCATCGTTCTGAGTGTCACTAAAGGCATAGATTTTTATAACAGAACCTTCCGCTTCATAATCTGCATCAGGGAAGCCCTCTGCCGGATCAATAACGCATTTGAATCTGGAGTATTTTTTTCCAAGAATGAATTTATATTTATCCTGCCTTATTTTGCCATCGATGTCGACAACATGTAATTCCAAAGCATCCTCATACTCTACATCTCTGGAGTCCTTGAGCGTTCCAAACAACTCTTCGCTGTCCTCTTCACCCTGAATCTTTATTTTTGACAGGCTGACAGGACCGTCAACAGTTTCTTCTGATGAACTGCTTGTATCTTCATCTGAATCTGTATCTGAGTCTTCGTCTGACTCTTCGTCAGATGTTTCGATCTGGTTTTCAACGGCTGTTTCAATTTCAATCCTCTTTGCGGAAAGAATGGGCTTTTCGCCAAGCTTAGATTCAGCATCATCAACCATAGCAAGTGCTTCGTCATACTTTTCTTCTTCCATCATGCCATCTATGAGCTGTATGTATTCTTCCAGTTCTTCAGCCTGACGGGACTCCTCTGCTAAACGGGACTCTTCGGCTAAGCGCGACTCCTCTGCTAAACGAGACTCCTCTGCCTTACGTGACTCTTCTGCTAAACGGGACTCCTCTTTAAGACGAGACTCTTCTGCCAGGCGTGACTCTTCGTCATCAGACGACTCCTCAATTGACTCCTCAGATGACTCATCCACCTGAGAAAAAGTTGCTGTCTCAGCTGCGTTTTCGCTGCCGGAACAGCCTGCCACCATAGTTAACATTCCTGCCGCAAGAATAACTGCCAATACCTTGTAAGAGATTTTCATATTTTTTCATCCTTTCATTTTGTCTTATGAATTATCGCATAGTATATAATTTCATATACATTTTTTCTTGCCATGTTCAAACCATATGCATCGACCCCTTTATTATTTCTTCCTGCTATTAAGAAGCATAAATTGACCCTCAGGTTCAAAAAAAATAAAAAAAATTTAAAAAATTTTTTTAAATACAAAAAACATAAGCACAGCTATATCCTTCACGGAAATATCTGTGCTTATGGTCTAATTATCAAATTATAAAAATGTGGTGCGTAACCGGTGCGTGACCGCACTGGACAACTTAGAACGCATCTGCTTTTGTCCAAGCCGTCCGCGTCGTGCCCCATAGAGGGCACTTTGGCTAATACTGTTCACGTCTGTAGTTTTAATGTGTAATTAATGTACATTTTCGCACAGCGAAAATGAAATAGATCCATCCTCCAAAACTAAAACCGCCCAAAAGCGCACCGTAAGGGGCGTGTTGGGCGGAGAAACGCGGACAGGAAAAGTTTCGGTCCGGATATCAGAGTGAGCGCAGCGCCCGAAGGAAGTGCCCTTGGGGTACGAACGCCAGCGCGAATCGGGTGCGCAGGCTCTGCGCTAGTTTTTGAGGCTTTGCATGGGAGCAGGGATACGTCCGCCTCTGGATATGAATTTTGCAGGAGACTTCCTGTTTACATCCATTATTGGTCCCTGTCCTAAGAGTCCGCCGAAGTTTAATTCCTCACCTGCATTCTTTCCGATTGCAGGGATGAGTCTTACAGCTGTTGTCTTGGAGTTTACCATGCCTATAGCTGCTTCATCAGCTATTATTCCGGATATTATCTCAGCGCTTGTGTCTCCGGGAATTGCTATCATATCCAGTCCAACTGAACATACCGCTGTCATTGCTTCAAGCTTTGTAAGGGTAAGCGCTTTGCTTCTTGCAGCTTCTATCATTCCGGCATCCTCCGTTACGGGTATGAATGCTCCGGAAAGACCTCCTACATGAGAGGACGCCATTACGCCGCCCTTCTTCACAGCATCATTCAGAAGCGCAAGACACGCTGTTGTACCATGTGCGCCGCACTGCTCCAGACCCATTTCCTCCAGAATATATGCCACTGAATCGCCTATTGCAGGTGTCGGCGCAAGAGACAGGTCTACTATACCAAACGGTACACTCAGACGCTTTGAAGCTTCCTGCGCTACAAGCATTCCTGTTCTTGTTATTTTGAATGCAGTCTTTTTTATAAGCTCTGCTACTTCTGTTATGTTGCAGTCACCGGCTTTTGCAAGCGCCGCACGTACAACTCCGGGTCCTGAAACTCCTACATTTATTTCGCAGTCCGGTTCGCCCGTTCCATGAAATGCACCTGCCATAAATGGGTTATCCTCAGGAGCGTTGCAGAATACAACAAGCTTTGCGGCTCCTATGCAGTCTCTGTCGGCTGTCAGTTCAGCTGTTTTGCGGATGACTCTTCCCATTTTTTCTACAGCATCCATGTTTATTCCGGCTTTGGTGCTTCCTATGTTTACAGATGAGCATACCTTTTCTGTAAGTGAAAGTGCTTCCGGTATGCTTTCAATAAGAGCATAGTCTCCGGGAGCAAAACCCTTATGAACAAGCGATGAGTATCCTCCGACAAAATTAACGCCTACAGTATCCGCCGCTCTGTCAAGAGCCTGAGCAAACTTTACAGGATTCATAGTCGGGCAGGCTGCCGCGAGCATTGCGATAGGGGTAACGGATATTCTCTTATTGATTATCGGGATACCATACTCCTTACTGATATCCTCGCCGGTTCTGACAAGGCTGCCTGCATATCTGCATATTTTGTCATAGACCTTAGTGCAGGCCTTGTCGATATTTTCATCAATACAATCCAGAAGCGAGATACCCATAGTAATAGTTCTCACGTCAAGATTTTCATTATCTATCATATTGATAGTTTCCAATATATCATGTGAATTAATCATGACAGTAACATACCTCCGTCAGCTGTTGTTTGCGTAACAGGAACGCAAAGGAACAGCGGGTCATATTTTATGCATTGCATTAAAGATATCCTCGTGCATCACATGGACTTTTACACCCATTTCCTCACCCTTTGCTGTAAGGGTATCCACCAGCTGAGAAAAAGGCACGCTGCACTTTGATATGTCAACGAACATTATCATAGCGAACATTCCCTGAAGCACCGACTGAGTAACCTCTATTATATTCACTCCGACCTCTGCGCACTCTCCGGAAACCTTAGCAAGTATTCCCACCGTATCCTTTCCAAGCACTGTTATTACTGCGTTCATCACACCGACCTCCAATTTTTTATTATCACCTCTAAATTATCCCATTTTCTCTCCCATTTGTCAAGGTGGCAAGATGCCACTCCGATTCGCTGCGGCGTTCGTTAAAGCTCACTCCGATAATATGACCGAAACTTTTCCTGACCGCGATTGACGGCGTAAACTTGTAAGATAATTGTCACCATCCGCCGGCGCAGCCCTGAGGGGCTGCTGTTTCGGCTGTTTTATCCGGATATACAGTTCATTCACCTATTCGATTTTATGCGCCTGTACTGCTTGAAGCGGTAGTTTTTATTATATTTACTATAGGGAACCTCTATAATCATTTTCACTTAAGCGAAAACGTACTGCCATTCCACTTTCCACTTTCCACTTTCCACATTTTTAAAGCTTATCTTTTGGGAATTAAGTATACGCTATTATTCATATTTTGTTTTTCTTATCTCCTGCAAGTTCGTTGGAAATAGAAAGGAAATACTCTGCAATCCGCTTTTGACCCTGCCGTGAAAACTGTCGGGCAGCAGTTAATGCAAGCTCCTGAATTCCGGGATTGCCATGCGGCGGAAAGCCATTCTTTTCAGCATATTCTCTAAACAGCTCATTTGAGGGCGGCTCCACACTTCCTGCTGTATGCTCTATATAATCAAGTTCCTGATACACCGTTGCCGCATCCGGTTCAAACTCACGGCTGACCATATAGCACCCTACCGCTTCACTGTAGAGCTTTTTTTCTATGAAGTAATAGCCAAGGTTTCTATAGCACCTTGCTGTGTCCTTTGCATGGAAAGCTATACCAAATGCTGTATTTGTAAGTAGAAAAAATCGCTCCATATCTCCGAGCATTTTATATATTTCAATATATTCTGACCATATTGCAAAACTCACGGGGTTCCACTTCATGCCTTTTATAAATATTTCACGTGCCTCAGCCAGCTGTCTTTTCTCTATCAGAAGTGAGCCGTACAAACGGTATATCTGACCATATGGTATCGCTGCTTGTCTTATCTCCTTTTTGGTTTTCGCAGTGCTTCGGAACAGAATCTCTTCAAACGGTTCGTCAAAGCTATGATACTCGCAAGCATCATTATCCTTATACATATCCACCTCTTCCACACGATTTACAAGTGCTTCCATTTTTTCAAGTGCATTGTCGATATTGCCGTCTTTGATTTTTTTCACCACATCGTTAAGAGCTTCATTTACCCACGAATAGTCCGGTGTTATCTCCTTTAGAAATTCCGCCTTTTCCCCCTCAGTCATAAGCTCAAACATCATCCTTATACACTCACCCTGTATTCTTTGTGCATCCGAATGTTTTTCATATTTCCTGTACATGTCTTTAAGGTATCCGACATCTGTCTGTGCTTCTCCTGTCATACCGTTCTTTATATCCGATATTATCTTCTCATACTCTTCATTTTTATCATTCAAAATTATTCTTCCTTTCTTATACTCTTTAGTTTTCTTTTTCCATCAGAATCAAATCGTATTATAAATCATACCAACTGCTTATGACGAAATATCTACGTTTTTTTATATTATTATTATCTGACAAAAGAGCTGCGGCTTCAGCAAATAATCAAGCCTTTAAAAAACGGTGCGACATTTTGCCGCACCGCTTTTTGTTATGGGTTACTGATTTTGTAATGATGAGCAACAAATCAAACCATGTTTACTATTAAATCGAAAGTCAATTCATCGTCTTATGTTACTTTAAGTGTATATTCATTTCTTGCTATTGAACCTGCACTGTCCTTGACTTTAATAACTATGTTATATGTACCTGTTGCTGTAGGCTTCAATGTAGCTGTCTTTGTTGTTGTGAAGCCGCCGAGTGTTGTATAGCTGCTGTCCGTTGACTTCTTGTAGTAGAAAGCATACTGATACGGCGAAGTACCGCCTGAAGCTGCGCCTGTAAGTGTTACAGAATTTCCCAGTGTAATGGATGTCGCTGACAGCTTGGAACTGTTTACAATAGTGCTTGTTACCGTAAGCGTATACTCATTTCTTGCAATCGTTCCTGCATTATCCTTTACTTTGATAACTATGTTGTATGTGCCTGTTGATGCGGGCTTGAGTGTAGCTGTTGTCTTTGTTGAGAATGTCTTGAGTGTTGTATAGCTGCTGTCCGTGGATTTTTTGTAGTAGTAAGCATACTGATAAGGCGAAGTGCCGCCCGAAGCCGCACCTGTAAGTGTTACAGAATTTCCGAGTGCTACAGTATTTGCTGACAGCTTTGATTTGTTTACAAGATCTTTTGCAACTGTAAGTGTAAATTCCTTTCTTGCTTTAGATCCATTTGCATCCTTCACCATTACGACCACATTATAAGATGTAGCAACAGCAGGTTTTATTGTCACTGTGCTGTTTGAATGATAATTCTGTACGGTCATATATGAGTCAGCAACGCTTTTCTTATAATATACTGCATATGTATAGGGCGATTTTCCGCCGCTTGCTGAACAGTTGACTTTAACAGAATTGCCGATGACTATTGTAGATGCAGAAAGCTTGGATGTATTTGTCAGCGTTGTCGTTCCTCCGGTAACAGTCAGAGTCATGTAGACCTTTGAAATTGCACCTGACGCGCCCTTGGCTTTTGCACATACATTATAAACGCCACTAATTGTAGGAGTAAATGACACTGTTGCGGTGGTCGAATAGCCGCTGAGAGTCGTCCATGTTGTAGATGACGGCTCTTGCAGATAGAAAGCGTATTCCACGGGTGCCACGCCGCCCGTGCATGATGCTGTTGCTTTTACGACTGTTCCGGCTGTAACCGACTCCGAGCTGAGACTTGCATTACATACAAGAGCCGCACTCACCTTCAGAACTATCGTCTGTGTTGCTGTACTTCCAGCGGAGTCTGTTGCTGTTACCTTGACATATGTTCTTACAGCTGATTTCGGTTTGAACGTACATACGTTTGATGTAGAGGATTGTATTTTTGTCCATGTGCTTGTACCATACTCCTGATACTCAAACTTATAGGTTATTGGAGATGTTCCTCCTTTTGCTGTTACTGTCATAGTGGAGCTTTGTCCCAACGACATAGTAGACAAGGATGATACAACGGTTATTCCGAAATATCCCGTTGCTCCGCTTTCAACGATTCTGAAATTCATCGTTTTGGATTCGCCGGCATATTTACCTATACCTGAAACAGTTACAGTTGCCGTGCCGATATTTATGTTATTTGTGTACGAGAGAGTATAATCAGTACCCTGAGTAAGAACATTGCCGGATGAATCAGTAATTGTTACTGTGGGTTTTATTGCTGAACCGGTATAGTACTGGTCCGGTATGGTAGAGAATGTACAGGACGAAAAGCTTCTTGCTACAGCTTTTATACTGCATGATGCTCTGACACTTGTGGCATTGTTGAAGTAGAAGGTCATAACACAGCTTCCGGGTGATACAGCGTATACTTTATCGTATTTGTATGTGAAGCATGAGTTTGAAAGTGTGACCGTTGCGTTGTCAGGAGCTAAAAGTACCGTAGCAGTTGGGTACGCAGTATTTGTGACCTTAAGATACGCCTGTAGACTGCTTCCGCAATACACACCCTGACCATTGCTGTATGGCATGGAAACATCCGAAAGTAGGCTCGGCAGTACACTTACTGTCTGATTTGCCACAACGCTCGTCTGGTCAAACACAGACTCATTCACCTCTGTAGGTGTCTTTGACGAAGCAAGGATACACGCATATTTGTATCCGTTTACTGAAACCACACCCACACCAACAGATTTGTATGTTGATGTAAGAAGTATCACATTGCCTTCCTCATCGTTCTTTACTGATGTAAGGAATGCAGACAAGCTTCTGATATCGTAGCCTATTATCTGTCCACCTGATGTAGCCCCTGTGATATACTTGTTTCCATTCTTTCCGTTCGGGCAATACTTGGACGCGTATATCGAAAGCTCTGCACCTCTGAGCATAGCTTTATCCAGATAGTCCTCATCCATTACAAGATTTGTAAGGCCCTTACCCTTACGATACTCATTGATAAGGTCAAGCAGTTCCTTTGCATCCTCATATCTTTTTGCAACGTTTACGATAGTAACATCTATCGCACTTTCCGCAGCATCGGCACTTATCGTGCCTATAGACATCATTCCTACAAGTATTGAAAATGCCATTATCATTCCCAATACCTTTCTTAAACTATTTCTGACCATATTCACGCACCTCTCTTTCTTTTTTTATTTTATCATATCAGTTTATTATTTTCAATAAGTTGCATACAATCTACTGATACTTATTTTTAAGAATTGTATATTCTGACAGTTTTGTGTAATTGTTTTTATACATTTTTTTACAGCACAAAAAACGGTGCGGCAAAACGCCGCACCGCCAATGTACAACTATTCAGATATTTCCGAATAATCAAGTTATGTTAAAATCAGGTCACTGTGAGTGAATACTGATTTCTTACAACTGTGTTCGTGCTGTCCATAACCTTGATAACTACATCATAAGTACCTCTTGCAGTGGGCTTAAGTGTAGCTGTCTTGGTTGTTGAGAAAGCCTGAAGTGTTGTATAGCTGCTGTCTGTAGACTTCTTATAGTAGAAAGCATACTGGTAAGGTGATGTACCGCCTGATGCTGCACCTGTAAGAGTTACAGATTTGCCGAGTGTTATAGATGTTGCAGACAACTTTGAGTTATTTACAAGTGTTGTTGATGTTGCTGCTTTCACTGTGAGTGAAAACTGACTTCTTACAACTGTGTTTGTGCTGTCCATTACCTTGATAACTACATCATAAGTACCTTTTGCAGTGGGCTTAAGTGTAGCTGTCTTGGTTGTTGAGAAAGCCTGAAGTGTTGTGTAGCTGCTGTCTGTAGACTTCTTATAATAGAAAGCATACTGGTAAGGTGATGTACCGCCTGTTGCTGCACCTGTGAGAGTTACAGTATCACCGAGTGTTATAGATGTTGCAGACATCTTGGAGCTGTTTGTAAGAGCCTTTGTTACTGTGAGTGTGAACTCTTTTCTTGCAACTGTTCCTGCATTGTCCTTAACCTTGATAACTACGGTGTAAGAGCCGGATGTTGTGGGCTTAAGTGTAGCTGTCTTGGTTGTTGAGAAACCGCTGAGTGTTGTGTAGCTGCTGTCTGTAGACTTCTTGTAGTAGAATGCGTAGGTATACGGTGATGTACCGCCTGTTGCTGCACCTGTAAGAGTTACAGAGTTGCCGAGTGCTACAGTTGTTGCAGACATCTTGGAGCTGTTTTTAAGAGCCTTGGTCACTGTAAGTGTAAACTCTTTTCTTGCAGTTGTTCCTGTCTTGTCCTTAACCTTGATAACTACGGTATAAGAACCGGATGTTGTGGGCTTAAGTGTAGCTGTCTTGGTTGTTGAGAAGCCCTGAAGTGTTGTGTAGCTGCTGTCTGTAGACTTCTTGTAGTAGAATGCGTAGGTGTACGGTGATGTACCGCCTGTTGCTGCACCTGTAAGAGTTACAGAGTTGCCGAGTGCTAC
>CAMHOE010000006.1 GCA_946186665.1 uncultured Clostridia bacterium | reverse complement strand
ACTGTTTATCAGCATTTCAAGGTGCTTAGGGAGAAAAAAAGCAGTCACTACTTAAACAATCCGGATGTGATATCATAGCGCTCACAGCCGGAACTATGCACATAGTGTTTGACGAGATAGAGAAGAAAACCAACGTGTCACTTATCAGTATTCCAAAAGCAGTATGCGGTGAAGCTATGCGCAGAAATTATAAAAAGGTCGGACTTCTTGGGACTATCTTTACAATGGAAAAGGATTATATGAAAAAGGATCTGATAAATGCCGGTATTGAGGTGTTTGTTCCGAGCAAGGAAGACAGAGCGCTGATTGCAAAAAGAATTCTGGAAGAGTTGGAGCTGGGAATTGTAAAAGATACAACATTACAGGAGTTTAATGCCATAATTGAAAAGATGCGCACGGAGCATGGCATCGAAGCTGTTATTCTTGGCTGTACGGAATTGCCGCTTCTTCTGAATGATGAAAACTGTGTTTTGCCGTGTATGGATAGTGTTGATATTCATATCGGGAAACTGATAAGGCTTGCAGCTGTGGAAGAATAAATTAGTGAGTCAGGATATAATGAGGGTACGATCATTAAAGAAGGTGGATGATGATGCAAAGTAATGATTATCTGATTAACTATTACAACGAATATGACGAAGAAGGAAGGCTTGCAAATAGCCGGGTTGGCAAAGTAGAGTATCTTACGACAAGAAAATATATAGACGAATTGTTGAAGCTTGACAGCAGAATTGCAGAGATTGGAGCCGGTACAGGACGATACAGCGTCACGCTCGCCAAAGAGGGTTATGATGTTACAGCAGTTGAATTGGTGCAGCACAATCTTGATATACTTGAAAGCAAGCTTGACGGCAGCGAGAAAATAAAAACATATCCCGGTAATGCACTTGATCTGAATATGCTGACAGATAATACATTTGATATTGCGCTTGTTTTGGGTCCTATGTATCACCTGTATACCGATGAGGAAAAGATTACTGCACTCAAAGAAGCGGTCAGGATAACAAAACCGGGCGGTCATATTCTGGTTGCATACTGCATGAATGAAGCTACGGTCATACAGTATGTTTTTGGGTGCAATCAGCTGAGATCGGTAATGGGTTTGAATATGTTAACCGATGATTGGAAATGTATCAGCGAACCGAAAGACCTGTTTGAAATGGTGCGTGTCGAGGATATTCAGCGGATAAACGCAGCTGTTCCTGTCGAGCGTGTGAAGCTCATCGCAACAGACGGAGCAAGCCGCTACATAGGGGACTATCTGGAAGAAATGAACGAGGAAACATTCAGTAAATGGCTGTCCTATCATTTTGCTACCTGTGAACGTCAGGATCTGATAGGTGCGACAAATCATAGTCTTGATATTTTGCGGAAGGCTGAGTAAAAATGAACTATGTTTATATACACGATTCTCCCATCGGAAAAATGACAATGGCAAGCGGCGGAACTTCTCTTACCGGCTTGTGGTTTGACGGACAGAAATACTATGCACAGACGCTTTCAAAATCGTATGAGGAAAAGTTGCTGCCTATTTTTGAAGATACGATAAGTTGGCTTGATACCTATTTCGGCGGTGAAATACCTGATTTTATGCCGGAACTGAATTTGCAGTCCACGCCATTCAGAAAAGCCGTGTGGGATATCCTGCTGATCATTCTGTTGATCTGTTTGTGCCGACATTAGACAGGATGTACCGAAAAAGGATGAAGGGATACATTGAGCTTGGGTATACCTTCGGTGGTTCGGATGCATCGGAGAGTGATCTGATCTACGATAGCAAAACTTATCTGAAAAAGCTGGAACAGGATATAGCATCAAGTGTTTTGGATATAATGATATGTTCACCAAAAGTGGATGAGCGAATGCTTATGGGACTTATAAGAAAACTGCCGAGCGGAGTTTCACTTACACTTATTACTTCATTTTCTGAAGTACTTCCGACAGAGCTGCCTGACAATGTTTCTTTGTTCAGGCAAGATCGTGTATTTCAGAAATATACAGTTATTGATGACAGGATAGTATGGTATGGTGACATAAGTCCTGTCTGCAAATGCTATGCGGATGCTTCTGTTCTGAGGCTTGTCAATTCCTCGCTTGCGGGGAGGTTGACAGAGATTTGGTTGTAATGGATAATTATTATGAACTCAAATTTTGGTGAAAAAGAACGAAATAATCATGATCTCAACAATAGAGGAGTATTGACAGCAATATGTGGGACTTGAAGTCCCAGACGCACATTGCTCAGAATGTCTTGTAATCGTTTTATAGTCTGAAAAGGGAACTATACTCGTAACAGTAAAAGAACGCTTACGGGACTGATGCAGGCGTGCAGAATCGTATTCTAAGAAATAGTTGTTTTGCCTTGAAAAAATGCCAACAAATTATTTTTACGCAAAATCTCTTTTGTTTTCCTAAGATTTATGCTATCATAAGTTTACAAACCATAAAGAGTGCGTGAGGGACAAGCCCTGTGACCGCACAGCAACCTGCCGGAAGGTAAGGTGCTAAAGCTTGACCGATGGGTGATATTGATAATTGACACCTGTCGGAAACGATGGATGTTTTTTCGCTCTCTTTGTGAAAATATTTTTACAGGAGGGCATTTATTATGTCATACTATTATCATATAAAGCAGCAGACAAGATAATGCAAAAATGATACAAAGATATAGGTGATGCAAAATGCCTATAACATATATAATAAGCAAAGAAGATGCAGAAAAAATAAAAGCACTTCGCAAAAAAATAAACAATAAGCAAGTAGATAAAAGACTCTATGCTGTCGAGCTCAGAGGCGAAGGCATGAGTAATAAGGAAATTGCAGAAAAGCTTGATACTTCCCCAAAAGTATTAAGCCGATGGGTAAGTGCTTATGTCAAACACGGAATAGAAAGCCTTTACGATAATCGAAAAGGCGGAAATCATCGTAACATGAGTTATGAAGAAGCATTGTTATTATCAGGATTTAAAAAAGCTTCAGAGAATGGACAGATAGTAGAAGTAAGTGAAATAAAGAAAGCTTACGAAGATAAAGCAGGACATAAAATTGGAGCGGGACACATTTATTACATATTAGCCAGACATGGCTGGCGTAAGGTAATGTCAAGAAGCTGTCATCCCAAAAAAAGCAAGTCCGGAGGCTATAGAAGCCTCAAAAAAATTACCTCCGAAGTCGGAAAAATAAAGCAAACTTTCAGCAATGCGACAGTCAGGCTTATGTTTCAGGATGAAGCAGGATTTGGCAGAATTAATAAGCCAAAATACTGCTGGTGTCAGAAAGGTATACGTCCCTGTGTTCCATGTCATCATATAAGAGAATATCGTTATGTCTATGGTGCTGTTGAACCTGTTACAGGTGAAAGTCAATTTTTGATTATAACTTATTGCAATACAATTTGTATGAATATATTTTTGAATCATTTATCTTCTTATACTAATATCGAATAAAGAAGTAGAAAAAATAAAGTTTCGCCAGCCTTTTCAAAGGCTGCGAGGTCCATGGGGCAGAGCCCCTGGTCGCCGTCCGCAGACGCCCGTAGGAAGTGCCCTTGGGGTACGGCGAAATCCCCTTTTTAATCCCTCGGAATGGGGTGAATTCAAAAACAGTCCTGTGGACTGTTTTTGAAGAGGGGAAGCCCTGGAAGAGGGCTTCCCCTTGTAGTGGTCATAACAAAGTCCCTCTGCTGCCGCAAGGCAGCACAAAAGAAACTAATGTTAATGACATCGGGACTTTGCCTCGGAAATTACTTTTTATCTACTTGTCTATCGGATAATAGTATTACCTTTCCACACTGACAAAGGATAAGGCTCCTCACCATCAGTACAATGTCAGCGGTGAGGAGCCTTTATATGTCTGATACAAACCGGAATTTAGTAACAAGATATGGTGTAACGAGGTCCTTCTTCGTCGATTTTTCAGTTTAATATAAATCTCTCATTATTCTTTCATTGCGTTATAGGCAAGCTCCGCTGCGGATATATCCATATTGCAGCCGAGTCGCCAGAGGGAAACTCTATCAGTCAATTTGTCAATAAGTATCTTTGTTTTCGCAAGTGCTGCGCTGTCCTCCGGGTGGTAGCTCTGCTTATATAACACCCGGTAGGCTTCTGATTTGGTTATCCTTTGGATACTATTTTCCTCAGACCGTCCGAGAATACAGATTGCTTTCAGAGGTACGGCAATATTGTTTCCGATCTTATGCTTGCCGTTGCATGGTGTGCCGAAAACGGTAATGCCGTCATTCTTTACCCTTATCAATGGCCTGTCATCATTGATCATAACGGCACGTTCTCCGAGGTATTCACGCCAGAGCCTTGTATGTGTAGATTTGCCCGTACCGCTATTTGCTGTGAACAGATATGCCGCACCGTCAACAGCTACTGCCGAAGCGTGAAACATAAAAGTATCATATTCCGGCATTTTCTCTGCTATTATCCGATAAACAGCGACCTCTTCAAGATAGCTGTCATGCCAGTTTATTACAGGCAGTCCTTTAGCGATAGCGTATTTATATGCCTTCTGCCTCTCGTATTCAATATCATTTTCGGTAGTGGTTACGGTGAAATCGGGAATTCCATCACAGAGGTAGTTACGGCAGTAGTCGTGTACATCCCTGTAAATTGAATCTATCTCTATTATTATGTCAGCTATTTTGTATGTTTCTTTCATTTTGTTCTCCTTATGTGCAAAATTGAACCTTCTTAACTATTCTCTGATAAAACCGGAATTACACAAGATAATAAGTTCGCAGGAGTCCGATATCTTCATCAGTAATTCCTATCTTATCTTTAACAAAATCCTGGACCGAGCCGCTTGAGTTGTCAGAGGTATTGAAAAAAGCAATATTGATGAATAACTCAGAATTTCAAAATAACTCAGCTTTTTCTTCTTCAAAAAATCCATAAAGCCATTCTGCAAAACCGGGTGCTGTGTCATATAATGCATGACCGAAGCCTCTGAAGCTTTTTGCTTCAAATCCGGCAAGAGAGCTGAGATGCTTCTTCAACTCCGAAGCAGGGTCATCCACGAAAATCGAATCTTCTTCATCGTAGCTTAACTGCACAGGACATCTTATCTGCCCGACCTTATTTGTAAGGTCAAAGCCTTTGATCCCGTTTGCAAGTTTGATGAAATTAGCAAGCTCATCATCGGTAACGGTTTTCGCGATTTCTGCAAATGCGTCTTTGGACTGTTCAAAAAAACCGCCGGGATATATATGTTTTCCTATAGATAAGTAAAGACCTGCACTATCCTTGTTTTCGGCAAGCTCCACCCATTCCCGTATAACAGCGAAGCGGTTTTCATCCACCCTCATAGCCGTCGAGCTTATGGAAAGCTTTGATACCATTTCAGGGTAAGCAGCTGCAATAGTCAGAGCGATCATTCCGCCCTGCGATACACCGAAAAGATATATTCCCGAAAGCCCCAGCCTCGTAAAAGCATTCACTGTATCTTCCGCCATCTGAAAAATATCGTAATTATCGGGTGAATCCGATCTCCTGTCAAAGACATAAACCGTAAAATCATCAGTAAAACACTTGTACTGATTTACGATCGAAGGAGCGAATCCTGTCACGCTTTGCACACTTAGTCCCGGAAGGACAACAAGGCTTTTTCTTCCGTTGCCGAAACGCAGATACTTCATTGTAAACTGATTTGTAACTATTTGACAGATTTTGTATTCCATATTATTCTTTACCTGTTTTCCACTTTTTTGTAATGACCATTTCAACATTATTTCCTTTTATACCGACGGTAACATCATCTGCAAGATTTGCAATAATGGATTTTTCAAGCTCATCCCATTCTTCCTGATTACTGTCATCCTTCCTGACAACGGTCTGGTACTGAGAAAGCGACCAAAAGCCCGCGCTGCTATTAAATCTCGGTTCGATCATACCGTATCTGATATAGTCATAATAATCCGCTGAGTCAATGATCGTTTCTTTATATCCCATCCAGTAATTCTGGAAAACATCCCTGAGCTTGCCCATAACTCCCCTTGCACTGTTGTTCTGTTTGCTTGTTGAAGCATCTATCAGGGCATCCTTCTTTTTTGTATTCATATTCGCCTTTGCTTCAAGATGAAGATGATAGCCCTCGCTGTCATCCTGGATCCAGTAATAAGCATAGAAGTTTCCTGCTATTGTTTCGACCATTCCGAGCATTTCCTCAGCAAGAATTCTTATGTGCATTCTTGCTTTACGGTCAAGTCCATGATAATCGGCATACTTTTCGGTTTCATTCAGTGCTTCCTCTCGTCCTGTGCCCTGGTTGCTCACATAGATTTCATTTGTTTTCATAATGATCCTCCTTAATCAATTAACATTTCCACAAAGCATTAAAAGCAATATGTAATTGTCTATCAAAAAATATGTTATTATTTCCATAAATAGTTAAGCTACTAAATATTACTTTATCTCAGGCTGATTTTGCCGAAAGAACAATCGTTACGATATTAAGCTTATAAACATAGGTGTAGGTAATATTTTCTGCGATCCTCTGAACCATCTTCACACCGATCTTGCTGACATCATCTTCACTTTGATCATATTCCAGCGGATCATACTGCTTGCCAATACTTCTTATCAATATTTCTACCGTATCTCCCTCGTCGAACAGCCTTATATCAAAAACCTTCGAGCCTTCCTGTTTTTTCTCCGGATCCTCGTGAAGCTTTGAGATCATATCAACCGTCAGCTCCTCGGCGCTGAGTGCAGTTATATAAGACAGTCTTTTGTCCTTGCCCTGTTCGAGGAGGAAGGACTGTATTTTTTCGGATATACCGACAGCTGTCTGAACATCGTCGCTGATCTCAAATTCAAAAACAGGAGGACGGTTCACTACCTGCGGTTTCAGACGCAGGATCTTATCAGATATACCCTTATTCTTAAGTCTTCCGATTTTTTTATTTGTTTGTTCCATATTTTTATTGCCTTTCATAAGCTTTATTATTTCGTTGAAGTCACTTTGTTGCGATGTGATCTTTTTGTTGCTTTATATTCTTTCGTATAAGGACAATCATATAGATTACAAATAAAATAACTGCCGCAGCTGCTCCGACTATATATGAAATGGTCTGATCAAGTCGGAAGCCCTCCTGTGCGATAAGGATATATGTTGTACTTACTGCCGTCATAAAGGCTGCCGGAAATGCCGTAAGAAGAGAGCCGAAACGGTATTTTCCCTCTTTAAGCAGATATGCCGTCGATACCCACAATGCTATCATAGCAAGCGTCTGATTGCTCCATGAGAAATACCGCCAAACAATCTGAAAGCCATTATCATTAACTATTGCAAACCATGTAAGCAGACCGCCGACAACAAGCAGAGGTATTGTGATCAGCAGACGGTTTTTGATGCTTTTCTGCTCCAGCTTGAATGTCTCGGCAAGTATCAGCCTTGCACTGCGGAAAGCAGTATCGCCCGAGGTTATCGGACAAATAACGACACCTGCAATGGCTAATACTCCACCGACAACACCGAGAACACCTGTGGAGATTTCATATACAACATTAGAAGCACCGTTTGCAAGAGCATCACTGAGAAGCTGGGTAGTGCCGTAAAAGGATACTCCTGCCGCAGCCCATACAAGGGCTATGACGGATTCGCTTATCATTGCGCCGTAGAAAATTATTCTGCCTTCCTTTTCTGATTTGATGCACTTTGCAATCATCGGTGACTGGGTAGCGTGAAAACCGGAAACAGCTCCGCAGGCAACGGTAATGAACATATAAGGCCATATCGGCGTACCCTTCGCATGAAGGTTTTGAAGGGATATTTCAGAGATGGTGTATTTGCCGCCAGAAAAGATAATTCCGCCGATAACGGCAGCCGCCATAACTATAAGCAGTACACCGAATACGGGATAAAGCTTGCCGATAAGCTTATCTATCGGCAGAAGGGTAGCGGCCAGATAATAGATAAGAATTACTATTGCCCAGAAGGTGCCGTTCATCCAGTCGGGAGTCAGCTTGTCAAGCAGTCCGGCAGGGCTTGTGATAAATACCGTACCGCAAAGCACCAACAGCACAACCGAAAAAACACGCATTATCCACTTAACGACTTTGCCGAGATATGTACCTGAAAGCTCTGCGATAGATGCACCCTTATTGCGTGAGCTTATCATTCCGCTCATATAGTCGTGTACTGCACCGCCGAGTATTGAACCGAACACTATCCACAGGAACACCACAGGTCCGAAAACAGCACCCATAAGAGCACCGAAGATCGGTCCTGTTCCGGCTATATTCAGAAGCTGAACAAGAAAAGCCTTCCATGTTTTCATCGGAACACAGTCAACACCATCATTTATAGCAATAGCAGGTGTTTCCCTGTCGTCAGGGGCAAATATTTTTTCCGTTACTCTGCCGTAAACTGCAAATCCGATGAGCAGTACGACAAAGGAAATTATTAATGAAACCACACCTATTCACCTTCAAAATTACATTAGTATATAAAACTGTTAAAAGATATTACGTTTATCATTGCAGAATACTCCGCCGTATCTGTATCCAGTTACAGCGGAGCTTTACATCACTCAGATCAAGTCGATTTATCGCTTTTGTGTTTGCTTCTTTGCAGCAAAGGCAATTATACAACCGGATGCAACAATTACAAGTATTATAACAATCGGATATTCATTGCCTGTTACGGGTACATTGGTTTTATCGGGAGTGTTTGTGTTGACAGAGTCACTTGTGGCATTGGAAGTATCCTTATTATCAGGCTTGATTGTATCATTGGAAGTTTTCGTACTGTCATCTTTGCTTGTATTATCGGAAGCTTCCGTGCTGTCATCTTTGTTTGTATCATCGGAGGTATCAGTACTGTCATCTTTGCTTGTATCATCGGGAGTATCCGTGTTGTCATCTTTGCTTGTGTCATCGGAAGTTTCAGTATCTTCAGGAATCTGAGGCTCTGAGGTATCGGAGGATTCCTTCTTCTCCGTATCAGTCACAAAAATACGGATCTCAATTTCTCCGTCGGAGAAAATAAGTCTCAATGTGTTTTCCCCATCTTCGAGAATCTTGTTTGCAAATTCACTTGAAAGGGTTATTGTACCGTCTTCGAGTGTAACGCCATCTGTTTCTTCTGTTCCAACAAGACCGCCGCCGATGCGAATAGCTACTGTTTCAGATTCGGAATTGGTTCTGATAACAATACTGCCACCTGAGCGATCCCAGTCAATGCTTGTATGTTCAGCCATTATTTCCTTGGGTTCTTCCTCATGTCCTTCATTTGTTACAAAAATCCTGATCTCTATCTCACCGTCGGAGAAAATAAGTCTTAATGTGTTTTCCCCATCTTCGAGAATCTTGTTTGCAAATTCACTTGAAAGGGTTACTGTACCGTCTTCGAGTGTAACGCCCTCTGTTTCATCTGTTCCAGCAAGACCGCCGCCGATGCGGATAGCAACGGTTTCGGATTCGGAATTGGTTCTGATAACAATACTTTCGCCTGAGCGATCCCAGTCAATGCTTGTATGCTCAGCAATTATTTCCTTTGGTTCTTCTGCTGTATATGTCAGACCATAGCCTCTCTCATAAAGCATCGTATCAGTATAGCTGTAGTCATCGTCAAGCTGAGGAATATTTACGGGAAGCTTTGCTGTCGGTGCATCCTCATTACTGAACATCATATAAAGAGCAACAGGCATATTAGCACCGTATTTCTGCATTTCTTTGGTTTTATCCTCCGGGTCAACGGGCATAGAAACTGCAAGATATGCAAGCATTATCGCATCGGCTTTCTGGAAACGTGCCACATCGTATGGAAGGTTTACGGACATTACAATGAATTTACCGTCCCTGTTATGGATATCATCACAGATAGCATCCGCCATTTTTGCAATATCTCCGGACAAAGCAGAAGCACCATATATTTCTGACAGGAAGATAACATTATCAGCACCCTCGGTTGTGGGCATCATATCTTCAAGGGTTTTCTTTCTGTAAGAATACGCCTCTACTACTGCACCTTCTGGGAGCTTTCCGTCCTGTGTCAGTTTTCTGACAGCATAATTCATCGGGATCGTTTCATCATCATAGGGGACAAGAATAACTGTTTTCTGATTTGGTGTAGTGAGCGGAAGAGTATCATCATCATTTTTTACAAGAGTAATTGCCTTCTTTGCTATTTCCCATTCCTTGTCGTGATTTTCTTTTGTTCCAACATGGTTTATTGCATAATCAACACGGCTCTCAATATCCGAACAGTCATAGGGTGTCATAAGACCGTTGTTTTCTTTCAGCGTAAGGATCCTTTTTACCGCTGCATTGATCTTTTCCATTGATATTTCGCCGTTATCAGCCATATCCGCAAGCGTAGAAATGTAATTGTCCATTTCCTCAAAGCCTGCTTTAGTTGTGGTATCAACAGGCATAAGCAGAATATCCACACCTGCATCTATTGCCATCTTTGCGGCATCATATTTATCAAAATGCTTTGCTATGGCATCCATCTCCATAGCATCGGTGATAACAACTCCGTTATAACCCATATCTCCGCGCAGGATGTCGGTTATGATCGTCTTTGAAAGTGTAGCAGGAAGATAAATATCCTCGCCTGTCAGCTTCGACTTATATGTATTTGTTTCTATCTGAGGATACTGTATATGGGCTGTCATTATCATCTGTGATCCCGCATCAATACAAGCCTGGAACGAAACAAGCTCGTTTTGTCTGATCTCGTCATAGCTTTTGTTGATAAGAGGCAGACCTGTATGACTGTCGGTATCCGTATCGCCGTGACCGGGGAAATGCTTGAGCGTGGAGATAACTCCCTGTTCATTAAGTGCCTGAACAAATGCTGCACCCTGCTCTGCGACGATCTGAGGATCATCCGAGAATGAACGGACACCGATAATAGGATTTGCAGGATTATTGTTGACATCCACATCGGGAGCAAAATCTGCATTAATACCAAGTGCTGCAAGCTCACTGCCTATCATAGAGGCGGCCTCCTTAGTGAGGCTTGTATCATTCGCTGCGCCAAGTGCCATATTTCCCGGCATAACAGTACCCTGTCCCAGACGTGTGACATTGCCGCCCTCCTGGTCGATAGAAATAAGAAGCTGCGGACGACTGCCGCCCTTTGCATTTGCCTTTTGCAGAGCATCTGTAAGGCGTATGGTTCCCTCATTGGTCGGAGTATTCTGACCGAACAGGATAACACCGCCGAAGCTGTGTTTTTCGAGTGCCGCCTCAATATCATCGGTTATTTCAGTAACATTTGTATTGTTGCCTTCATCATCAGTTCTGTAGCGGAAAGCAGGCATTATCATCTGGCTGATTTTATCCTCTGTTGTCATAGATGACAGATAATCATCTGTCGGTGCTGCTGCCGCAGGTATTGCAAATACCGATGTAAGCATTACGGCAGAGATAAATAAAGATAAAGCTTTCTTTTTCATATTATTCAACCCTTTCGTTTATCAGAAATCTATCGGCTGTGCATTTTTGATCGCCGGGAGAAGCTGCCCTCTTATGAGGTGGTTTACACGCACAGCGATCGCTTCATCATCCAGCACGCCATGATGGAAAGCATGGTATGTCATAAGGAACAGAGCAAGGGGCATAAGCATACCTGTTATTCTCTTGATCTCATTCGGGTCGCCGGTCATAAAGTATGTACCGCACATTACACCCCACATATTCTGTGCCAATGAAAGATCAAAGCCCATAAGTGCTCTTGCACGCTCGGGAGCGCCTGCTGCCTTGGGAAGTATCAGGTAAGAAAGCATCAGACCTGCAATATCAAAAGCAGGATGACCGACTGCTGCATCACCTATATCAATAAGCAGAACCTCGCCGTCCTTGACCATAACATTCTTGGAATTGTAATCACTGTGCAGGAAGGTGTCACGGTCGGGGACGCTTTCAATATATGAGATCATTGACTGAGCTTCCTCCGGCTGGATATATTTTTCGATGCTTTTTATCCATTCAATGAAGGTTTCCTTTTTGTTCGGGAATTCATTGTTTTCAATTTTGATCGAATGAAGCTTTTTCAGCGTTACAGCACTAAGCTGTCCGAGCTGCGGAAGCTTTGAAGGATCGGAATTAATGAGCTGGGCTACCGTACTGGCATCAAGCATCTCATAAACAACGCCGTACTGTTCGCCCACCTTGACGGTATCAAATGAGATAGCAGTGGGAACACCGAGCAGAAATGCCCTCTTTGAAAGCTCACGCTCCTTTTCGATAAACTCCAGCGAAGCGTTATGATAAACCTTGACAATGGTTTCAGCATCAATACGATAGACAGAGCCATATCCGCCTGCACCTATCATTTCACAGCCTTCGATTGATACCTCTCTCAGTGCCTTCTTTACATTCAGTATTTCAGTAAATCCTGTCACATTGAAAATCTCATAGACTTCGCTGCTGACATTATTTACAGTAACATCACCCACAGCCTTTGCAAGCTTGAGAAGAACACGCAGTCCTGCACTGGAGATGTATTCAAGCTCTGAAGCATCAAGCTCCGCAGGCTTTGCCGCCATAATTTCCTTCTCGAATGCTGCTGCATTTGTAGTGTCGATTTTTCCTTTGATCTGGTACATAGTTTTTTACCTCCGTTTTTTATATAAAGCTTTCACATACCGACAGCATCCATCATCTGCTTGATACCGCTCAGTATCTGCTGCGAAAGAGCATTCTTGTCAACTCCGAGTTCCCTGTCTGTTTTCATGATACCGTACAAAAACTTGATAGTCCCAAAGAATTTCATTCTGAATGTCAAAGCTCCGATCTCTTTCTCGTTCATTCCATCGAAATATACCTCTTTGAATCTGCTCCAATATCTTTTTGATTCTTCAGCATTCATTCCCAATATCCAAAGAGATGTTTCATCTGAGGAAGATGTAATGTCATGTGTAGTATACATTCCCGCAAGGTCAACAGCAGGATCACCAATACAAGCGTCGTCAACATCTATCAGAAGAAGATCGTCACCCTGCACCATTATATTATTGGAATGGAAATCCTCGTGTACAAAGGTATTTGTTTTCACAGCGATCTTGTCAATAGCATTATATATCCTTGCGGCATCCTCTGCCGGGATCTTGTCCTCTACAGTCTTCAACCAGCCCTTTACAGATTCACTTGCCTGATGGTCGAAAACATTCTCATCAAATTCGGTACTGTGCAGCTTTCTGAGCAGCTTTGCTGCTTTTTCAGCCCAATACTCAGCTTTTTCCGGCTCTGCATGAATAGTCCTGCCGAGAGTACTGACATTAAGAAGCTCATAAACGACACCATAGCAGTTCCCGACTTTTACTGTATCGAAGGATATTGCGCATGGGATATCATGCAGGAAAGCCGTCTGAGCTGTATCTCTGCTCTTTTTGACATAATCAAGTGTTCTGCCCTCACCAAATACCTTTACGATCGTCTCATCATCAATACGGTAAACCGAGCCGTTTCCGCCCTTGCCAATAAGCTGGCAGCCTTCGATCGATACCTCTCTCAGTGCCTTCTTTACATTCAGTATTTCGGTAAAGCCCGTAACATTGAAGATCTCATAGACCTCGCTGCTGACATTATTGACGGTAACATCACCCACAGCCTTTGCAAGCTTGAGAAGAACACGCAGTCCTGCACTGGAGATGTATTCAAGCTCTGAAGCATCAAGCTCCGCAGGCTTTGCCGCCATGATCTCCTTTTCAAATTCTGCTGCGTTTGTTGAGTCGATTTTCCCTTTGATCTGATACATAATTGTTTACCTCCGGTTAATCAGTATATTTTTCCTTCAGGAGAGCAATTTCTCCTTCTGAAATATTCAGCTCACTGCGTATGTAGCCGATAACTGAGCCGTATTTCTCCTTTAAAAATGCGATAGCATTTTCCATAAAACGCCTGTCAACAGCATCAAAAACAAGAGCTGCTTTCTCCGTTAATGCGTCATCACAGCCTCTTGATTTTAAATACTTCTTAGTTCCTTCTATTCTCGGAGCATTATACTCATTTGTGAGCATATAATCCTCCATAATGACCGATTCTTCAACACCAAGTAATGATAACAGCAGCATTGCGGCAAGTCCTGTTCTGTCCTTGCCGCTTGTGCAGTGCCACAGTACCGCCCTGTCAGGCTCTGCCGCAAGCAGGATACGGAAGAACTGAGAGTATGCCTTTTTCCCCGAATCAGTAGAAAGAAAACCTACGTACATCTTATCATCAAGCATACCCATCTGTTCGCTTATTTCTACAAGCCGGATTACATCAAGCTTATCGATATCGATATCCGGAATTTGCTGCTGATCAAATTCCGGATCACCGATAACATCAAGATGAGTATTAGTTACACCGCCGATCACCGGGTCTTCGTATCCGCTCATTTCCATTTCCATACGAAAGTCGATAATATCACTCAGGTGGTATTGATCTTTCAAGGTCTGTATATCCTCGGCAGTAATATCATTAAGGTTTCCGGTTCTGAGCAGAACGCCGCTTCTGACAGTTCTGCCGTCTGCTGTGTGGTAGCCGCCAAGCTCACGGGCATTGGCTATACTTTTTAGTTGGATAGATTGTTTCAGACTCATCATTTTCTCCTTGTTATCAAAGCAGCGTTACACCCAGCATTGTCAGATCGTCAAACTGCGGTGCATCGCCCACAAATTCATCTACGGATTTTTTCATATTTTCAAGCAGCTTTTTCGGGTCTGCTTCGGGTTCTGCGTTGAGAGCTGCAAGCATTCTCTCTGTGCCGAAAAGCTGATTTTCTGCATTGGTCGCTTCTGCTACGCCGTCTGTATAGAGGAACAGAGTGCCGCCCTTTTCAAGCGTAAATTCGTACTCCTTGTACTTCATGCCCGACATTCCGCCAATAACAAAGCCGTGCTTGTCCTTGAAAAGTTCAAACTCACCGTTTGCCTTTTTGATGATGGGATATTCGTGTCCTGCATTTGCTGCCGTTACCTTTCCTGTTTCTATGTCAAGTACACCGAACCAGACCGTAACAAACATTTCCTCATCGTTGTTCTTGCATATCTGTGCGTTGGTCTGCTCCAGTACCTTCGCCGGGCTGCCGCCCATCATCGCAAAGTTATTGACGAGGATTTTTGACATCATCATAAACAGTGCCGCCGGAACGCCCTTTCCGGAAACATCCGCCATAACCATGCCGAGATGATTGTCGTCTATAAGGAAGAAGTCGTAGAAATCGCCGCCGACCTCCTTTGCAGGTGTCATTGTGGCATAGATATCAAACTCAGAACGATCGGGGAACGGCGGGAAAATATTCGGCAGCATATCCGCCTGAATCCTTGTGGCAAGCTCCAGCTCGGCACCAATTCGTTCTTTTTCAGCCGTGATTTTTGTTATCTGCTCAATGTAGCTGATCGTCCGTTTGGAAAGAGTTGCAAAGGACTGTGCCAGCACCTCTATCTCATCACCTGTGCGGTAGATATCATCCATTTCAAATGCAAGATCTGTTCCGCTTATCTCGTGTATGCGCTTTGTCATATGCTCGACAGGCTTTACTATTCTGTTTGCCACAAACAATCCTCCGATGGAACCTAAAATAAGCAAAACGGCTATCATAATAAATATCGTTTGCTTTGAGTGGTTCATACTGTCATTGAATTTGTCAGCAGCATCTTCGTTGATACTTTGGAATTCGCTTATCATAAGCTGCGCAGGCTGCTCGGTAATATTCTTATCGACAAAGGAAATAACAGTCCAGCCCACAGTATTCATCGGTGAACCAACCATATAATATTCCTTGCCGTTTATATTCACGGTTGTAAGACCTGTTTGCTTATTCAGCGCCTTGCTGACAAAACCTGCAAGCTCTTTGTTTTCATCCTTGCGGATATCTTTGGCATTGTCTGAGGTTTCTACGGTAAATATGCCGTTGCCCTCCGGCGCAAATATCACCTTGCCCTCGTTATTGATAACCGCAATATAGCCGCCCTGACTTGAAGCCGAATTGACATAATCGCCCATAGCGTCAAGAAACAGGTCTGCACCTACAACGGCAATCAGCTTGCCGTCCTTGTACACAGGGGCAGCGCATTCAATGCCTATTTTATCTGTATAGGTATCTGCGTCGATGCCTGAAAACCACAGCTCACCGGCACTTTCAGCACCGACATACCATGGTCTTTCACGAACAAGGAAATTCGGGAGATTTCCGTTTTCATCATATTTGTTTGCGGATTTGTCATCCACACAAAGAATTGTGCCGTCGGCAAGTCCGATAAAGCAGTTATCAAGATAATCCGACTGCTTACACATGGCGATCATTGTTTCGCTCATGTGTGCTGCAACTCCAAGATATTCGGACTTCGTATAATCCACGCCCTCTTCATAAAGCACCTGAGCTGAAAACTGTCCGTCCTTTGCAGGGTCGGGAAGCTCAAACGGGTGAGCTTCAAAGCTGTCCATATGCTCAAACAGCCCTGTTGCAAGGCTCTGGAGTGTAGCAACATCTGTTTTTACATCCGAAAACATATCATCTGCGATATATGCCTGCAAAGCGTTTGTTTTTGTCATTGAGCCGTCTATGACCTGATGCATTGTGTCGCCGGATACCTTTTCGATAGATTTCTGCTGTTCGCTGCTCGCATCTCCGACAACCGTACCCAGCGTCGTCTGCTGATAAAACCAGACACCGGAAAATACAGCCATTAGTGCAAGCATAAAAATGAGCACAAGATTGAGTATTTTCTGCTGCAATCCGCCGAGTGTCAGACCAAATTTCTTTATCATCCGATTACCACCCTTTCTTTATGGTGAGGACATTGCAGCCGTCAAGATATTCATATCTGACCTTATCCATACTTTTTTTCACCATAAATATCCCCAGACCGCCGATCTGTCTTTCCTTTGCCGAAAGTGTCACATCGGGGGCAGGCTTTGCAAGGGGATCATATGGCACACCCCGGTCTATAAAGGTGATCTCGACCCCGGACGGATCACGGTAAAGCTCAACACGAATTGTCGCTTCACCGGTTCCCGGTGCGTATGCGTAATGTGCGATATTGACGAAGATTTCCTCCGCCGCGATCTCTATCTGCATCTGCGGCTTCATAGGGCAGCCGATAAGCTCCAGCTGCCTGTCAATGAATTCCAGTACTGTATGAAGATTCTCTGTGATTGCTTCTGTTTTTAATTCCTTCATAGTCTTAACCTATGTTCAGTATATCCGTAAAGCCTGTGATCTCGAAGATTTCCATTATCTCTTCGCCGACATTTATAACCTTCATCGAACCCTGCTTGTTCATTGTTTTCTGTGCGGACAAAAGTACCCGAAGTCCTGCGGATGAAATGTACTCTAACTTTGCCAGATCAAAAACAAGCTCGGTCACACCGTCGTATGATTCCTTCAGGGTCTCCTCCAACTTTGGTGCTGCCACGGTGTCAAGTCTGCCTGTGATTGTAAGTGTGAGCTTGCCTGCGTCCTTTTTGCTTTCGATTGTCATAATAATACTCTCCTTTCATATTACGCTGCCTATGCTATGGACTGTTCTGTCTCTGTATCGCTGTATGGTGTAAGCTTGAAATCGCCGTAGATAGTTGTAAATTCGTTTTTCATTGAAACTGTTTCAATTCCGAGAACTTCGCAATCAGCCTTGAAGGATGCGGCTTCCTCGGTATCTCCGTGATCTCTTTCGGTATCGTCGCAAAGAAGCATATACGCTTTGCCGCCGTGCTGCATAACATACTGTGCCATAGCTGTGTCGCCGGAGCTGTTTCCGAAGGACAAAAGCGGAGATATTCCCAGATCATTGATAATGCTGACGACCTTGTTCAATTTGAGATCCTTGAATGCAACTGTACCGTCAAAGATGATCTTTTCATCTGCCGCAGGTGTATAATCACGGGCTTTGACATCATCTTCCTTACCCTCGGCTGTAATACCGTATGTTGTTCCGATTATTTGGTAGGGGGGAATATACTCGCCTAAAGCGTCCTTTGACAGCTCACGCAGCATATTGACCTCTGCACCGCTGTTGATATAAACCTTGAAGCCGTTTTCCGTAAGATATTTTACAAGTGAGATCATCGGCTTGTAGTATCCGTCAGCATAGGTCATATTTTCAAAGCCGGCAACAGGCTCTGACATAAATTTGCGTACATACTCACGGTATTCCTCGACTGTAAAGCCCTTGAAAGCCTCTGCAATTATATCACCCGATGAACGTGGAGCAGTGGGCTTTTCACCGCCATTCAACAGATATTCCTCCAATGCCTTGCAATAAGCAACATCCTCATCGTTACCCTTGTATGTATCGTCGTGTGCAAGACGGTGTATCATCACGCACTGGTCAAAATATGTCGGGAAAAGCTCACCGTAGAGTGTGCCGTCCGAATCAAATACGGCAATTCTTTCAGCCTCGGGAACAAACTTATCCGACTTTTCATCCGTTACAGCCGAAACATATTCCATAATCGACTTCATAGCAGGTGAATCCTCTGCCCAGTATTCCAATGAAGCTGTCTTACTGTCCGCCTGAGCTGACTGCTGATCGGTGCCGTCCGCCCCGGCTTCATTACTGCTGTCGGAAACGACTGATGCAGTTGACGCAGCTGAGGCATCGGTCGATGCTTTGCTTTCACCACCTGACTCATTGCTGCAAGCCGCAGCAGAAAGGGCAAGTATTGATGCCATAATAAGGGTTATGATTCTTTTTTTCATTTTGTTTCCGCCTTTGCTGATAATTATTTCTTTGTCACACCGTCACCATAAATAGTTGTCCAGTCGTCCTTCATGGAAATGGCGGTATAGCCGTTTTCCTCGCAGGTCTTGCGCATCTTGTCTGCCTTTTCTACATTGCCGTTTTCACGCTCTGTATCGTCACAGCAGAGCATATATGCTGCACTCTTGTACTTGTTATTGTTGATAGTGAAGTTAGCCATAGCCGAATCGCCGCCGCTGTTGCCGAATGCAAGAACAGGCTGAACGCCGATCTCCTGCTGGATTACAGTTACCTTATTGGTTTTCAGGTTCTTTATCATAAATTCGCCGCCGGTAACGACCTTATCATCCTTACCAAAGGTGTAATCCAGACCGTCAGTATCGCCCTGACCCGTAGCAACAAGGCTTTCATCCGAACCGATCATCTGGCTGAGGGGAATATTTACTGTACCCTCGGCAAGTCCTCTTGTGATAAGACGGTCTGTACCGCTGACTATATATACCTTGAAGTCGTTTTCTATCAGATAATCAACAACCTCAAGCATCGGTTTATAGAATGCCTGACCGTTGGTCATACCTTCGTAGCTTTCCATAGGCTGATCTCTGTATGCCTTGACATAAGCATCAAACTCATCAATCGTCATACCCTTGAAGGCAGTAGCAACAGCAGTGCCGTGCTTTACATCAAGACCGCTGGGATATTCGCCTGTTTCAAAATAGGTCTTGATGATAGCCGCAGTCTCCTTTTCTTCTGCGCTTGCCTTATCCTTATAATCGGGATCCTCCATTACACGATGGTAAAGAAGCTTGTGGTCAAAATAACCGGGGTCTGTTTCACAGCAGAGTGTACCGTCCATATCAAATACGGCGATACGGTTCTCGACAGGAATGAAATCTGCACTGCTTTCATCCGTAACAGCCTTAATATAATCGGTCAGCTGAGATTTGAGGGGAGCGGAATCCGTCCAGAGTGAAAGCGCACTTGCAGATGTATCGGTACTTGTCTTTTCGTCTGTCTGTGCTTCCGTTTCAACCTTCTTGATAGCGTCATTTACATCCTTTGCAAGCTCCATGCCCTGGAAATCGCCGTTATCGGAAAGGGTCATATCAAAGCTGGGTGTAATGTCCAACTCAGCCTTCGCCTCCTTGAAGTTAAGCTCAAGGATATGACCGCCCTTTGTCCTGTCGTCGGAAATAAAATGGAAATGCCAGCCGGCAGCATTCAGTCCGCCCATATAATCGGGGCAGTACAGACCTACAACAGTGCCTGCAATATTTTCATAATTGAATTCACGCTGATCGGTTTCAAGAGCCTTATCAAGGGATTTGTAAGGCTTTTCCTGCTTTATTTCGCTGCGGACATACATTTTTTCAAATGTTCCGCTGACCTTGACCATATAGAACATATTTTTACCCTTTTCGGCTACGGTCTTGTCAAGCTCGGACTTGAAGGAAGCCATATCCTTTATGTCCTTCAGATCAACAGAAACATCATTATCAAAGAAGGTAACATTTGAGAACGGTACTGTTTCATCATCAGCGGCCTCTTTAACAGAACCGTCACCAAGAGCCTGATAAACCTTGCCGTCAATGACGATCATTTCACCGTTTACGCCCTCGAATGTGCCGATACCTGTGTCGCCGTGCTCCTTAAGCTCACTGACCTTGATAATGCCGTCATAGTAGCCCTGTGTCAGGGACTGCAAAAGCGCTACCTGATAAATGGTTTCAGTATCCTGTGATACAGAAGCGGCGGTGTTTTCCGGTTTAGAACTTTCAGTGCTGTTTTCCTGAGTGCAGCCTGTAAAAGAGGAGATCAACATTGCTGCAAGTAAAGCAGCAGTAAGTTTTGTTTTTCGGTTTTTCATTTTGGATTTTCCTTTCTTTGTTTAGAAGCTGATTTTACATAACAAAACATCTTTCTAAAAAAGCATTTAGTGTCAGAAATACTCAGTATTGTTATCAATAACCAAATGACACAATATTCCAGCCGCCGTCTGCGGTACGGGCAAGCCACCACTGATAGTCCGTATAATCACGATCAGCTTCCAGTGTCAGATCCTCCGTGTTTTTCGGTGTATGGAAATCCATCACAAACTCAGCAACCTGAGTATAGCCTGCCCCGTTGTCGATCTCGTTCATCCTGTTTAAGTTTTCATCATTTGCAGCTTCATCTCCGGCGTAACGGATACTTTTCAGTTCACAGCCAGCCAAGGATGCAAATTTGCATTTTATCTGTATAACAGCATCATTCAGTTCATTCTGCGTATATATCTCAGAGCTGCCGAGGTCAATGCTGACATCTGCCTCACTTGCAGTACCCAGATACCCTTCGAGTGTGATTCCCTTGGACATAATTTCCTTAGCAGTATCTGTATTGTCAAGATAACGGATATGCCACGGTTCATAGCCGTAGCCTGTGATATGCTCCTTATCCTCAAGGTAACGGAGAATGAAGCCGTGATCAGCTAACTTTGCGTGGATTTTTGACCATATTTCCGGATACTGTATCATATCCTCATTTTCGACAACATCCTTGCCGTCTATGATGAGATACAGATCAAGTGCGAGACCGGTATGATGCTCTGAATAACCGGGAGCTGCTACGGTTTTCAGTGCATAATCCTTGCCGTACTGCTCGGTAAAATCGTCCATTATTCTCTGCTGATCCGCAACACTTCTGCGTGCAGAATCCAGATCAACATGAATATCTTCCTTTTCAAGCTCCTCTTTCAGTCGAAGATATGCATCATAAGCCTTTTTTTCGACCTCAACATCATCTCCGACAGAGTTTGTCATGTGTACAGTTTCCAGCTTATCCTCCCAATCTTCGGGAAGAGGGTGAGTTTTGTTGACCAGTGCCATGTAGTCTATGCTATTACCTGCGGGTGTTTCATCAACAGATTCGGCACTTGATTCACCTGCTTCGCTTTCGGTCTTTGACTGTGTATTACTTTCTTCTGATGCTTCGCTTTTGCTTTCATCCTCAGAAACAACCGCAGAAGATGTGACAGAGCCAGAGGAGCTTTCTGTTTTGGCGGTGTTATCTGTACATCCTGCGCCGACACAGGCGATCATCGCTGCAAGAAACAGGACAATCAGTTTTGTTTTACGATTTTTCATTTTAGTTTTCCTTTCTTTGTTATAAATATGAAGCACGATAGATAGTATCCAAAGATATTAAACTATGGATACTCGATTAAAAATTAATTGTAGCACCCCTTGTCCAACAAATGTCCAACAAAAAATGGCGGTTTACGTTGATACAAAATTATTTGTTGATCTTTACAATTTTAAAAGCTTATTAAGCAGAATAATGAACAAAACAAACAATATGACTAAATATTTTCAATAATCGGTATGATTATTATTACTATATAAACCTCTGGCTATTTGTTTAAAGTGCTGAATTTGTTTTTTTCTTCCTGATTTGTTGGACATTTGTTGGACAAGGGATGTTATCATATATAACACTAAATTACTGTAAATCAATGGGAGATAGTGCATCGCAGGATAAATATATTATTACTGCTCCGGTCATGCTTCATATGATGATGTTATATGGGCGGGGATATGACACAGTAAAAGCTTTACATAGTAACAAGGTCTATGTTTTTTGTGAATAAAAACATTCCCCTGAACCATAAGGAATAATGGTTCAGGGGAACAATCTGATCATTCAATATCAAGGACATCAGAAAAACCTGTCACCTCAAAAACTTCCATAACAGGCTCTGTTACATTGCGGATAAGCATACCGCCCATTTCGTCCATCATTTTGTATGCTCCTAAAAGCACACGAAGTCCGGCACTTGAAATATATTCCAGTTCACCGAGATCAAATATAAGCCTTTCTGCTCCGTCAAGCTCTTCTTCCAGCTTATCCTCAAGATCAGGAGCGGTAAGTGTATCCAGTCTGCCTACAATTACTACCGTAAGCTCTTTGTCGTTTTTTGTCATTTTGATATCCATCGAAAAGCCCTCCTACTGCATCATAATTTTTCCTTTACAACAGGTATGACTATTATTTTATCATACAGTATAACACAATTCAAGCTGCACAAAAACAAAAGATAAAGGAATGATGTTATGACACTGAAGGATATTACCGTAAAATCTAACCTTAACAGGGAAGAACAAATGTTTTTTACAAAATACACCCGAAACCGCTTTGATAATGCCGAAGAAATAACCGAAAACAATTCCGGGTTTCTTGCAATGTGGGAAAAGATAGTAAGCTATGCGAAAATTTTCGGTGCTGACAAAGCTATAAACCAAAAAATATGTCCGAAGCGTCCTGTTGCTTTTGCTTCGCCTGATACGCTTGACATCAGTATCTATGATTCCTTTGCCGGAAAAATACCGATCATATCTGTGCGTGATACTGCGGATTTCGAGCAGCTTGTCACTAATATCGCCTACAAAGGAATCCGCCCTGAAGGTATCGAAAAAACGGGCGCATCTTTCATTTCAGGCAAAACGACCCGCTTTATTATTCTTTCCTCCAAGCCATACAGCAATGTTCCGTCATCAGAGCTTGGGATGAGCGATGAAACAGACTGGTGCGAAAAGTCCCTTTTGCTGCGTCAGGCTCACGAATGCACGCATTACTTTACAAAGCAGACCTACGGCATTTCAAACAATATCCTGCATGATGAGATCATGGCTGACTTTATCGGAATGTATGAGACATTCGGCTTCTATAAGTCGGAATGGTTCCTGAAATTTTTGGGTATCATAGAGGGCAGCGGCAGCAGACTCATGTTTTACACAAAAGACCTGCCCGAAAATGTACGCAAAGCGGTTTCGGAACTTGCGGTGCTGTCGGCGGACGGTCTGGAAAGATGGTCAAAGACAGACAGCTTCAAGGCAATGTCAACAGATGAACGCATCAGGCAAATGTGCAGAATGGGATTTGAGGGATTTATTGCTCTTTGACTATATTTTCTCTTAAAAGGAGAACAGCATGAAGTACACACTTATGAATGCAGAACACGAGATTCTGGAATTTAAAACATATGACGGGGGCAGCATAAATATCATCAGGCTGCTTGACGAATTTGAATATGCTCCATTGCATTTCAGCCGACACGCTCAGAATACAGAAATGCTGAATTATGATCTGGGGGCTTTCCTTCGCAGCCGTACCATCAACTGGGCAAGGAGCGATGCAAAGGATATTTTTGCGGCGGCAGGTGTCAGCGACAATATAGCACTCTCCCTGCGTTCGCTGGGGCTGTCGCTTTCAGACCATTACTGGTATCGTCCTTCGGGTTCAGGACTGAAATGGAAGGATGTCGGCTGCTTTGACAGAGAATTTGATACATCCTTCGGTGAAGCGATACTTCGCCGTGACTATGAGGCTCTTGCTAAGGCTGACCCATACACACCGGACTGCACCCTTGGCGGCATTTCAAAAAAGGCTTGGATACGCATCGACGGTTCGCCTATGCTTCTTAAATCAGAGGCAGGTACATCGAAATTCATCGAGCAGTCGGAGCTGCTTTCCGCAAGGCTGACTGAAAGGCTTCTTGAAAAGGACGATTATGTTGCATATACACGCTGCGAATTTGCCGGAGAAAGCTATATTGCCTGCCGTGGAATGGTAAGAAGTGGTGAGGAATTTGTTCCGGCTCAGGATGTTCTTGCAATGATGGGAGATTACTGTGCCGATACATTCAAATATATATCAAAGGATGAAGAGCTTTTGAAAAGGTTTACACAAACCCTTGAAGAGTCCGGCATAGAAAATATAAAAGCGTACTATGCAAAGCTTGCCGCAGCGTTTAATCTTTCACTTGCCGGGGACTGCCATCTTAATAATTTCGGGTTTATTCGTGACCTGAAAACAATGAAGCTGAAAGCCGCACCTCTTTTCGACAGAGGACGCTCCTTCGGCAGCTTCGGAGAACCGATAGAAAACGGCAGGTACTCCTGTGCCGAATACGCTATCGAATCAACGAAAACGGTATTTATTATGATGCTGTTCCACTCTACCCTGATACACAAGGATTGGGATTTCAGTTGGTATAACCCGCAAAAGTTAGAGGGCTTTGAGAATGACATAGAAAATATGCTGAGCATCTGTGAGGATATTCCGAAGCAGTACATTGAAATGCTGAAGGCGGCATTTCAGTATCAGCTTGATTATCTGAATCAAGCTGCAGGATATGTATAATATTCCCAACCGGGAGTTTATATTTTTTAAATTTTATTTCAGAGGAGATTTTTACCATGAAAAGAGAAGAACTTGAAAAGTACATAGGCGAGCTTTCACTTGAATTGCAGGAAAAAGCAAGAGAGTGCAAAGATATGAAAGAGCTGAGTGTCCTGTTGGCAGAGAACGATGTAGAGCTGAGCGAGGACGCTTTACAGGCAGTTGCAGGCGGCTGCGGAACACCGCCGACCTGCGATAAATGCGGCACTAAAAAGGAATGGAAACAGCTGCGTGAGTGGGAAGGCTGGGTTTGTCCAAAATGTAAAAAGTAATGTCAGATTAAGGAAACATAATAAAAATGTATTACAGATTAAACGAAAACATTGCTCTCAGAAGCTGGAAATTCATTCCGAGGGCATACTATCTGAAAAACGATGGCTTTGCAAAGGGACTGGACAAGGAGGAGTTTGACCTCCTCCTGCTCTGCGACGGCGAACACGATATACCCGAAAGCAGCCTTGCAAATGATCTTGAACTGCGTGGGTTTATCGAAAAATGCAGTCAGGGAGATCACCCCTGCGAGTGGTCAAAGCACAAAAGCTATGAGCACCGATATTTCCCGAAGATGAACATCATGATAACTGGAAAGTGCAATTATAACTGTCTGCACTGCTTCAATGCAGCGGATAACGCACCGATCATGACCGAGTGGTCGTATGAGGATGCAGTCGATCTGCTGAAACAGGCACAGGAATGCGGAATACAGTCCTTTACGATAACCGGCGGCGAGCCTATGGTTCACCCGAAATTTATGGATATAGTCCGTGAGATATACAGAAAGGATATGTTTATTGAGGAGCTGAACACCAACGGTTATTTCATAAATCAGAAGGTGCTGGACGAGTTTGCCGAAATAGGCTGTTATCCGCTTATCAAGATATCCTTTGACGGTATCGGCTGCCACGACTGGATGAGAGACAGAAAGGGCGCAGAGCAGCGCACACTTGCAGCAATGCAGCTTTGTATAGACAACGGCTTCAGGGTAATGGCACAGACCCAGGTACACCGCCGCAATCTTCATACGATTTTTCCCACCGTCGAGAAGCTTGACAGCATGGGCGTTTCAACAACAAGGCTTATCCGAACTACGGAGGCGCCCCGCTGGAATGACAATGCTCCGGACAGCTGTCTCGGCATTGAAGAATATTATCAGGAAATGCTTGACTTTGCCGAAAAGTATAAAAACACAGATATGAAGATGGAGATCATGATATGGCAGTTTATGCAGCTTCACCCAAGGAGCAGAAGCTATCAGTTAGAACCCGTCAGGTGTCCGAGCGGCGAATATAAGGCTACCGACCCCATCTGCAAGGGAACACGGGGACTTATCGGCGTTACTTCAAGCAAGGATGTTGTCCCATGCCTGCAAATGTCGGGATATTATGAGGAACACGGCATACATCTCGGCAATTTAGGCGAAACACCTCTCAAAGAGCTTCTAACCGGCAGCGATTATCTGACGGAGGTCTGCACGAATCTGCACAAATTCCGAAAGGCAAACAAAAAGTGTGACGAGTGCAAATATTTCCGTTGGTGCTGCGGCGGCTGTCCGGCACTGGGATGGCTGTTTTCGGGTGACAAACGAGGTGCTGACCTTACAAAATGCCTGTTCTATGAAAACGGATGGTATGAAAAGTGCGTAAAGGCAATGGATGGTTGGCTAAATCTCACGGAAATAGTGAAATAATAAAAAATCATAATTTATAATATCAGGAGGTAATCATCATGAAAAATGAAGAGCTTGAAAAGTACATCGGTGAGCTTTCACCCGAATTGCAGGAGAAAGCAAGGGCATGCAAGGATATGAAGGAGCTTAATGCCCTGCTTGCTGAGAACGATGTGGAACTGAGCAATGATGCTCTTGAAGCAGTTGCAGGCGGATGCGGAGGGTGTGATCACTCAAACGCTGTGGCAGAAAAGTGGTGGTTTATCGACAATGGAACCGGAGAACCGTACCTGGATGGCATATATGTTTATTGCATTGAAAAGAGCAAGTGCACAAAATGCGGCGGAAACGTAAAGTATATAGGTCATAAGCATTCGCCGGGCAACCTTGAACTGACAGAAGCACAATACAATTATCTGAAGAATAATTACACCTTCAGGTATTGTGAATAAGAGCGGATGCCACAGCTATAACGGAATGTAGTATATCAATGTTGAAAAAACGGTTACTAAGTTAAAGTATTCTTTAGGAGGATCACAACATGAGAAGAGAAGAACTTGATAAGTACATCGGCGAGTTGTCTCCCGAATTGCAGGAAAAGATACGGGAATGTAAAACTGTAGAAGAGTTTAACACCGTTCTTGCGGAAAATGATGTAGAACTGTCCGATGATGCGCTGGAGGCAGTAGCCGGGGGATGCGGTACCACCAAAGGTTACAAATGCATAAAATGCGGAGCTAACCCACTAAAGTATATCGAGAGCAAAGCCGGGTATGACGGTTGGGTTATGGCAATGTTTTTCAAATGCCCAAAGTGCGGACAGATGCACTACACCGGACATATGCCGTGGGATTATGCCAATGTGGTATATGGACCTTTTCTTTGCAAGTAAATACTAATGGTATGCAGATATTTTTCTGAGCAATTCTCATTAGAAAACCTTCCGTTTTATGCGGAAGGATTTTCTGCGTTTTAGAAAAAACGAAATTTTCATTCAGGAGGTCATTATGGCTGAACAAAATTCAGGTATTTTCCGGCAAAAAGCACTGGAAAGGATAACGGCTCCCGAACAGCTCACCGATTATCTGAGGGTGACAAGCCCCGGAATATGGACGCTGTTTGCGGCTATCATCATACTGCTTGGCGGTCTGCTTGTGTGGAGTACCGTAGGAACACTCGAAACATTTGCTGACGGTGTGGCAGAGATCAAGGACAATCAGGCTGTGATAATGGTAACAGAAAATGCAGGGAATGAGATCACATCGGGAATGACTGTGCGTATCGGCACCGATAACTACACTATTTCAACTGTGGAAAAAGACGATTACGGCAGGGCTGTAGCTTATGCTCCGATCAGCAAAGCAGACGGTAAATATGACGTAAAGATCGTTACCGAAAGCATTCACCCGATACAATTCCTGTTTGATTAAGGGGATAGCAAATGAGTAATAAGAAAATAAAAGAGCCTGTTACTAAAGGTGTTGCCAAAGTACCTGTTATCATGCAGCTTGAAGCTCTTGAATGTGGTGCGGCATGTCTTGCAATGGTGATGGCATACTATGACAAATGGATACCTCTTGAACAGGTAAGAGCCGACTGCGGAGTTTCCCGTGACGGATCAAATGCAAAGAACATTTCCAGAGCTGCAAAAAGCTACGGCTTCAAGGTGCAGGCGTTTTCACGAACCCCGGAAATACTGCGTAAAAAAGGAAAATTCCCCTGTATCATACATTGGAATTTCCGTCATTTCGTGGTGCTTAACGGCTTCAAGGGAAAATATGCCCTCATAAACGACCCGGCAAAGGGCTTCATCAAGGTAGGTATGGAGGATTTCAGCAAATCCTTTACAGGAATTACGCTTAACATCTTCCCCGGCGAAAACTTCGAGCCAAGCGGTAAACGAAAAAGTACCCTTGAATTTGCAAGAAAGCGTCTTATTGGTGCGGGGGCGGCTATGGCATTCGTTATGCTGACAACGATAATCAGTTCGCTTTTCGGTATCATCAATCCCGTTATGTCCAAGATATTCATGGACAGGCTTCTTACAGGAATAAACCGTGACTGGCTCTATCCTTTCATCGGAGTGATGACTGCTCTGGCTCTGGTGCAGATAATAGTCGAGTGGGCGCAGACTATATACAGTCTGAAAATAAACGGTAAAATGTCCATGATCGGCAGCACGACCTATATGTGGAAGGTGCTGCATCTGCCGATGGACTTTTTCGGTCAGCGTATGGCTGGCGATATACAGTCCCGTCAGGGCACAAATGCAAGCATTGCAAATTCCATTATCAGTACTATTGTCCCTCTCGGTTTGAATACGATAATGATGGTATTCTATTTTGTCCTTATGATAAGACAGAGCATAATGCTGACTGCTATAGGTATTGCAACTTTGGTGCTGAATATAATCGTGTCAAGGTACATTTCTGAAAAGCGTATCAACATTACAAGAGTAAAGCAGCGTGACAGTGCGAAGCTTTCAGCGACGACTGTTGCAGGCGTTGAAATGATAGAAACGATAAAGGCAAGCGGCGCAGAGGTAGGATTTTTCCAGAAATGGGCAGGCTATCAGGCATCCGTCAATGCACAGGATGTCAAAGCCGCAAAGCTCAATAACTACCTCGGTATCATTCCGACTTTTCTTGGAACAGTTGCAAATTACGCTGTCTTTGTTCTCGGTATATGGTTTGTTATGCAGGGCGAGTTTACCCTTGGAGCATTACAGATGTTTCAGGGATTTCTTGGTTCATTCATGGCTCCGGCAATGTCGCTGGTTTCCGCAGGACAGACCATGCAGGAAATGCGTACACAGATGGAGCGTGTCGAGGATGTAATGGAATACCCCGTTGATCCGAATGCCGTAGAGAACATTGATGATAATGTCAAACTGAAAAAGCTCAGAGGAAATGTGGAGCTTAAAAATGTTACCTTCGGCTATTCAAAGCTTTCCGATCCGCTTATCAAGGACTTTACAATGAACATCAAGCCCGGCGGAAGAGTTGCATTCGTCGGAACATCCGGCTGCGGAAAATCCACGCTTTCAAAGCTGATCTCAGGTCTTTATGACCCGTGGAGCGGCGAGATACTCTTTGATGGCAAGCCGAGAACCCAGCACCCGAGAGATGTAATGACAGGCTCGATAGCCATTGTAGATCAGGAAATAACCCTCTTTGAGGGAACAATAGCCGAAAACATCACTATGTGGGATGAGTCAATCGAGGATTATGAGGTGATTCTTGCCGCAAGAGACGCACAGCTTCATGATGACATTATGGCAAGAGACGGCGGCTACAACTGCAAGCTTGCTCCGGGCGGACGTGATCTTTCCGGCGGTCAGCGTCAGCGAATGGAGATTGCCCGTGTACTTGCACAGGATCCATCAATTATTATTCTTGATGAAGCAACCTCGGCACTTGACGCAAAGACAGAATATGAGGTGGTAAAGTCCATTAAAGACAGAGGTATCACCTGCATAGTCATTGCACACAGACTTTCGACTATCCGTGACTGTGATGAAATTATCGTTCTGGAACACGGAAATGTAGTTGAGCGTGGTACACACGATGAGCTTATGAAGCTTGGCGGAGCGTACACCGAGCTTGTCACTAATGAATAAGGAGGGAAAATCTTGGGTTGGTTTGAACAACAGATAAAGCAAAGAAGAAATTCCGATCAGCAAATGTTTGAAGATTCTATCTTCCATGCGGCAGGTGTTGTTTTAGGAAAACGCAGTGCTGTGAAGATCAGTGACGATCATATCATTACTAAGCAGGCTATAGACGAGATACTGAAATACTATCACTTTAAGCCTGTGGAGTTTCCTAAAAGCGTCAAGACCCACGAGGATCAGCTTGATTACTGTCTGCGTCAGCACGGACTGATGAAGCGTCAGATCACGCTTGAAGGAAACTGGTACAAGGATGCTTACGGTCCGATACTTGCCTATACAAAGGAAGAAAATGAGCCGGCAGCACTTCTGCCGGACAAGCTGATAGGATATTATTACATAGACAGAACAAGCGGGAAAAGAGTTAAGCTAAACTCAAAGACCTCAGAGCGTTTCGGCAGCGAAGCCTACTGCTTTTACAGACCGTTCCCCCAGAAAAAGCTGAAGATAATTGATCTGATACTTTATATGCAGCAGTGCATCAGTCTGAATGATGTAACTCTGATTGTAATATCGACTTTAATGGTAACCGGTGTCGGAATGCTTATGCCCCGTATCACAAGGGCACTCACAGGACCGGTGCTTTCAAGCGGCAGTGCCGCGATACTTGTTTCAATCGCAATATTTATGCTGTGTACGGCTATTTCCTCACAGCTTATCGGCACTATCAGCAGTATGCTGAATACAAGGGTACAGACAAAGATAACCCTCGGCGTGCAGTCGGCACTTATGATAAGAGTGCTAAGTCTGCCGGCGAATTTCTTCCGCAAATACAGTTCCGGTGAGCTTACAAGCCGTTCACAGTCGGTCAGTCAGCTTTGCTCGCTGCTGCTCGGAATGATACTTGGTACGGGACTTACCTCTCTTATGTCTCTGCTATACATCACACAGATATTCAGCTTTGCTCCGACACTTGTTATACCATCCCTGATAATCATACTTGTTACGGTGGGCTTCGGCATAATTTCCTCGGTCGTGCAAATCAGGATCAGCAAACGTCAGATGGAGCTTGGTGCGAAGGAATCGGGTATGAGCTATGCTATGCTCAGCGGAATACAAAAGATAAAGCTGTCCGGCTCGGAAAAGAGATTTTTCGCACGCTGGCTGAATGAATATTCCGAGGAAGCGGAGCTTACCTATTCTCCGCCGATGTTCATCAGGATAAACAGTGTTATTACAACAGCAATCTCGCTTATTTCAAATATCGTTCTCTACTATCTTGCGGTTTCGAGCGGTATAGATCAGTCGAATTACTTTGCATTTACGGCGGCTTATGGTGCGGTAATGGGTGCATTTTCATCACTCGCAGGAATTGCTCTTTCCTTCGGCAGAATAAAACCGATACTCGAAATGGCTGAGCCGTTCCTCAAAACCGAGCCTGAAACGGCGGACAACAAGGAAATGGTAACTAAGCTTTCCGGCAACATTGAACTAAACAATGTGTATTTCAGATACAGCGAAAATTCCCCTTATATTGTCAATAACCTTTCACTTAAAATAAAGGACGGAGAGTATGTTGCGATAGTCGGCAAAACAGGCTGCGGAAAATCAACGCTTATGCGTTTGCTTTTAGGCTTTGAAAAGCCTGAAAAGGGCGCTGTCTATTATGACGGCAAGGATCTGAACAGGCTTGATCTTACAACGCTAAGGCGAAAGATCGGAACAGTCATTCAGGGCGGTGGTCTTTTACAGGGAGATATATTCTCGAATATCATTATTTCCGCGCCCCACCTTTCAATGGATGAAGCGTGGGAGGCTGCGGAGCTTGCAGGAATAGCAGATGACATCCGAGCAATGCCTATGGGAATGCAGACGCTCATTTCCGAGGGACACGGCGGTATTTCCGGCGGTCAGAAGCAGCGACTGATGATTGCAAGAGCTATTGCACCGAAGCCAAAAATACTTATGTTCGACGAAGCGACTTCTGCACTTGACAACAAGACACAGAAGCAGGTCAGCGAGGCTCTGGACAAAATGGGCTGCACCCGTATCGTCATAGCACACAGGCTTTCGACTATCCGCCATTGTGACCGCATACTTGTTCTTGACGACGGCAAGGTCATTGAGGAAGGAAGCTATGAGGAGCTGATCGCACAGAACGGTTATTTTGCCGAGCTTGTTGAAAGGCAGAGGCTGGATAAATAATATAACGGCAGGTTGCTAACAGAAACGAAAAAATGTACAGTTTTAAAAGGCTATGAAGAAAACCGGAAACGCTTTTGCTTTCATAGCCTTCTTTTTTTAAATTGTTGGTCATTTTTCTGATTTCTTTTTTATAACAGAAATAATAAGCATAACAAATAAAAAATTATTATGAGAAAAATCAGTATCATATATCATCAATAGTCAATATAGTAATTATAACCAAACGTAGCCCTAAATATTTGTTTGAAAGATAGAATCTGGTTTAATAATATTTTTCTACCCTGATTTGTTGGACATTTGTTGGACAGGTGATGTTATCATATAAAACACCAAATAACAGTAAACTAATGGGAGGTTTTGCCTTGCAGGAACAATATATTATTTTAGCTCCGATTGTGCTTCAGATCATCGGATTAACTCTTGCGGTCATCATTGACCCGTACATTAAAAAACAGGACAGAAAAATTATGATGATAATAATCGGTCTGGTATTCAGTCTTGTGGTTCAGAATTTTCTTGATTATTTCAGTGACCTTATGACAATGGATGTACTTCGTACAATGGCGTCGGTCTGGGGCTATACGGTACGTCCTGTCATTCTGATAATGTTCTTCTATATACTTAACAAAGACCGAAGCTACAAGCTGTTCTGGGGACTTATAGGGATCAATACGGCAGTATACTTTACTGCGTTTTTTTCCAAGGTGGCTTTTTGGATAGAAAATGGTCACTTCCAGCGAGGACCACTTTGCTTTACCTGCCACATAATAAGTCTGATAATGCTGGTATATTTCTTGTATCTGACGATCTGCGAGCTTAAGCGCTCCCCGAAAAGAGAAACGATATTTCCTGTGTTCAATGTGCTGATGATCTTTGTCGGAATTGCAGCCGATTATTTTGCTGCTCGTCAGCAAGTAGTATCATATCTCACGATCACAGTAGTCAGCTACAGCCTGTTCTATTATATATGGCTGCACCTGCGGTTTGTCCGTGAGCATGAGCGTGCTCTTATGGCGGAGCAGAGAATACAGATAATGATGACGCAGATACAGCCCCATTTCCTGTATAATACACTTTCCACCATTCAGGCGCTTTGCCGCATCGACCCCGAAAAAGCCTTTGACACTACAGAGAAGTTCGGGATGTACCTGCGGCAGAATATTGATTCTCTGAGCCAGCCTGATCTTATACCGTTAAAAAAGGAATTGGAGCATACGAAAATATACGCAGATATTGAAATGATCCGCTTTGAGAATGTCCGTGTTGAGTATGACATCAATGACGATTCCTTCTCCGTGCCTGCCCTGACGGTTCAGCCGATAGTCGAAAATGCCATAAAGCACGGTGTCCGTATCCGTGATGAGGGAATAGTAAGGGTCAGCACACAAATGAAAGAGAAATATCACGAAATAGTTATCAGCGACAACGGCAAGGGTTTTGATACAAAACAGCAGTCAGATTCGGAAACCGGACATATCGGCATCAAAAATGTTGAAGAAAGACTGCACAAAATGTGTCATGGAACGGTAAGCGTTGAAAGTAAGCCCGGCGAGGGTACGACAGTTACGCTGCGCATACCTCTTTGATTGGCGGTGAAAGAATGACGATAGTATGTATTGATGATGAAAAATTAGTGCTTGACCTGACGGTATCTATGTGCCGTGAGCTGCCTATGAAGCCGGAGGTAAAGGGCTTTCAGAAAGCTAACGATGCACTATTATGGCTGAAGGATCATACGGCTGATATAACCCTGACGGACATCAATATGCCGGATATGAACGGTCTTGTCCTTACAGCAAAGCTCAAAAGGCTGTGTCCCGATATGAAGATCATTTTCCTGACGGGGTATTCAGAATATGCCGTGGATGCCTTTGCGCTTCACGCTTCCGGCTATATAATGAAGCCCGTCGGTAAGGAACGGCTGCTATCAGAGATTGAGCACGCAATGTCAGACCATTGGCAGACAAAACCACCTGTTCATATTGAAGCACACACCTTCGGAGAATTTGATTTGATAATTGACGGTGAACCGGCAGTCTTCACCCGCAAAAAGGCAAAAGAGCTGCTTGCGTATCTTATTGACAGGCACGGTCACAGCGTCAGCAGAGCGAATGTCTTTGCGGTACTTTTTGAGGATAAGCTGTATGACCGTTCAATGCAGAAGCAGCTTGATGTTATTATCCGAAGCCTGCGTGAAACGCTAAGAAAATATGATGCAGAGGATATTTTTGAACTGAACAGGGGCAATCTGCGGATACGCCCCGAAATGATAGACTGTGATATGTACCGTTTCATGGACGGCGATATAGAAGCAATAAATATGTATCGGGGAGAATATATGAATTCCTATTCCTGGGCGGCTATTACAGAAGCCTTTATTGCTCAGGAAAGATACGATGAAAAATAATAAAATTGGGAAGGAGGAAAGCAGAACTGCTGACAAAATAAAGCGGTTCAATGCAAAATGAGAGATAATAACGAAGCAATCACGGTTGCCAGATATTCACCCGGCATATACAAGACCGAGGCTGTTATGTTCCTGAAGCAATGTCTTGACAGCGACACCTTTGCAAAGCTAAGCAGAAGTGAAAATTTCCGCAGAAATCCCGTTGTTGCGGCAAAGATATATCTCAGAGATGAGGACTGGAACAAATATGTCTGGATAGAACAGCACGGCTCCCTTGACGGGTTTACCGGCGAAAATGTCCCGGATACAGGGCAGAGAAAACAAAACGCAAAAATCATTAATATTTTTGAGGAGGAAACCAAAATGAAAAACGAACTTGAAAAGTACATCGGCGAGCTTTCTCCTGAACTACAGGAAAAGGCAAGAGAGTGCAAGACAATGGATGAGCTGAACACTTTGCTTGCCGAAAATGATGTCGAGCTTAGTGAGGACGCTTTGCAGGCTGTTGCAGGCGGATGCGGTTCTACCAGAGGCTACAAATGTATTGTTCCCGGCTGCGGAGGAAATCCGCTGCAGCGCATCAGAAGTGAAGCTAACTATGAAGGATGGGTGCTGGCAACCTTTTTCAGATGTCCGAAGTGCGGACGGATGCATTACACAGGACAAAACCCATGGGAAGCCGCCAGAGTATACGGTCCTTTCCTTGTAAAATAAGGAAAGGACCCGGTCTGCCGGGAAAGTCTCTAAATTATCAAAAATATAACGGAGGCAATTATCATGAAAAAAGAAGAACTTGAAAAGTATGTAGGCGAGCTTTCGCCCGAAATGCAGAAGAAGGCAAGAGAGTGTAAGACAATGGATGAGCTGAACACTTTGCTTGCCGAAAATGATGTTGAGCTTAGTGAGGGCGCTTTGCAGGCTGTCGCAGGAGGATGCAGTGCCAGCGACGATTATTACAAAAAAGGCGATCCGGTCTTACAGGACAGAAAGGCTATTTGCCCCTCGTGCGGCGGGCAGCTTTACTACTGGGATATGTGCCACGGTGAAAAAGGCTGCACATTTATTACTCGTATGTACTGCAGTAACAGCGCCTGCAGCAGCTTTAACAACGGATTGTGGTATTGTGAAGCACGTGATAACGGTTGTATCAGCAGGTTTGCTAATGAAAAAATACAAAAATATTGAGTCTTAAAGGAGAACTTTACAATGAACGAAAATCTTGGAAAGTATCTTGGTGAGCTTTCACCCGAACTGCAGGAGAAGGCAAGAGCGTGCAAGACTATGGAAGAACTGAACACTCTGCTGGCGGAGAATGATGTTGAGCTGAGCGAGGATGCTCTTAGTGCAGTTGCCGGAGGATGCAGTGTATCTTCAGACAAATACAACAAGGGTGATCCGATCCCGGAGTGGAAATGCCCCGACTGCGGTCAAACGCTTTATTATTGGGATGAATGCTATGATGCTATGTGGGGTTCATATGTGCGAGCATATTGTGCCAATACGAATTGTAAGAGCCATAACAACGGCTTATGGCGATGGAAAGGCGACGGTCTGAAAAAATGTTAAAAACCGGAAGTAAGCACGATGAAAAGAGAAGAACTGGAAAAGTATGTAGGAGAGCTTTCACCCGAAATGCAGGAGAAGGCAAGAGCGTGCAAAACTATGGAAGAACTGAACACTCTGCTGGCGGAGAACGATGTTGAACTGTCAGAGGACGCTTTGCAGGCTGTCGCAGGAGGATGCGGTACAAGGCCGAAATGTAAAAATGCAGCACTACAATGGAATTTGTATCCGAGCGTGAGATAAGCGGCTGGCGTTGCCCAAAATGCGGCTGGTAATGTCGGTTCAAAGGAAGAGTATAAAATAATTATATGAAGAGACTTTTTTATGAAAAAATTTGTAACAGTTCTGCTGGTGCTGGCACTGGCAGGCGCAATGATAACAACCACTGCTTTTGCAGCACCCGATGCCCCCACAGGCGGTACAAACGCCGCAAATGCAGCCACCGTGCTTATCAAGGCGAGGGCTACCTTTGGCGGACAGATCGCTATGAATGCTGAAGGCGGCGAGCCGGTATTTGACCCTGATCACCCCATGGATAGTGCCGGAGCTAATATTGCAGTCGGCAAAACCGTAAGCTTCAGTGCAAAGGCAAACGAGGGATATAAGTTCCTCTACTGGCTCAACGAAGATACCGATGAAACCTATTCCACGGATGCAACCATCACCATTGAGGCATCTGAGCCGCTGAACCTTGTTGCTGCATTCGACCGTGATGTTGAAAGAGTGCTGATCGTAGCTAACGCTGCACAGGGCGGACAGATCGCTATGGATGCTGAAGGCGGCGAGCCGGAATTTGACCCGGATCATCCCCTGAGTAATGCCGGCGGCAATATAGCTGTTGGTGATACCGTTGCTTTCAGCGCAAAGGCAAACGAGGGATATAAGTTCCTCTATTGGTTTGATGAAGACGCAGCCGATATATATTCGACAGATGAAACGATCTATATTACAGCAGAAAAGGCTCTCAACCTTACGGCTATGTTCGATCTGGATGTTGAAAGAGTGCTGATCGTAGCTAACGCTGCACAGGGCGGACAAATCGCTATGAATGCCGAAGGCGGCGAGCCGGAATTTGACCCGGATCATCCCCTGAGTAATGCCGGCGGCAATATAGCTGTTGGTGATACCGTTGCTTTCAGCGCAAAGGCAGACGAGGGCTGGATGTTTATGGGCTGGATGATAGAGGGCACCGAAAAATTGTATTCATTGGACGAAACCATCTATGTTACTGCTGAAGAGGCTCTGAGCCTTGTGGCAGTCTTTGATGAGGATGTAGAGAAGGTGCTTATCAAGGCCAATACACAGGGAATGGGACAGATCGCTATGAACGAAGAAGGCGGCGAGCCGGAGTTTGACCCTGAGTATCCTAAGACAAGCGCATTCGCCAATGTAAGACCCGGCGATACCGTTGTCTTCGGTGCAAAGGCAGACGAGGGCTGGAAGTTTGTCGACTGGAAGGATGCGGCAACCGGCAAGACCCTTTCCACAGAAGAGACTTTCGCTGTAACAGTTGACAAGGATATGGAGATCGTTGCCATATTCGAGATGATTGAAAATAACAATAACGACGGCGAGAAGAAAGATAATTCCGGCAGCAATACTCCTGCCGACACAACTCCCACTAACACCGACACTACCTCAACAAACGGCGGTACGGCAACCTCCACAAACGGCGGTACAGCAACCCCCGCAAACGGCAGTACGGCAACCTCCACAAACGGCGATACAGCAATCCCCGCAACAGGCGATGCAACCCCCGCAGCAGCTCTTGCAGCAGTTACCCTCGGCAGCCTCGGAGCAGCAGTTATGCTCGGCAAGAAGCGCAAGGACGAAAAATAATATTGCAAGCCTGATACAGTAAAGAGGAAGAAAAGATGAATAAAGCTGTTATAATGCGGATCGTCGGTATTGTGCTTATACTCGGGTCAATAGTTTTTCTGGTCGTTTCTTTTATAAACACACAGAACTATGTAAAAACCGAGGCGACCGTTGTTTCAGTCGAATATGACCCTACGGTAATATATGATCCTGACGATGATACTACCCTCGACGATCATATTGTTACTATGGAATATGTAGTTGACGGAAAGACCTACAAGACAGAAATCCATGCACAGCAAAGTGCTTACTCTGTAGGACAGAAAACGGAGATCAGATATGATCCTCAAAGTCCTCAGAATACTGCTATCGGTGAAATGAGCCTGCCGCTTCTTATCGGAATATGTGCGGCGGATGTAGTCATTGGCGCAATAGTCCTGTTCAAAAGCAAATAATCCGAAATAGCCCTCCGCAGGATAAACCTACGGAGGGTATATTTACAATAACTGAAAATGAGGGAAAGAGCAAAATGAAATCTAAAATAAATCACAGCTTAAAAAGAAGTATTTCAGCATGCTTTCTTTCAGCACTCCTGATTCTCTCAGTGGCAGCGTGCAGCAACGATAATACAGAGACAAGACTTGCAGATGATCATTCATCAACCTTATCGGAAGTGTCGGAGGATATATCTCAGGATGAATCATCCGCAAATGACAGCAATGACAAACCATCCACGCCAGACAGCACAAAGCCTGTAGTCGTAATGGATGAGGGACTCTCGGCGGCAGCAAAAATGAGTCTGGAAATGAAGCAGGAAGAGGAGCTTACAGCAGAAAACTGTGCAAAGGTCACCACTCTGTCTGTTTCGTCTCAGGAAACCACACGCTGCGGAGGATATGCCCGAATCGGAATATATCATTATTGAATAGCACTTTTTCAGAACAACACAGACAACAGAAAAAACCCACCGTCCGATTTTTTCTATCGCGGTGGGTAAATTGTTTATTTTGATAGTGTATCACTTTGCTTTAGCAAATACCTTTAATGTCATATCATATCTGTCGTCACTTTCGCAGCATCCTGTGACAACCGTTATATATGTCTTCCCGCCCTTATTGAATGCAGCGGCAAGACAGCAGCCTGCATTGTCAGTTGTTCCTGTTTTCATGCCGATGGCATTTTCACAATAATATTCGCTTTCGGGATCAAGAAGCGAATTTGTATTAGTCCATGTAATGCTCTCTCCCGATTCAAAGACTACATATTTCTGGTGTGTAGAGACGATTTCCTTAATAACAGGATTATTAAGCGCATATTCGGACAGCTTTGCCAGATCAGCGGCTGTGACATACTGAGCATCATCATCCCAGCCGTCAGGATTTGCGAAATGGCTGCCGCTCATTCCGATTCTTGCGGCAAGCTCATTCATCATTTCAACAAATACGCTGACAGCCTCCTCATCACTGAGTTCGGCTTCGGGGTTTGCTGCTCTTGCGGCGGAAACTGCAGCGGTATATGCTGCGTCATTACCGGAACTGAGCAGCATACCTGTCAGAAGATCACCCACCGTCAGGCGGTTACCCTCGGAGATAAAGCAGATACTGGAATCCGGATTTACAAGTTCAAGCTCTGTGCCCACCGTGACTATATCATCACTGTCCAAATGCTCAAGCAAAACAGAGGCAGTCAGCAGCTTTGTTATACTTGCGGGAGCCGTTGGAATATCAGCACCGTCATTATAGAGTATCTCCTTGCTGTCCGCACAGTACAGCACCGCACTGCGGCAGTAGGGCGAGGGTATGATATCATCCCCGGTATCCGCGGAGCTTTCCGCTTCAGACTGAACGCTTTCTTCCGTATCAGATATTGATTCCTCCTGTTCTGGCAATTCAGCTTCAGATGAAGATTCCGGTTTGGATGATTCTTCAGGCAGGGCAGCGGATGATAGATCTTCACTAATCTCCTTCTTAGGTTCGGATATTTCGGATACCGCTTTATCGGAAGTATGGAACTCATCCGTTTTTTCTGTGCTCTGCTGTGATACCGCAGATATTTGTTCCGATGCTTTTGATTCGGTACTGACATCAGCAGCTGCACCGCACGATGACAGAATTGCCAAAGCGCAAACCACAGCAAATATACATTTCAACTTCATCTTCATTTCCTTTGCTTTCCTTTCTCTTTTTATTCACCGGAATGATCGGGCGGCCTTTCATGTATTTACAATTCAAGTATGTTATAAGTTTTCTACCATATACCGGACGATTTTGGCACACCTTGCAGCAGCCTGTGCTTCAAAGGTTTTATAGTCAACGATCTCCGTTTCGTCAGGCTTGTCCGAGATAGCGCGGATGACCACAAAAGGAGTATTATTCAGATAACAGGTTTGTGCGATAGCTGCTCCCTCCATTTCGCAGCACATTCCGCCAAAGTCAGATATTATCTTGTCCTTCTGCTCCTTTTTGGAGATAAACTGATCGCCTGAGCAGACTCTGCCCTCAAATACATGAACGTCAGGAGCAGACTCCGTTACAGCCTTTACTGCCGCAGCACGCATAGCCTCATCAGCCTCGAAGGCATACAGACCTGTATATGGAATCTCTCCTTTCTTGAAGCCGATAGCTTCTACATCATAATCATGCTGAACAGCATCAACAGACACAACAATATCGCCAATGTCGATCTGACTGTCCAAAGAACCTGCAATGCCTGTATTAATGATTTTTGTACAGTTGAAATCATTTATAAGTGTATTAGCACATATTCCGGCATTTACCTTGCCCATTCCGCATTTAACAATGACTACATCCTTATCGCCCAGCTTTCCCTCACAGAATTCCATTTTGGCAATTTTGGTTGTTTTGGTAATGTCTGCCGCTTCCTTTAATGAAGACACCTCAACATCCATAGCGCCGATAATGCCGATCGCTTCTTTTTTTGCTTCGGGTTCGTTATCGGAACAGCCTGCCAGAAATAGGCTTGAAAGTATTGCCAGTATGCTTATCAAAGCTATTATTTTGTTTTTCATAGTTAGTCACCTCAGAAATCTTTTATTACTTATTCAAAAATGCCGTCAGCTTAATTTGGAATTCCTTATAATAGGGCTTTTCATACATTATCACATGAGCACCGCCCTCGATCACCTCAAGCTCAGAGCCTTCCGGAAGCTCGTCAAGAGATGAATTTACAAGGTCATAGTTAAGATAAGGATCGCTGCCGCCGCATATCACCAATGTAGGAACAGTAATTTTTGACAGGTCGATAAGCTTTTCCGACTTGTCCACACATATATCCCGTCTGCCGCCGTTGGGGCTGTATTCATCATCATAATGCCAGCAGCTCGAACAGAACATTTCGATCATTTCACGCTCGGTTATGGAATAATCAAAGTTACCGTTGGAATCACGCTGAAAATCATATGCGGCGTGCTCCCATGTATTATGGTGGAAATCCTCGGTCAATTCGTATTTGCCGATACCGCTGAGTATGGGTGCATACAGAACCAGGCGGTTCAGGTGATCCGTATATTTTGAAGCGTAACGGCTCGCCGTTACTGTGCCCCAGCTCCAGCCGAGAATGTCGATCTTATCCTGTCCGCTTTCCGAAACGATCTTTTCTACTGCGGCATTGATATCCTCTGCTGCATAATCGGAATCGGGCATATATCCGTCCTCTACCTCACCCGATTGACCGAAGCCTGCAATATCCAGCTTCCAGACCGCATAGCCCTCATCCGCCAGTCTTCTTGCGAGGCTGTAGTCCTTATAGTCAACATCGAACTCGTGGGATGAATATGTAACACCGTGAGTGAGAAGAATATTTTTCTGAGGCTCTGTGCCGTCTGCTGTGGTACGATCCAGATGGAGAGCAATACCGTTCCTCGTCAGAGGAAAGTCTATGACCGTGTAGCTTTTTTCCGCTTCCGCCGTAACTGTCTGTGACGGCTGTGGATTATCTGACTGATCGTTGCAGCCGCTTAAAGAAAAAACCATTCCGGTCAGCAATGCAGCAGAAAGAATAATACCTATTGTCTTTTTTAGCAGTTGTTTCATTATTTATCATCCTCTTTCGGGTTTATAAGAATACCAAAAGACATTGTTTGTCTATCAGCACCCATAGTAACGGTATTATAACACTCGTTGTCCAACAAATGTCCAACAAAAATTCAGATTTGAGAGAAATGGTGATAAAGTAACGGCAAAGTCAGGGTTGGTTTTTTATACAAAAACCGATCTGGGCATAGTTAAATATCACTTTTGTGGCGGATGGAAATGGCAGATTATTTATGTATTGACAGAAGTGCTTTGACAAGAGAGCTTAATAATATGAAGAAGGACGGGCTTCTTGATTTTGATAAAAACACCTTTCATCTTTATTTACTACAAAAAACAGGCTTCTATGTTGCGATTGCAACATCCGGAAGCCTGGCTTTTTATATAATCAGCTTAACGAACCACGAATAACAGTCATGAAAGGAAAATCAATATGACAGAAAAAATGTTTTGTTTTCAGTGCGAACAGACCGCAGGCTGTAAGGCTGCACAGGAAATGCAGGTGTCTGCGGAAAAAGGCATATACTGCTGAATTGCAGGATAGGCTGACAGGTGCTCTGATCGGACTGGCAAAAGCGTATCAGGGCAACGAAGATGTTGCAAACGAACAGACCGACAAGCTGATGATCGAAGGCTTGTTCACCACGATCACCAATGTCAGTTTTAACAACGACACTATTCAGGATGTGATCGACAGAGTTCATGCGGAAAACTGTTTTCTTCCTGTGGCTCTGCTTTTGTGATTATGGCAACAAGCCAATGTCATTAACTTAACAATATTAAAAATTTCGCCGGCAATAAGCCCCCACTTCTTCACAGCGTAGAAAGGGACTGTGATGTCCCTTAGAAAGCGTATTGTATTTTCCCTGCATATCAAATCTTTCCCGAACAAACTGCTTTAGCCTGATATATGAATCTTTACTTTCCGGCATCATATTCTTATACAGCACATAAGAATGAAACATATCGGACTTTCTGTCACAGATAACAGGTATATTGGCTTTTTCCAGCTTCTTTACCACGCCCAAGGTATCATCAAGAAGCATCTCACTTTCACCGACTGCGAAAAACATAGGTGGAAATCCCTCATAAGAAGCAAATAGGGGAGATACATACGGCGATGTTCTGTCGGCGTTTCCGATAAAGCTGTATATATCACTCTCCATCAGCATTTTTCGTTTTTCCTCTGTCAAGGCTGCTTTTCTTTCGCCTATCTCTACATCTTTCCGATAATTCTGTACGTAGCTTTTTCCCGACATAGTCATGTCTGTCCACGGTGACAGCAGGAACGCTCCGGCAGGCATCTTTTTTCCTTTATTACGAATTTTCAGCATTAAAGCAAGGGCAAGGTTTCCGCCCGAGGAATCTCCGCCGATAATAATGTTTTCAGGCAGGTATCCCTGTTTTTGTGTAAGCTCATCCCAGAGCTCCTCTGCTTCATCAAGCTGCACAGGATATTTATATTCGGGAGCGGTTTTATAATCCAGCAGAACAACTGTGATACCTTCCTCCATATCGCAAAAATCTCTGATGAAGGAATGGTAGTTGTTTGTAAGACCCGCTATATAGCACCCACCGTGGATATAATACAAAAGCTTTCCTGCATCTCTTCGGTCACTCCTTTGTAGAATATGGTACTTCGTGCCGTTCTGAGTTGTTTTCTTTTCAAATACATATCCCTTTGGCAGCTTTACATCCATATATTTCGCTGCCATTTTTTTCGTTTTCTCCACAGCGTCCGGATGTGCTGACGGATTTACATTTTGTGCAGCTGTCATCAAGCTGAATATTTTTCCTCTTATGGAAGCCATGATCATCTATCTTCTTTCAATTCCTTTTAGTATGTTTTATCTTTAATAGATTTCTTCTGAGTCTCCGAATCCTTTCTTGCCATATCAATTTCCTTATATTTTTCTCATATAAAAATCACAGCGAGCAGAGTCGGTTCCGATAGTTCCGGTTCTTTTAAACTCAAGCCCCGGAAGGTTTCCATAGCAGCGTTCATCATTGGCACAGAAGATTTTTGTCAGCTCCGGGCATCCAAGCTCCGTGAAATACCGATTATATGGACAAGCAACGACATCCATGCGATATTCGCCTTTCTTTTTCGGATAGAATATATTCTTGAATCCACTGTCTGAACCAAATATTTTCTTTGTTATCGGATCCCAGATGCTTACGAATATGCTCTTCATTCCGGGCAGCTTCATCAGCTTTGCAAGCTTCCGTCCTGCATCCGATGAGTTTCTGATCGCAGCATTTTCGATCACGGCATAAGCTATATCGGTATTGGTTTCTTCCTTGAGCGTCAGATATATCGCAGCGGCAGGAAATATATAGTTATCCGTATGGCTGCGCACTCCGCCTGAGATAGATTCATAGTGCTTTAGAATACCCTCCAGTCGGACTATTGCCTTCTCCCACAATTCATCGCTGATTGGCTTTGAAAATTGACTGTCCATCTCGTCCTTTATGAATTTTTTCTTTTTCATGATCTGATTTGCGGTTTTCATGTTATCATCCCTTCTTTTTATATCCGCAGTCGCAGTACGCACCGCCGGAAGCAATCGTATATTCCCTTACAAATTCACTCACGCCGCCGGCTTCGCTCATCGTGTAGTCAAGATGGCACATAGCAGGGGTTATTTCGGAAATACCCAGTTCCTTGAACAAGGTGCAGATTCCGCAACATGTAAATCTTGCTTCGTAACCGCTGCCGTCAGGGTATTCGTAGAATTCCATATTCCACGAGTAAGGATTCCTGTCTGCGGCTTTCAGCCGTGAGGTCTGCTTCATAGAAGCAATATCCTTCGGGCTGAATTTATTTTTTCCGCTTGTTCTGCAAAACCATTTCATAGCGGGAGTCATCATTGCATTTTTGTAGTACTGCGTCATTTCCTGCAAAGAGGGTTTTCCCGGCATATTAAGATAAAATCCTGCAAGCATAGCACAGCTGATGATATTCATTTTGAACCTGTCAGCCCTTTCAAATTCGGGCAGGCTGCGGATGATATCCTTATATTTTTTATGTGCTGCGGCTGTAATGTTTTTTGTTTCCTCTGACGAAAAGCTCAGTGTCGTTTGCAGATTTTTGCGAAACGAGGCTTTGAAAAGAATCCACATTCCATGCGGCATACCAATGTATTTCATTTCTGTTTTCTCCCGTTATCATTGCGATTTTTCTGTACTTTGGGCATCATAACAAGCAGACCGCCCATCATCCAGATGTTTCCCAGACTGATCCACCCTGTTGCGAGTGCGTTTGTCAGAGGATGATCTCCTGTGAGCTTGCAGATAATAATGACTGCTACTCCGAACAACAGCGTAAAAACCCAGCACCATTTCGGATAAGGTGTTTTTCCTTTGACAAAGGCACTGATCTGAACGCCGATGGCGATGCCAAAGAAGATCATAAACAAAACAGATGACGGCAGAAGGAACAAAAGCGCAAACTGCTTCATTTCATCCAAAGCTGTATCAGGCAAAAACCGGCTTATCTTATTGTAATGGTAGACAGCCGCACAGCAGCTCACATGAACGCATACGCCGAAAAGCATACAACCGAATATTCCGGCACGATAGGCATGAGCATGGCGAGGGGAACGCTCCGACATCAGGCGATAGATGCCAAACCAGCTCATACATTCAAGCGGTATCCCGATCGTACCGAGCAAAGCCGACCAGAATATTCTGCCGTCCGATACACCGAGATACCTTGAATAATTAGCCTCAAGTCTCGATGTTCCTGCAGCTCCGACGCCCCAGCCGAGCAGCATATCTCCGATCAGCACCATAACACCTGCGAAAAGCCCGATCAGCATCAGCTTTCTGATACGCTTCCAGTCAAGGTTGTTGTCAATTCCTATTTCGTTATACTGCATATTTTACACCTCTTTTTCTACTGTAATGACTGCTAAAGCACACGGGATTCTTCCGTCAATGAATGTGTATTCAGCCTTATAATATCGTGACATATTGCTCACCCTTTCAAAATAATACCAAATATCAATACATCCAGTGCGGCAACGACCGCTGCTCCTGCTATCCATATCAATGTCAGAATACCACGCTTTTTAAACACCTGTTTCCATGTCTGTACAAAGGGTATTTCCTCTGTACCGGGAATTATCCAGAATTTGCTGTGTCCCACCCAAAGACGGTCGATCACAATGCCGTCATACCAGTTCATTACCTCCAGAAAAATTAAAGCCTGCAAATATGCATCGGGAAAGTCCACGACACCATTCCATAGTCCGATTATCAGAAGCAGTACCGCCAGCATAACAATAAAGAATATCGTCATGAATATTTTTCTCTTTTGCTGAACAGTTTGCCTGTCGGTCAGACCAAGCTCATAAACCTTTTCCTGTACTGCCTTCGGATAAAAATACAGTCCGTTCAGGGCATTATTTCCGACGCCTGCCTTCACCATCAGCGTAAAAACTGCACAGTATAATAATAGCTGTAAAATGATCAAATAAATCAACCCCTGTTCAATATCTGTGTTTATTCTGTCAGATGCTGTTTGTGCGTTCCCAACCGTCTCCGGCATCTGTATCGTGGCGGACAAAACGAAAATCGCATACATCTCCGCCCTGACAAAGGGTTTTTGTGCGGATGAAATCGGTATAAGGCAGAGAACCGTAATTGATGATATCCGCATAGCAGCACATACTTCCTAACTTCATAAGGTCACGCCTGCCGAGAATTTTAGCATAGATACATTCATTGCACTCGAAATGAAATTCATTTTTTGGATCATCCTTATGCCATGTATATCGCCAGCCAAACCCTGAACCTTTCTTGAAGCCAAAGGGAACGATCTTTTTCATCAGCGGCAGGAAGAAGCTCTTTTTTGCGAGTCTCTGCATACCTGAAGGATCAAGGAATTTCCACATTTCCTCCGATACAGCCCGATAAGCCTCCTGTTCACTCTGACCATGCCTTTGAAGTACCTCATAGATTGCAATGGATGTCAGTATCTGTGCCATGTGTTTATAGTTTCCTTTGTCACAATATTTCTGCTCCTCGATTATGAGTTCATCCATCCTATTCAGAATATCCCGCTGTATGTACGGGGGCAGAGTGGGAAAGTATTTCTGATAGCGGCTGACAGCTGCCATTTTTTTCGGGTCGTACTTCATCTTGAAAGCCTCCATCAAAGGTTAAGTGTATCTAACTATATTATAATACACCCTTAAAGGATTATCAATATAAAAAATTTTAAAAATATTTTTGATTTTGCAGCACTTTGCTTCAAACTCAAAAAGGCTGTTGTTGAAAGTGTTTAACGGGTCGCATAAAAAATAGTTTTATTTATCTTACTATATGTCTATTGCGAATATTCTGAATGGTGCAATGACTGCTTGATCGTTTTGGAAAATAATAATTTATAACAGACAACCGGCTCCTGCAAAGAGTAATCATCCTTACAAGAGCCGGCTGTTTTTTGTAAATCTGTAATCTCATTTCATTGCCAGAAAAAAATTATCGTTGTTAAGCGAGAGGAAGTTATATCAGTGCTGTTTTAACAGAACCATTCGTTTACAGTACGTATTTCTGAAATATAACCCTCATCATCGTTAGGCGTTTCCAGAATGAAGGGAAGCTTCTCCATGACAGGGTGCAGGGCAATTTGCTTTAATGCCTCAATGCCGATCATTCCTTTACCCAGCTTTTCGTGACGGTCTTTGTGAGAGCCACAGTCGTTTTTGCTGTCGTTGAAGTGGACGGCTTTTAATCTGTTTAGCCCAATGATTTTATCGAACTGCGTCAGCACACAGTCAAGGTTATTGACAATATCATACCCCGCATCCCAGACGTGACAAGTGTCAAAGCAAACGCCGAGTTTATCTTTGTATGTCACTCTGTCGATGATCCGCTGCAGCTCTTCAAAGCTTTTTCCCACTTCCGAGCCTTTACCAGCCATTGTCTCAAGAAGGACGATAGTGTTCATTTCAGGACGGAGAACAGCATTCAGACCTTCTGCAATAAGTTCGATTCCTTTCTCCGTTCCAAGTCCTGTATGAGAGCCGGGATGAAAGTTGTAATAGTGCCCCGGAACAAGCTCCATACGCTCCATATCCTGTTTCAGCATTTCAAGTCCGTTGTTTCTGGTTTCTTCATTAGCTGAACAAAGATTCATGGTATAGCTGCCGTGCGCCACCAAAGGACCAAAACTGTTTTCTTTGATAAGGGTATTGAGCCTTGCCGCATCCTCCGGAATAATGGGCTTTGACTTGCCTCCACGGGGATTTCTGGTGAACCAGGCAAAGGTGTTTCCACCGAAGGACAGCATGGTTTTACCCATAGCTTCATAACCCTTTGTCACCGAAAGATGACATCCTATGCAGATCATACGAATACCTCATTTGTTGAATAATTTGAAATGATTTTCAGACTGTCCGGCTCCACATGACAGGGAAGAAACAGAATGTGGACGCCGCTATGTTTTGCCTCTTCAAAGGCAGCGGCAAAGTCAGGATCGGTGTCCGTGTTGGGTCTGACCTCAGTAATACCGTCCATCTGAATGACAAAGGCACAATAAGCGTGGCAGCCGACCTGGGCAGCTTTTATCAGTTCACGAAGATGCTTCGTTCCTCTTTGAGTGGGGGCGTCGGGGAAGTAACCGATCCCGTCACGTTCCAATGTGCATCCCTTTACTTCCATCAGGTATTTATCCGTCAGTTTGCCGCCGGAATGCTCCATATAGAAGTCTATCCTGGAATTGCCGTAGGTGTATTCAGGAACGACTTTAGTAAATCCCTGAGTGTTGAGCCATTCGGACACCACCTTATTGGGCGCCTGACTGTCAATATTTATCAGCAGACCGTTATCCTTGCGAACAGCGATCAGGTCAAAACGGGTCTTTCGGCCTTTGGAATTGGGTTCGGTAAGATATACTTCCGCACCGGGGAGAAGAAGCTCTTTGCATCTTCCGGTGTTTTTCACATGAACCGTTTCAGTGGTTCCGTCAATGCTGACATTGGCTATAAACCGGTTTGGTCTGTTAATGAATAGGGCAGGAGTCACGTTTTCATATTGCAATGGACTTCACTCCTTCAAAATTTCCAGCATCTGAGCAGGGTTATCCGCCGCTTTCACCTTATCGAAGGCTTTGATGATGATACCGTTTTCGTCGATCAGATAAGTCGTGCGTACAACACCCATAGAAACCTTGCCGGCGCTTTTCTTTTCCTTCCAGACATCATAGCTTTGTATTACTGTTTTTTCTGTATCGGAAAGCAGGGGGAAAGGCAGCCCGTATTTTTCCTCGAACCTCTTATGAGAAGCCACCGTATCCTTGCTGACTCCGATCACAACAGCACCCTTTTCCTGAAACTGCGGATAAAGCTCACCGAATGCGCAGGCTTGTTTTGTACATCCTGATGTCATATCTTTCGGGTAAAAATACAGTATCACCTTTTGTCCTCTGAAATCGGATAAGGAGCGTATATTACCGCTCTGGTCTGGCAGTGAAAAATCCGGAGCTGTTGTTCCAACTTGCAGCATGGCTGTTTCCTTCTTTCAATTGTATTTGCTATCATTATACATCAAATGACAGGAACAGGCAATATACCGTGAAAATAGAGATATCATAAATATCATCGATTTTCTGCGATGTGACGTTCTTTTTTAGGGAAACACTGAATAAAACAACATTACCTCGTCTGACACTATAACGTACATAATTTATACTGCTTATAGAAAATTATGCAGATATATTGAAAATAAAGATAAATTATTGTAGAATTAAACTATATTACGTTGTAAAAAATGCAAGCCAGAATGATTCTTTAGGGGGAATCTAATATGTCCCATGAAGCAAAAAATGTATCAGATGACGTTATTGACCGTAAAATAGGATACTGGAAAAGTGAACTGCTTGATACCGGTAAAAGAAATAAAATGATAAACTACCGTGAAACAAAAAGGACAACTCTGCGCATCTTAGAACCGGAAGCATCTGATTTGTTCAATGCTCTGGCTTTTTCAGACAAGCAGCTGAGTTTTCAAAAGCCAATTGACAGGGATACTGATTTGCGTACATATTCTATGATCGCCCTTATGGAAACATTGTCATATAATCTTAATGTGCAAGTGGGTGATATTAAAACTGAAGGTACTATTATTGACAGAGAAAAGACTTTGAAAAACCTTCGTTCAAAAGCTAAACTCGCACAGGAAGAACAAGGTACTAATATTCTTTATCTCAGCTTTGGATTTATCTATTGGCGTGAAAGGAATCGTGAAAGCTCTCCCTGGCTCAAAGCACCTTTACTTGTAATGCCGGTCACACTCGGACTGAAATCTCTCAGGTCGCCTTATACACTTAATCGTTACGATGATGAAATTGTAGTTAATCCTACTTTGGAGTATTTTTTCAATGCGGAGTATAATATCAGACTGCCGGAATTTTCGTTAACAGATAAAAACTCGTTTGATGAATACTTTGAACAGGTAGAAGATATAGTTGACAAATCAGGATGGAAACTGACACGGGAAGTAAGTCTTGGTTTGCTTTCATTCTTAAAGATCAGTATGTATCATGATTTGGATGATAACAACGAACTGCTGAAAAATAATCCTGTATTGAGGGCAATGTCAGGAGATAGGGAAGCGCTCGGAGAACTTCCGGCTGAAGCTATCAATTATGATTTTGACAGCGCAAAGCCTGATGAATGGCATCAGGTTATTGATTCGGATTCAAGTCAGGATGAAGCGATAGTTCTTTCTAAGCTTGGTGTCAGCTTTGTTATGCAGGGACCTCCGGGCACGGGAAAGAGTCAGACAATAACGAACATTATTTCCGAAGCAATGGCAGACGGTAAAAAGATACTGTTTGTTTCGGAAAAGGCAGCAGCTTTACAGGTTGTTCTCAAGCGTCTCACGGAAGTTCATTTAGATGATTTCTGTCTGGCACTGCATAATTATAAGGCGAATAAAAAGGAGATAATTGAAAGTATCGGCGCTAATCTTAGCCTTAAAAAAGAATCTGATGATTTGTCGAATTCACGTGAGCTTACGGAATTATTCCACGACAGAAGCTTTCTTGATAAATACGCAAAGGAACTGCACAAAACTATAGAACCACTGCACAAGAGTATTTATACCGTTTTCGGAATGATTTCCGCTCTTGAAGAGAAAACATCTATTGATTTTAAGGTTTCCGACCCGCTGACAATTTCGGATAGTGTATATGCCGATTTACTGTATCATGTAAGCGCATTTGAAAATGCTTTGCATAATATGGGAGGACGTTTGAGTAAAAATCCTTGGAACGGCACGAGGATAACATCTTTTGACCAATCATACAAGAAATCATTGGTTTGTAAAACGGAAAATTTATCAGAGAATATAAGAGAAATTGAAAAGATATCAGATAAGATAAATTCGATACTTTGCATCAATGGTATTATCAGCTTTAACGATGTAAAAATGCTGGCAGAGGTTTCGCTCATTCTTTTATCACGTCCGGATCATATCAGTCCGATATGGTTTGATAAAAATATATTGAACAAGGGCAAAGAAGTAATTCCCGAAGCAAAGGCTCACTCCGACAACTATCAGGTAATAAAAGGAAGAATACTGAATGAATGGTACGAGTCGGTATTATCTTTTAATGCCGATGATTTATACAAATCATTCGGGGGGATACTTTCAAAATCATTCAGTAACGTATCAAACAAATCACTCTCACAGATATTGATGTATCAGCAAACCTCTGCAAAAAACCTTCTTGATAAAATATCAGATCTTATCAGGGCTTATCATAATGCTCTTGAAATGCTTGATTATGAACAGAATGATTCATTGAGCGGTATGAAGATGATATCAAAGGTCCTTTCATTGGCCGCGGATTCTCCGTTTTTTGATAAGAGCTGGTTTGATTTAAGAAAGCAAGCTGCACTTATACCTCTGTCAGAAAATGCCTTGTTTCATAAGAACGGGTACGACAGCTGTATAGGTTCATTGGAATGTGACTGGGAATACAGCATATTTGCTGTTGATGAAAAAGGTCTGACAGACAGAATAAAAAATGAGTACAATGATGTATTTATAAAAACAAATGAGGATTACGAAACGGATGTGAATACTTTATGCCGCTGTTCCAAGAGCGGTATAACAATTGACTCGGAAACAATAACTGAATCACTAAAGACCATTGTTTCAATACAAGCAGAAGAAAAATGGCTTAATGGGAAATTTGATGAAATTGTTTCTCTTTTAGGAGACATGTATCACGGATATGATACTGATTGGAAAGAGGTTGAAGGGCTGATAGAAACCTCAAGAAGAATTACAGACGGGTCGGATGTTCTTAAAAAGGCTATTGAAAACTCGTCGGGCATGGAAGCAATATCATTATCTATGGCAGATGAATGGAATGGCTCTGTTCTGGATATTAACGCTTATGAACTTCTGATAAGGTTTAATTCCGGATACGATGATAGTTTTCATAATGTCAATGAACAGTACGATAAGGATAAGGCGCTGATCGAAAAGTGCGCAAGGAACAGAACCTCTAATAAGGATTCCGGTTGGATCATTGATACATTGTCTGCTGTGGTATTGTATTCAGAGAAAAAACGCTCATTATTGGAAATGCAGGAGTCGCTGGCTGTAATTCTTGGTAATGATTATCATGGCTTAGAAACTGATCTGAATAAGCTCGAAGAAATCATACAGAATTCAACGAAAGTGTTTAGCGCAAAGGAATTGATCTCAGATGCAGTGAAATATTCTGAAACAGTAATATCTGCTGAAAAAGAGATCTCAGAGCAGTGGGAATTGTCTGTTCTTGAAATTGACACGGAGGGTATTCTCGCACGATTTAAAGTTGAGTATATCGGAGCATTTCATAAGTTCAAATCAACATACAAGAAGGATATCAAAACACTCAGATTGTATTATAAAAATATAGGAGCGAAAATTGATGAAAAAACAATAATTGAATTATTGACAAAAGCAAGGCAATACCGTGAGGCGAAGATTTGGCTTGCAGGACATTACGATGCCCTTTATTCTGTATTGGATAGTACATATAAAGCTGAGAAAACAGACTGGACTCAGGTAAAAGCAACCCTTCAGAAAGCAGAGAGTATAGTAAATAATTTGTCTGTTATAAGGGATGCGATCGAACGTATTATCGAATTGAAGGCATTAAAGAAAAACATACTGTGTGATTATTATGAATCAGTCTTTGATATTGATGCAAAGGAGATCTGTACACGTTTTACGGATGAGTACAGTGCTTTGTTTTTTGTTAAAAGAACCGGTTATATTAAGGATATGCAGGCTTTATCGGCACATAGCAGGAAATCCGGAGCTGTGTTGGAATACTCGGCTGTTGTAAATGCTTTGCAGAGGATAAAGGATTATCAGGATCGCAAAAAGTGGTTTGAAGAAAATGATAAGATACTGCGCTTCTTACTTGGAGTTCAGTACAGGAGTAATATTACGGATCGGGATGCTGTCAGAGATCTTATCATAAAGTCAAAATATATCGCTGATCATATTTCGTTTATTACCGAAGTTCATGGCAAATATATTAAGCTTTGCGCATTAAAGAAACAAATACTCAGTGACTGGACAATCCTGATATTTGACGCTGACATCAAGCAAATGCTGTATAGATTTAATGTAGCCTATACATCATCGTTCTTTATACGCAGAAAGCATTATCTTGAAGATATGGATACACTGAGGCAGTGCAGTAAAAAGACCGGATCATCATTTGACCCACGGACGATCATTTCCGTTCTCCGGACGGTAAGCAGGGCAAAGTCTGAAAAGAAATGGTTTGACGATCATGAAAAGCAGTTATCCGCAGCTTTTGAGGGCAGGTATCACGGCGTAGGAACGGATTTCTCAGCTATCAGGCATGGATTAAATAATGCCGCTGAAATTACAGAAATCTTTCCGCATTATGCAGTACCGGAAGACACTGTCAATGCTTTGCTGAATATAACCGGAGATATGCAGCTTTCAGGCAAGGCAAGAAATATTTCTGAAATACTGTCTGACGGCGCATTGAACAATATCGGAAATGCGCTGTATAAAAGCAACTATATTGTTGATTTTCATGATGGAAGTGATATTTCAAGGTCTGTTATTCCTCAGATAAATGATTACTTGAAATGCTGTGCAGTTCAGCGTGAATATATAAAAAAGCTGTCATCTGCCAAAAGGGATCCTGTATTGGATCATGACAGTATCGGTGAGCTGATTTCCCGGCTTATGAAACTGAATCGTGAATTGTCTTGGTTTGAAAAGCAGGATAAGCTCCTTCTCGGATTATTTGCTGACGCCTATGCCGGAACAGAGACCGATTGGAATGATATATCCCGTGGCTTGAGTACAGCAGAAAAGCTGACAGAATTATTTAATGGGGATGTTCCGGATAAGGTAAAAACAGTTGCTTGCAGCCGTGGAACACAAACACAAATATCCGAAGGGGATGTATCTGAGCTTAAAAGACTTATTGATGAAACGCAGTCAAAAATCAATTCATTTTCTGCGCAGTTTGAATCAGTGGATTTCTCCGGAAAAAAACTGTCCGATGCAGCGGCTCGATACGATGCCTGTATCAATGGGGCTGATCAGCTGATAAAATGGCTTGACTATGTTGAAACAAGGGCGGAATGTGATGAACATGGATTGGCTGATTTTACGGAAAAGATCGCCGCTATGGATAATCAGATAGTTGATGTTAAAGATGCTTTTGAAAAGGGTTTTTATACAAAATGGATCACGGAACAGATCAATAGAATTCCGTCAATACAGAACTTCCGCAGACGAATGCACGAGCAGCATCTTGAACGCTTCAGAAGGCTTGATCGCTATCAATATACAATTGCTCAGAAAAGAATACGAGAAAGTATCATATCTTCCTATCCGCAGACGGACAGCATTTCCAAAGCCGGTTCGGAGCTTGGAATACTGCGTCATGAGTTGAGCAAAAAGACCCGTCATATGCCTTTGCGTAAGCTATTTAAAAATATTCCTGAACTGCTCCTGACATTAAAGCCCTGTCTTATGATGTCACCGCTTTCGGTTGCATATTTTCTGGATGCAGGATCCTATAAATTTGATATGGTTATTTTTGACGAGGCATCACAGATATTCCCTCAGGATGCTATCGGAGCTATCATGAGAGGAAAGCAGGTGATCATTGCAGGGGATACGAAGCAGCTGCCTCCTACAAGCTTCTTTTCAGCAAGTACAGGAAACAACAACGGATATGACGATGACGAAGGCTATGAAGAGGAAATATATGATTCTATTCTTGAAGAAACGGCTAATATTTTGCCGAACAGAACTCTTCTCTGGCATTACAGAAGTAAGCATGAGCATCTTATTGCTTTCTCTAATGATCAGATATATAAAAATGAATTGGTGACATTCCCGAGCAGTAATGAAAGCGAGCCTGATACCGGAGTTGAATATGTGTATGTTGAGAATGGTTACTATGAGCCTTCTCCCAAAAATCATAATGCAGTTGAGGCTAAAAGAATAGTGGAGCTTGTTAAGGAGCATATCGAAAAGCATCCTAAAAGATCGCTGGGAATAATTGCGTTCAGTGAAAAACAGCAGCAGATCATATCATCAGAGATACAGCGTTTTCGTGAAAAAAATCCCGAGTATGAATCATTTTTTGCTGAGGGAATTGACGATGAATTCTTTGTAAAGAATCTTGAAAATGTCCAGGGCGATGAGCGTGATACGATATTTTTCAGTATCGGATATGCAAGGACAATGGAACAAAAGAAAAATGATCGCCCGATGTCTATGCGATTTGGTCCGTTGGGCTTAGCAGGAGGCGAAAGAAGACTTAACGTTGCAATAACGAGAGCGAAGATAAATGTGAAGCTTGTTGGTTCAATAATGCCGTCAGATATTGATCTGAGCAGAACCAGATCCGATGGTGTCAAAATGCTGAGGTCATATATTGAATTTGCTATGAATAAGGAGGTTGCTCTTGCCGGCGCAAATAATCGAAGCAGGAATGATGCTTTTGCTGATGTAATAGCTGAATTTATCAGAAAGCAAGGATATAAAGTCCGTCAGTATGTCGGATGCTCCGGCTATAAGATCGATATTGCAGTACAGCATCCGTCTGAATTGGTAGAGCAGTTTGTTGCCGGAATAGAGTGTGACGGACTTTCCTATATTTCCGCAAAAACCGTCAGAGACCGTGACAGGCTCAGAAGCTCGGTGCTTGAAAAAATGGGCTGGAATCTATACAGGGTCTGGTCGGCTGAGTGGTATAAAAATCCTGAAACAGAGGGCAAGAGACTGATAAGCTTTATCAACGATGCCATAGGTAAATGTGATGAAAAAGTCAAACGTATCGAAGAATTGAAACGAAGGGAAGAAGCAGATAAAAAAGCTGAGCTTGAAAGCTTGCGTTCCGTGCGGAAGGCAGAGGAACTTAAGAAGCAATCCGCCAAAGCTAAATCTGCTCAAAAACCTACAGTGAACGGAGAAGATTTGCTTGAAAAAAAGGAATTCAGTAAACGTGAATTCGGGGATATGGAGAAAACCTTTACATATCCTGATGCTTTCAGCAGCGGATCTCTTAAGGTGTGAATTAATAATAAAATGATTTAACGAGGTGTGAAATGGAAAATCATACTGTTATTAATCCTGATTTGCAATATTCAAATGCCACTGTAATAAACAATGAGATTGCTGTGGAGAATGGACATACAGTGATCGATCCTGCTTTACAGGATGAAAATGCAACTATGATAAACAGGGATATAGTTGAAGAATACAACCGTCAGAATAATCTGAAAACAACCGGTGAATATATTCCGGAGGGAACGGTTGTTTGTGAAAAGTATATCATAAGAAGTCAAATGGAAGTAGCATCCGGTGAGGCTGACTTGTATTTGTGCGCTGATGGTTCTGATTTATATATCGCAAAAATATACAGACGCAGGTTTGCCGTTAAACAGGATGTGGTCAACGCCTTGATGAAAATAGACTCTCCTTATGTTGCAAGGCTCTACACTACCGGAAACTATAATGGCTATCCTGTTGAAATAATTCCTTATTATGAAAAGGGCAGCTTACAGGGACATACATTTACCGAAGAAGAACTTACCGATATTATCATTCCGTCAATAAATGAAGGACTGAAAGCGATACATGATGCAGGAATTATCCACAAAGACCTTAAGCCCTCGAACATCATGCTGAACAGTGATGGAAAAAGCGTTTCAATTATTGATTTCGGAATAAGCTCCTTCGTTTCGGATGGAAGTACGGTTCTTGTTACCAAGACCGGAATGACACCGGAGTATTCTGCTCCCGAAACATTCAGGAATGTATTTTTGAAGGAATCTGATTATTATTCCTTCGGTATCACCTTGTATGAATTGTTTTGCGGATATACTCCCTATGCCAATATGCAGCCGGAGGAAATAGAACAGACCATTTCTGTACAGCATATTCCGTACCCTGAAAATATGTCTGACAGGTTAAAGGATTTTATTTCTGCATTGACCTATTATGACATCAGTAATCGAAATAATAAGAATAATCCTAACCGCAGATGGACTTATGAAGAAGTTAAAAGCTGGATTGATGGAGATGACCTTGTTATCCCGGGAGAGGGTATCGGTAATGCGGGGAATGGCTCTGTGCCGAGCTTTGACTTTATGGGAGAGGTTTATACAAATCCGGATCTACTTGTTGCTGCATTGGCTAAGCATTGGGAGGAAGGTAAAAAGCTGCTTTTCAGGGGCAATATTACAGGCTATTTCAGAAAATGGAATATGGAGCTCGCAAGGAAGTGTCAGGCTGCTGAGGAAACTGCCGCACGGGAAAACGGAAAGGATGATATTATTTTCTGGAAGCTGCTTTACCGTATCGATCCGAGATTAAAAAGCTTTGTATGGCTTGGCAAAACTTATGAGAGTCTGGCGGCATTCGGCAGAGAGGCCTTGGAAAAGCTTTGGGATAATGATACATCCGGTTTTTCGTACTATTCAAGTATTCTTTCTGAAAGGGTATTATCTCAGTATGTACAGATGGTTTATCCAAAGAACGAGAAACTAAAAAGGGTTGCGGATGCTATAGAGGATTCATACGAGCTTGAAAAGAATAATGGTACAGATTTTATGCGTACATATTATCTGATGGCATATTCACTGTCCGGTCAAAAGCTGTTTCTGCTGGATGGAAATCAGTTTCGCACTGTCGGAGAATTTGCCGCATATCTCAGAAGAATAGCAGAGGAATCATTTGGAAAATTTGAAGAAGTATGTCACAGATTAGTTGATTACGACGGAAATCTTGATGTACAGCTTGAAACATGGCTTTTGTCCCTCGGGAAGAGTGAGGAAATTGAAAAATGGAAAACATCTATGAATGAATAAAAGGAGAGAGTGAAAATGAGCGGACCGAAAATCTCAATATATGCCTTGACCGGGCGGGCAAGAGAAATTGTAATGGGTCAGATAAGGTGCGAACATCGAGCTGTGGCATGTGCTGAGAGAATTAAGGATATCCTCATGGAGCTGGATTCATATTCGAGGGACTTTGAAAAACAGATGGGTAATGTGCAGCTGCTTATGAAAAGAACATCTGAAGGCGCAGATCAGGCGGACAGAATACAAGCCCTTCAGCAAAAAATAAATAATGAGATAAAAAGCATACGTTCTGAGCTGTCAGGGAATATGCCAGGCATATCTGTGAAGTATACTGTTTCTGAAGAAATGTATTCTCAAAAGCTATCAGAATTGAAACGGTTACAAAGGCTTAAGGCTCGTGCTGAAAAATTGATGGCGGAATCTGACAGTATCATATATCAGGACAAGTGCAACACTTCCGCTATACAGAGCAGTATCATTAAAGACCTTGAAAGTTCAGAAACAGTATCGGAAGAATCAAGGTATATGAAACGAAGTGATGAAGGGGTTATCCGAAAAATACAGGACAGTATAATGGATGATCTGAATGGAGTATATTCTTTTGAAATGCCTGACGAGAATTCTGATGATGAATTCCGTAAAAGAAAAAGTGCAATTTATGATAAGATCCTGACTATCATCAAAGATGAGGAGTTATCACTCAGTATCATCAATGATGCTAAAAACGCTGTTTTGATGCTTGAGAGGATCTCTTCTGCCGGACATCTTAAAAACTTTGATTCTGTTACTGTCAAACCTCTTCTGAAAAAAGCAGAGAACTATAAGAGAGAGCAGGAAGAGAAAAAGAAAGGATTTGCAGAAAAATATGCAGGCTATAAGGCGCTGTGTACGCTTGCGCAGGAAAATCCAAAGGAGCTTGATTGTTCTGATTCACACATAGAATTTATTGATGCAGAGATACAGAGAATAGAACAGCAGTTGATAAGGCGGCGTGAACAGGAGTATATTCAAGAAAGCGTTGATGAGGTGTTGTCAGATATGGGATATGAACTGATAGGTTCAAGAGAAGTCCGTAAAAAAAGCGGAAAGCATTTCAGGAATGAACTATATACCTTTAATGAAGGAACAGCTGTAAATGTGACATTTTCGTCTGATGGACAAATCTCGATGGAGCTTGGAGGTCTTGCGAGGGAGGACGGAATTCCCTCTGAGGAAGAGAGTAAAATACTGACACGGGATATGGAAAGCTTTTGCAGTGAGTTTTCAGAATTTGAAAAGCGTATGCTCGCAAAGGGAATAGTGGTCGGAAACCGTATTGCGTTGTCACCGCCGACAGCAGAATATGCGGCTATTATCAATATGAATGATTATGATATCGATGCTTCTGTTCAGGTTTCTGAAATGAAAACAGCAGGAAAGCAAAGAAAACAGGCTAAGAGGAAAGAGATGAAAATTGAATGACAACGGAGTTGACCAAGTATAAAATATGTCCCGAATGCGGCAAAAAGAATTCTCCCGGTCTTATTGAGTGCAGGTACTGTGAGTCGGATCTGACTGCTATAAGAATCGTTGATGACGATACAAAACCGGCAGAAGAAATCCCCGCCGAATTTGCCGCTGTAACAGAGAAAACTGAGCTTGTGCGTATATGTGAATGCGGCGCAGAAAATCCGTCACAGGCAAGAAAATGCAGGGAGTGCGGAGAGGATATTTCCGATATTATTCCTTCTGCCAAAGTGAAAGCCTGTGAAGAAAGCTTTTCCTATGAACTGCATACATTGAATGATGATTTTTCTGTTACAATAGATAAGCCTTTTATCATACTGGGGCGTGAATGTGAGCTGAAGGATCATCTGAAAAACAAGCCTTTTGTCAGCAGACAGCACGCAGAATTAACAGTTGTTGCTGATAGGGTATTTATCAAAAATCTGAGCAGAACCAATAAGACCTTTATCAACAATGAAGAAATACCGTCAGATACACCTGTGGAACTGCATGAAGGGGACGAGATAGGGCTTGGAGGAAAGATCGTTGCCGGAAAACGGCAGGATCAGGCTGCGTATTTTATTTTTCGGGTGAAGATATGAATGTTGCAAGAATACTATATCCTGTGAGAGTATTGGGACCGGGTGAGCGTGTGGGGATTTGGCTGAGCGGATGTGATCGTGGCTGTAAAGGATGCAGCAATCCGGAATTATGGCAGCGAAAGCCTGAATTTGAGATCTCAACAGATAACCTGTTGAGGCTGATACATAAAATATCTGACAGTCATCCTGTTGATGGCTTCACCATTTCAGGAGGAGAACCGTTTTATCAGCCGCAGGATCTGTCTGAACTTATAAAAGAGATCAGCGTTATATCAGACGACATTCTGATCTATTCCGGATATAAGCTTGAAGAACTTAAAGCCATGAATGATACAGCGACAGATTTTATTCTGAACAATGCTGCGGTGTTAATAGACGGAGCATATATTGAGGAGCTGAACGATAATTCTCTGCTAAGGGGTTCTTCTAATCAGAAGATACATATACTTAATTCCGGATACAGCACTTTGTATCAAAAGTATTTATCTGAAACGCATAATCAGATACAGAATTTTACAACGGCAGATGGGATAGTTTCTGTTGGTATACATAGAAAGGGTTTTAACGATTGAGAGGTGCAGTATGGACTATATTTCAAAATGGCACAGAGAGCTTGGGATTTTCTGTAAGATAAAGCCGCTTATTCTGATCGAAGGAAATGTGCTGGATGTGTATCAGTATCCTGTTGAGGGCAGCACACCAAAGGGCAGTATCCTGAGACTGCCCGAATATCTGCATTATTACTTTTGCGATGCAGGATATAAGACGGTAGTGTTTTACGACAGTATGCAGGGATTCTATAATTCTTGTGATGGAAAACATACGGGAAGATTTGCCGATATAACAAAGGCAAGGATGGACGGAGATTCTGTTCCGAGTGATTTTAAAGGCAAAAGCAATTCGGCTGCCTCACTTATCAGAACAGCCGTAAGTCAGAATAAAGAGCCTGTTGCAGTCATTATGAATCTTGCGTCACGATATATTACCTCACCGGATAATATAGATCAGTCGGAGGTTGACAGCTTTACTAATCTGCTTCTGGCTTCAATGGAAGGAAAGGATGTCAGAACTCCGTCAGGAACAGTGAAAAATCTTGTTGTGATGGTAGTCGATAAGGTCAATGATATTCCGGCATGGTTCTATCTTGATAATCCTAATGTCAAAACGATACATATTGATACGCCCTCAAAGGAAGAAAGAGAGCGGATAATAAAGAGTGAGAACTTTGAGAGCTTTTTTGCTGCTGATGTATTTGACGAGGATTACCCGTATTTTGAAGAACATAAGGACGAGCTTGAAAAGATACAGGACAGATTTATCGGACTGACAGACGGTTTTAGCTTTACAGAAATAAATGGTCTGAGAAGACTCTGTAAAAATGAAAAAATAAGAATACATCAGATGTCGTCGGTTATAGATCTATATAGATACGGAATAAGGGAAAACCCTTGGGACAGCCTTGATTCGGATGTATTGAGAAATGCGGAAGAAACATTTCAGAAGCGTGTTAAAGGACAAAATCATGCTGTTATGAAAACGCTTGATGTGGTAAAACGTGCAGTTACAGGAATGTCAGGACTGCAAGGTTCATCTCACGCAAAGCCCAAAGGAATATTATTCTTTGCAGGTCCTACCGGTACAGGCAAAACAGAAACGGCAAAGACTTTAGCGGAGTTACTCTTTGGAGATGAAAGCTGCTGTATCCGGTTTGATATGAGTGAGTACAGCCAGAGCCATAGTGACCAGAAGCTGCTTGGCGCTCCTCCCGGATATGTGGGCTATGAGGCAGGCGGTCAGCTTACCAATGCTGTGAAGAATAATCCGTTTTCTATTCTGTTGTTTGACGAAATAGAAAAAGCCCACCCTTCAATATTTGATAAATTTCTTCAAATACTTGAGGATGGACGCATGACGGACGGTCAGGGCAATACAGTATATTTTTCGGAGTGTATCATTATCTTTACAAGCAATCTTGGTATCTATACAAGAAATGAGTTCGGAACAAGAGAAGCCAATGTTACATCAGAAATGGATTATACGGAGGTTCAGGATAGAGTACGCAGGGCGATAGAGGATTATTTCAAACTGGAGCTTGGCAGACCGGAGATATTGAACAGGATAGGGGAGAATATCGTTGTATTTGACTTTATCCGTCCGGAAATAGCAGAGCTGATACTTGATTCACAGATTGAAAGAATAAAGAAAAGCCTTTCGTCCGAAAAGAGAATTGAGCTTGTTATATCGGAAAAAGCAAGAGATGTGCTTGTTTCAAAGGCTATCGATAATCTGGGCAACGGCGGACGAGGAATAGGCAATATCGTGGAAAGCCTGCTTATAGATCCGCTTTCACGCTATATGTTCGATGGGAATATAAAAGGCGGTGTGTCTATCACGATAAATAGTATTGATTGTGACAGCTCTCCGCATACGCTTGATTGTACCTGTGAGGTGATCTGATGGTATATGTAATGACACGAAAGGGAAAACATCATTCAGTCAGCGAGGATGCTGTCCTTGTTGACAGAGAGGTAATGTCTGAAACATCTGCTGTCTTTTCTGTGCCTGATACCGGTTTTGTATGTGCTGCGGATGGTGTGGGAGGAAACAGCGGCGGAGCAGATGCGTCGAAGTTTGTGCTGAGTGAGCTTGCAAAATGGGATGGTTCTGTTGATCTGAAAAGCCATTTGCAAAAGATAAACGATGACCTTATCAGAAACTCAAAGCAGGACGAGATCAATTCAAAAATGGCTGCGACCCTGACAGGCTTTTGTTTTGAGAAAGGCGGTATCAGACTTATTCATGTTGGCAACAGCAGGGCATATATAAAACAGGGAAGATACCTGAAACAGATCACACAGGATCACACTACATACAACTGGCTTTTAAGTACCAATCAATATGAGGCGGCAGAATTATGCAACAGGAACGAGATCACAAATTGCTTTGGCGGAGGAGATCCGATTTTGCTCTCAAAGCTGTATGTTGATAAGTGTCAGCCGTTTACATTGGCAATTCTGACATCAGACGGAATACATGAATATGTGGATTTAGATACCATTGAGGATATTATCAACAGCGAAGAAACCTTTGAAGAAAAGTGCGGTATTATCGTTCGGAAAGCACTTGATAACGGCTCAGAGGATGATATTTCGGTGATAATTATTGCTAATGATCATGATAAGTGAAAGAATAACTTTAGACAAAGAATTTTATATACTGCTTTCTCTGAATACCACCTTGATAATATGGGGCAATTCTATTTACCGCCTGCTGCTTAAACAAGTGCTGAGCCGGTTCCTTATCATTACAAAAGAGCGCAAAAAAGAGAGCTGTCGCTTTCTCAATCTCAAACTCCATTCCGTCAAAAGAAGTGATAACAACCACATATCTCTGTTCCCACCTAAAAGGTACAGGCAAAAAAAGACGTTTTGGTATATGATCGTTTGTCGCGTAAGGATACTTAAACAGCTCTCTGATTATATAATAATACATGACAGACTTATTGTCAACAAATTATCAAATATCCGGAATTGATAAAATATCAAATATCCGGAATTGATAAAACTCCCCACTTCGAAGCGTCACGACGGAACTGACGAGGAAGCCCCCAATGCAGTATTTTTTCGGGCTGCCAGATACTTTCATCATTACATACATCGTAAAGTGAATAATAATAATCAATTCCGTTCAGGCTGTCGTCGGGTTCTATATCTGATACATTCAGCGGCAGCTTGACCGGTTTTTCCAGTTTGATCCCTAACGCACTGCATGACCCTTCCCATGAAGTATAAAACCCACAGCGTACACTGCTGTCCAGCAGTATATAACCCGGCCACTTCTTATGCTGCTTTCCCCATTTTTCCATGGTGATCAGCAGCAATAGCTCTTTAATTGGAACTATTACAAAAAAGCCAAGCTGATTAAATATTGACAGTTCGTTCCAGACTTCTTTGGCTGCGGAATATAAATATGGACTCTTGATCAGACTGCTTGCATTTTTGTCTTTTATGGAATACAGGGCATTCCGGAGCTGAGATTGTTTATAACCTTGTCTTCGGGTGAGCCACATGATGGAAGAATCTTTGAACTGCCCTTTGTTCATACTGTCATAATCCTCGCCAAGATAGGCGGGATAGACTGTATTCAGGGTGTACTCTGAATAAGCATCTACATTCAGACCAAGATTGAGCCTTACCGGTATTTCCAGCCAATCTGACAAATCGGAACCGATATGTATATGATTCTTGATCTCTATAAAATCATCGTCGTTCTTATTATTGTTCAAATCGCAAATATAGCTGTCGATATAACTGCCCAACAAAGACTCAAATGCCTTAAAAGGCGGCAGATCGTTCTTGTATAATGCTTTCCAAGTTAACTTATTAAACCTGAAGTCCATAGGAGCCGAGCAGTAATACTCACTTCCCTCCTTGATAAAACCACGGTCTGTTAATTTTTTGCCGATTTCTTCTTCAATATAGCTCATCCCGATCACTCCTTATATACTGTATTTCTGTTAATGTTTTTTATACTATTTCCGACCGATCAAGAAATATTAAAGCCTTCAGATAAATCCGTAGGGATAAAATGTTCAGGGAGACAGCCAGCAAAATAATATATTGATCATGAATAGTTTACACCCATTATACTCCTATTTTATTCAGTTGTATAGTGGATTTTTACCTTAAGTAAATGAAGAGGAAAGTATTTGATAGAAAATATTTTTTGTCTTGTACGTGAGACTGATTGTTTATCACAAAGAGTCAGTAGGAACGATAATAAAATAATGCTGTTGAGGATGCAGGGATACAATACAGTACAAACGGCAGCGAAAACGGCGGCGAAACGGATGAAGGTGCTGCCGACCAGCGGCAGACTTTCATATATGAGCAGACAAGGGCAGTACTTAAACTTCAAGAATTGTTATGATTAAAGCCACACGAAAAGCGAGGTTTAATATTTTTGCCGACTTAAAACAACAGAGCGGTTTTTTCATAAGGCGGTTGATTTTTTTCTCGGTTATGTTATAATGAAGAAAAAACGGAGGTGCTGACTATGAGCAACAGAGAGATGATCGCACGGATACTTGATGAGCTTCCGGATGATAAATTGGGATATGTATTAGCTTATCTACAGGGCATGGTGATCTCTGAAGAAGCACAGGATGATTTTTTTTGCAAACGTCTGGTGGAGGAATATCTGAACGATACAGATGCCGATAAGGACGAAGTGTTTTCATTGGAGGATTGTAAAAAAGAATGGGGGCTTGCCTGAGATGTATCATATTGTTTTGCTCAAACGGGCTAAGAAATTCATTGGCAAGCTTCCCAAGAGTGAAAAACTAAGAATTATTGAAGCACTTGAAAAAAACTGATCAGGGTGATATCAAAAGAATACAGGGATATTCTGATTATTTTCGTCTCAGAGTAGGAAACTACCGAATCGTTTATTCGGTGAATCACGAAGAATTATTAGTCTGTGTAATCGATGCAGGTAACAGAGGTCAAATCTATAATAGATATTGAACTTTATGGAATTCAAAAAAACAGATATAAGTATTTACTGCAATATCATATAATCTTTGTGTGTAAATACAGAAATAAGCCGCTTGTATCGAAAGAAATTTCGGATGCGGTCAAACAACTATCAGATGAAACTGAATGGTGACAGGGCTGTTATAGTTATTGATGGGAATATTATGGCAGCTGTAAACAAGGATGAACTGATAATTATATTGAGATATGAGAAAACCCCCGACAGGCAGATATACGCTTGTCGGGGCTTTATTTGGTGAGTAATGATGATGAGTAATGCGGTGTGTAATGTGTGCGTAATGTGTGGCTTTTCTAAAAAATCTACACAATTTCCGGCAAAAGGAAAATCCGCATAAACCGGACAAAAGTCAGTGTTTATGCGGATTCAGCGGAGGACAAGGGATTTGAACCCTCGCGCCGGTTTCCCGACCTACTCCCTTAGCAGGGGAGCCCCTTCACCACTTGGGTAATCCTCCAAGTGCCAAAAAAACAAAAGATATAAAATTAATAAATCCCCGAAGGGATTGGCGGAGAGGATGGGATTCGAACCCATGTGTCCTTTCGGACAAACGGTTTTCAAGACCGCCTCGTTATGACCGCTTCGATACCTCTCCATATCTACGGAACATTGTTTCCTGCGACTTTTTTATATTACCACATCTCTGCGAAAATGTCAACACTTTTTTTAAAAATTGATACGACAATTTTATATTACCGAACGGCGTACTTTTTTCATAGACATCATTTCATATGCGCTGTACAAAATAGTGGTTAGCGTGAGGTTATCAGCAGGCAGTAAGCAATGAGCGGCTGTAATTGGTTCATTATAAATCATATTTCGCTTTTGCTTTATCATTTGCATATTACGGATCTTAAATATGCGTTCGGACTTTTAAAGCATCAGAATGAGTTATGACTATACAAATAATGAAATTTGTATAGTGTAGAGAAAGTGGATGTATATTTGTTAAAAGTAAACAAAAATTAAAAATTCAAAAAAAATGTTAAAAATATAGTGACTTTTAACTATTTTTATGTTATAATCAGAAAAAATCTATTTTATTTTTATATTTTCAATTCAGCACTTTTCTGTTTGTGATAGTGCAGATTCCTACAGCTTTGTGTCTGAGAAAATATATGTGCAGGGTCATGACGCTCTGTAAAAGGTTTTTATTCAGGTGGTGCAATGCTCGAACAAATTATCAATATCGACCGTATGGAACAGGCTGTGGCTCTGTTCGGTACCTTCGATGAGAATATCAAACTGATACAAAATGAATATATGGTAACGGTGGTTTGCAGAGGCTCTGAGCTTAAAATATCCGGCGAGGCGGAAAATGTCTCGAAGGCTGTGAAGGTCATTGAAAGCCTTTTAGGACTGCTGAACAGGGGAGAAGCTCTCAGCGAACAGAATGTGCGCTATTGTATGTCCCTTGTCAATGACGGCAATGAGCACAGGATAGAACAGCTTGCAGGTGACTGTATCTGTATAACCTCAAAGGGCCGTCCCGTTAAACCCAAAACTCTTGGTCAGAAAAGCTACTGCACGGCGATAAAAAACAATACGGTAACTATCGGCGTGGGACCTGCCGGCACCGGTAAGACTTATCTTGCTGTAGCTATGGCTGTGGCGGCTTTCCGCGCAAGGGAGATAAACCGTATAATACTGACCCGTCCTGCTGTAGAAGCGGGTGAGAAGCTGGGATTTCTGCCCGGCGACTTGCAAAGTAAGGTCGACCCGTACCTCAGACCGCTGTATGATGCCCTTTTCGATATGCTGGGGGCTGAAACATATCAGAAGTATGTGGAACGTGGAAATATCGAAGTTGCTCCTCTTGCGTATATGAGAGGACGTACTCTTGACGACAGCTTTATCATTCTTGATGAAGCACAGAATACGACCCCTGAACAGATGAAGATGTTCCTTACACGTCTTGGCTTCAACTCAAAAATGGTCATCACGGGAGATATCACTCAGATAGACCTGCCCGGAGGAGTCCGTTCGGGTCTTAAGGATGCAGTGCGTATCCTTAAGGGAATTGATGGTATAGAGAATGTTATGTTCTCTGCTAAGGATGTAGTAAGAAACAGACTTGTGCAGGATATCATCAGAGCATATGAAAGTGTAAGCGTCAGCAAAAACGACAATAACAAGAACAGCAGCAAAAACAGATAAAGGAGTTCACTGAAGCTTTTGTCCTGTGCCTGACCGGAGTCCGGCGCATGGGCATCTGCAAAATGTAAATTACAAATAATTCCACTTTCCACCTTAGGGAACCTCTGAAAACTCCCTTAATAACTGCCTGAGAAATATACGGCGGTTATAGGACAGAGGTGTCAGGCGGAGGTATTTATGGTTTACTGTGGTTTTGTGCGACCCCTTTGAATATTATCGGATGGTACGGCATATCCTGTGTGTAATAATATGCGCCGGATGGAAATACTGTCGGGAGACGGCTTTTCTGTGGCTGTGCTTTCTGAGGAAAGGTGAGTTTCTGAAATGGACAAAATAAAGGTAATAATAACTAACAAACAGAAGGATATCAAGATTCCTACAGGCATGCGTATGCTGATACGCAGGTGCTGTAACGCTGTGCTGAAGATGGAGGAGTTTGAAGGCTCTGTAGAGGTCAGCGTAACTCTTGTAAATAACAAACAGATAAAAGAGCTTAATTCTATTTACCGCAATATCGACAGAGTAACTGATGTGCTTTCATTCCCGATGGGAGAAAACGGAAAGTATGATACCGACCCGACTACCGGCGCAAAGATACTTGGCGATATAGTTATATCTATGGAGACTGCAATAGAACAGGCAGACCGTTTCGGACACAGCCTGCAAAGAGAAGTGGGATATCTCACGGCACATTCCATGCTTCATCTTTTGGGATACGACCATGAGGACAACGGTCTTCAGAGGATACGTATGAGAGAGAAAGAGGAAAAGGTCATGACGCAGCTTGGCTTGCCGAGTTCATCAAGCTACGTTATGGATAACGAGGAATGAGAGCCTTTTTAAAAGGTTTCAAATACGCTTTCAGCGGAATTATATATTGCATAAAAAACGAGCGGAACATGAGATTTCATACGGTGGCTATGCTGTATGTTCTTGTTTTTGCACGTTTTTTTGATTTTTCACGAAGCGACTATATCCTGCTTCTGCTGACGATATCCGCCGTAATATCCGCAGAAGCTTTCAATACCGCAATAGAAAAGCTTTGCGATAAGGTGAGCAGCGAGTATCACCCTGAGATAAAAGCATCAAAGGATGCTGCTGCCGGTGCTGTGCTTATTGCTGCGATTTTTGCGGCTGTTATAGGTATAATTCTGTTCTGGAATATTGACGGATGGCTGAGAGTGTATAATTTCTTTATTGCTCATCCTGCACAGCTTTGCTTGCTGATACTGTTTACAGTGTTGGCGCCGGTATACATTTTTATAGGACCTGTGGGGATAAAGAAGCTTTTCTGCAAAAAACCAACGGGAAAGGATAAGGAAAATGACAAAGACTAAGAGTGCGTTCATTGCCATAGTGGGCAGACCGAACGTCGGTAAATCATCAATACTCAATAAAATGCTCGGAGAGAAGATAGCTATAGTGTCTTCAAAGCCCCAGACAACACGCACGAGGATAATGGGAGTGCTGACAGAAGAGAACAGTCAGCTTGTGTTCATAGATACTCCCGGTCTGCATAAGCCGAGAAACGACCTTGACCGCTATATGCTGCGTTCCATAAACGAGTCTGTTGCAGGTGTGGATATGTGTGTGCTTGTGGTTGAAGCAGGGAGGAGCGTTACACAGGAGGAGACTCAGCTGATAGAGAAATTCCGTTCAATAGATATTCCTGCCGTGCTTGCAATAAACAAGCTCGATACAATATCCGACAAGACCGTTATTGCAGAGCAGATATCAAAGCTTTCCTCTGAATATGATTTCAGTGCGGTGGTTCCCTGTTCTGCACAGACGGGTTACGGCATAGATATATTAAAAAAAGAAATGCGCCGTCTTGCACCTGAGGGTGACTTCATGTTTGATGAGGATACTCTGACAGACCAGCCTGAAAGGGTCATAGCGGCGGAGATGATAAGGGAAAAGCTTCTGAGACTTTTAGAACGTGAAGTTCCTCATGGTACTGCGGTATTTGTAGAGAGAATGAAAGAGCGTGATAACTCAGACATCATAGACATTGATGCGGTCATCTACTGCGAGCGCAGCACACATAAGGGAATAATAATCGGAAAGGGCGGTTCCATGCTGAAGCGCATAGGCAGCTATGCAAGACAGGATATGGAAAAATTCTTTGACTGTCGTGTGAACCTGCAAATATGGGTAAAGGTAAAAGAGGACTGGCGCAACCGTGAAAACATACTCAGGTCACTCGGATACGACCAGAGCGACCTTGAATAATACACTGTATTTTTTTCATCCATACCGGCAACAATACATAATAAAAAATGTGGAATGTGGAAAGTGGAAAGTGGAATTAATTTATAATTCATAATTAATAAAACTGAACACTGACCTCAGACCGCTTCAATATGTCGGAGGAACAGATATGGATGAGATGACTGCTTGGAAAAGATTTACAGAAACAGGAAGCGTGAACGATTATATAAACTACTGTAGGATAAAGCTTGGGAAACCAGCGGAATCCGTAAATGTACAGAACGCTGTATCTGAAAATGACAGAGCTTTAACGAACGACGATATCTATAAAAACAAATGGGAATAATAGTAGTTAGTGATTAGTGGTTAGTGATTGGTGGTTAGTGTTTAGTTCCACTCGGCTGAGAGAGTTGTAGTTTATACTATACTTACTATATTTCGTTTTCGCGTGCGCCCGTAGGAAGTGCCCTTGGGGTACGAAAACGTACCCATAACTATTCACTATTCACTATTTTTGGGGGTTTTATGAAAACGAATACAGAGGGACTTGTTCTCAGGGAATATATTTCAGGTGAGAATAACAGGTTTGTTACTGTCCTTACTAAGGAACTGGGAATTGTGGATTGCTATGCCAAAGGCTCCAAATCCCTGAAGGGGGGAAAGTCCTCCGCTACTCAGCTGCTGAGTTATTCTGCCCTCAGCCTGTTTCATGGCAGGTCAAATTATATTATTGATGAGGCGGAGTCTATCGCCAGCTTTTTTAATGTGGCAAAGGATTATGACAGATACTGTGTTTCTCAGTATTTATGTGAGCTTGCTATACAGATGGTTATGGAGGATACTCCGGCGGAAAAGTATCTGGAGCTGCTGCTTAACTGTCTGCACGTGCTTACAAACGGCACCCGTTCGCCGCTGACGGTAAAGCTTGTATATGAGATAAGAATGATGGTGCTTTCAGGTGTGATGCCGAATATAGTATACTGCTCCGGCTGCGGCTGTTATGAAGCCGATACGATGTATTTTGACTATTGTGACAATAAGCTTATCTGTTCCGCATGTACGGATGGCAGCGGCAAGCTTGCCAGATTGTCAAGGGGAGCTTTGTTTGCGCTGAGGTACATTTCTCTTTCAGAGCCTAAGAAGATTTTTTCATTCAGAGTCTCGGAGGAGTCCCTTGTGCAGCTTTCATACTGCGCGGAAAGCTTTGTCATTGCACATAACGGCAGAGAATGTTATTCACTTAAATCCTGCCGCCATCTCAGAAACATATAGGGGTTCCCTATAGATATATGGAAAACAGAATTGAGGTACAACATATTCAGGAACTGATATAACAGGAGAAAAGGATAATATATGGAGAAAGATTTTGTATCATTGGAGCTTGATAAAATACTTGAAAAATTAGCAGGGGAAACTTCCTTCGAGGATGCGCGGGAGCTTGCTTTGAGTATAACGCCGTCTTACGGTTTGTTTGAGGTAAGGGAGCTGCTGAAGGAAACGGAGGACGCTCATTCTCTTTCAGGACGGTTTGGCGCGCCGCCTTTCGGAAATCTGCATAATATCAATAATGCGCTTTTCAGGGCGCAGGCAGGCGCTGTGCTGACTCCCCTTGAATTGCTCAGAGCGGCTTCTCTGCTGAGAACTATAAGAAATGTGACAGACTGGAGGGCAAAGTCGGCAGGTATAGAAAGCTGTCTTGATATGCGTTTCAATGCCCTTGTGCCGAATAAATATCTGGAAACAAAGATCTCCTCCGCTGTTCTGTCTGAGGAGGAGATTGCTGACAATGCCTCACCGGAGCTTGCTTCTATCAGAAAGAAAATCGCGGCGGCTTCTTCAAGGATAAGAGAACGCCTGGATAAGATGATACGCTCACAGTCAATGCAGAAGTATTTGCAGGACAGTATCGTTACAATAAGGAGCGGCAGGTTCGTTGTCCCTGTAAAGGCAGAGTTCCGGAGCGCTGTGCCGGGACTTGTGCATGATACCTCTTCAAGCGGCGCAACGGTTTTTGTAGAGCCGATGAGCGTTGTGGAGGCAAATAACGATATACGTATACTGCGCTCCTGTGAGGAGACGGAGATAGAGAGGATACTTTCAGAGCTGTCGGCAGAGCTTGGAGCCTATGCGGAAAAGACAGCCGACAGCTACAGGATACTTACTGAGCTGAATGTTATCTTTGCAAAGGCGCACCTTGCCTATAAAATGAAAGCCGCAGTTCCCGTTATGAACGATACGGGACGTATCCGTCTGAAAAAAGCCCGTCATCCCCTTATTGCACCGGACAAAGTGGTGCCTACGGACATAGAGCTTGGAACATCATTTGATACACTGGTCGTGACCGGTCCGAATACCGGAGGTAAAACAGTGTCCCTCAAAACTATCGGTCTGCTGTCACTTATGGCAATGTGCGGACTTATGGTGCCTGCATCTGACGGAAGTGAGCTGTCGGTGTTTGACCATATTCTTGTGGATATAGGTGACGAGCAGAGCATAGAGCAGTCGCTCTCTACGTTCTCTGCACACATAACAAATATCAGGAGAATACTGTCCGAAGCGGATGATAAGAGTCTGGTGCTGATTGACGAGCTTGGCGCAGGAACTGACCCTGTAGAGGGCGCTGCCCTTGCAACAGCAATACTTGAAAGGCTTCGCTTGCAGGGTGCGAAAATAGCTTCTACAACGCACTATGCGGAGCTTAAAAGCTTTGCACTTGATACTGACGGTGTGGAAAATGCCTGCTGTGAATTTGATGTAGCTACCCTCAGACCTACATACAAGCTTCTGATAGGTATGCCGGGACGTTCAAATGCTTTTGCGATATCAGAGCGTCTGGGGATATCCTCAGATGTTGTAGACAGGGCAAAGGCGCTCGTGTCCTCAGAGAACTCAAAGTTTGAGAATGTGGTTCAGAAGCTTGAACAGAGCAGGAATGAGCTTGAACAGAAAATAAAAGAAGCCGAACAGCTGAAAGCCGAAGCGCAAAGAGAACTGGAGCTTGCACGTGAGAAAAACGCTCAGGCGGAGCTTGACAGGCAAAAAGAGCTTGAAGGAGCGAGGGCGCAGGCTGAAAATATAATCACAAAAGCACGTGCGCAGGTCTACGGCGTACTGGACGAGATAGAAAGCATACGCAAGAAAAAGGAAGTCACAGCGGCGGAAAAGGCAAAGCTGAAAGCCGACATACGCAATATGGAAGACGCAGCCGACCCTGTAAACGACCGTTCAAATGAAGAGTACGTACTTCCCAGACCGCTGAAAGCAGGGGACCTTGTTCTTATATTCGACATAGACAAGAAAGCCACTGTTATTGAAGCAGGCAGCGAAAGCGCACTCGTACAGGCAGGTATAATAAAAACAAGAGTGCCGGTAAGCAATCTGCGGCTTCTTAAGCAGGAGAAGGTCACTGTACCGAAACGAAGCGTAACACGTACTGTACGCAGTGATGTAAAGCGCACGGCTTCTACAGAAGTGGATGTCAGGGGAGAAGTCGTTATTGATGCGCTTCTTGAAGTGGACAGAGCTATAGACTCCGCTGTAATGCAGGGACTTCATCAGATAACCATAATACACGGCAAGGGAACAGGAGTACTGCGCAAGGAGATACAGAAGCACTTAAAGACTCACCCGTCTGTACGCACCTTCCGTCTCGGCACCTTCGGCGAGGGAGACTCCGGCGTTACCATAGCAGAGCTTAAATAAGCGCAGAGCCTGCGCACCCGATTCGCGCTACAGTTCTATTTTTAATCTACTTTTGTGTCCGCGTTTACTGATTAATAACAGAAAAACTACAGACGTCCACAGAAACAGCCAAAGTGCTCCTCTATGGAGCACGACGCGG
>CAMHOE010000005.1 GCA_946186665.1 uncultured Clostridia bacterium | reverse complement strand
TGGTGCCGAAAATACTTGGTTGGTGACGACCCGGGAAGATAGGAAGATGCCAACATAAATATTCCTCCATAGCTCAGTCGGTAGAGCGCATGACTGTTAATCATGATGTCACTGGTTCGAGCCCAGTTGGGGGAGCCAAAAGCACTTGCGTATGCAGGTGCTTTTTTTATAACTTGGAGGTTACAAAATGGATATTAATGTACGCGCTGAAAAAGCAGCGGAGCTTAAAAAACATCATGGATATAATTGCTGTCAGGCAGTGACAGCTGTTTTGGCTGACCAGACAGAGCTTTCAGAAGAACAGCTAAATAATTTAGCTGCTGGCTTTTGTGTCGGAATGGGAAATATGGAAGCGACCTGCGGTGCGCTTATAGGTGCAGGAATGATTGCAGGCCTTGCTTCAAAGGGCAGTGCCACTGTACGCTTTACAAGACAGATTTCGGAAAGCTTTAAAAATATGTGCGGAGCTATCACTTGTAAGACTCTGAAAGGAATGCCTGATGGTAAAGTTCTTTGTCCCTGCGATATTTGTGTAAAAAATGCAGTGCTTGCTTATGGTAAAGTTATGGGTTTAAAATGACATTTACTTATTGTGATAATTAAGGAAAAAAGTCCGCATTTTCAGTACTCACTTATTGTGGGTACTTTTTTGTTTTAAAAAATAAAAATTTTTTAAAAATTTTTAAATCAATGCACCTTTTTAAATGAGTGCGTCGTTATTATTAATGAAAGCGCTTGAGAAGCTGAACACCGGCTTCGATGATTAATCATAAAACAATAATGTGTGTGTTACTATTAAAACTTTAATCGGCGGTGATAAAATGGAAATTGAAAAAATAGCCATAAGGCTCATGAATAGTGATGAGACTGCTCTTGAAGAAGTCATAGACCGATTTACACCGCTGGTGTCAACGATCGTTTATAACCTTGCAAAAGGCACTCTCGGAACAACAGATATAGAGGAGATCACTTCGGATACGTTCGTGACCCTCTGGTATAACAGGGATAAGATAATGCCTGATAAACTCAAAGGTTATCTGTGCTGTATCGCAAAGAACAAGGCCAAGGACAAGCTGAAAGCTGCATTCCGCCACCAAATTATCGATATAGACGAGGTCGATGTCGAGGATGAGCTTGCAGTGTCGGACGAAATAGAGAATAAGATGGTAACTGAGCTGCTCCGTCAGACTCTTGAAGAGATAGGAGAGCCGGACAAGGAAATAATCATCCGACACTATTACTACTATCAGTCCTCCACAGAGATATCTGAGAAGATGGGAATGAAGAACGACACAGTGAAGTCCAGAATACGAAGAGCGAGAGAAAAGCTTAAAACGATCTTACTGGAAAGAGGGTATTCAAGATGAAAAAGGAATTCATTTTTGATAGAAGCGAAACTGATATAATAGACCTTGACGAAGCAACAGTGATAAAAGATACAGGCGTAAGCGCTGACAGAGTAAAGGAGAATGTTATCATGAAGATCAAAGGCGATAAGAAAGTAAAGAAGTTCAACGCAAGGAAGTTTTTCACAGTTTTGGGTATAGCAGCAGCAGTAACAGCAGTGACAGCTGTAACGGTACAGGCAGCAACAGGAGCATATAATCCCATCTTTGCAGAATGGTTTTCAGGTGAGTCTGTAGACGGAGTGTTCCCCGGCAAGGATCTCAGCGTCACCAGTGACAAGGTCAATATAGACTTTGTAGGTGTAACAGGCTCTGAAACAGAAATGTACGCTGTATATGATATCTCCAACAAGGATGGCAGCAGCTTCGTAGATGATACTGACGGTTATATTTTCCTTGGAAATAATACCAATATAGAGCTTTCCCAGAATATATGGAAGAACATAATTGCGGGTCAGACTTACGGAGCAGGAGATGGCGTGACTTACAGCTTTGTTGATGAAAACACTATACGCGCATTTGCTGTAGTAAGTGATACAAGAGGTTATATTCAGGGAGAAAAGCTCACAATAACAGACACAGACTCAACTGTCTACCACGTGGATGAGATCTTCTATGCTGATGAAACTGATGATATGCTCAGTGCTTCTGCGTATTTTTCAGAGAATGAAGAAGCCCTTGAAAAGAAAAAGACAAGTAATGACCAGATCGTACTTGTATTGCAGGAAGGCAAGTATAACGAGGTGGCTCTCGTGACACCAAAGAGCTTTTCTCTTGATTACGATATGAGTGTAGTACTTAACTACAAATCCACTTCAAAATCTCTGGATACTTCTGTAGGAAAGAGGTACACATCAGACGGTACAACCTGGGAGATAACTGAGCTTAAGGCAGACTCCTTCGGACTTGACCTTGCTGTAAGGACTGACAGTAATGTGACATACGAAAAATATGATACTGAAAACATGGACAGCTGGGATGATGAAAAGCTTCACAGCTTTATGAGCGAGAGCAGAGAGTGTGGAGTAACTCTTGAAGTGACCAAAGCCGATGGTACAAAGGTTTATGCAATAGCTTCAGGAGTGTCATCTTCAACTGAGCCTGACGGTTCCGGTACAGCAAGTATGAGACTTTATTTCATGGATTCAGAAAATTTGAAAGAGGCTAAGGGATATACACTGGATCCGTCCGATATAGTATCGATAAAATATGACGGAGCAGAACTTATGTGATGAGCGTCTGATGTTCTGATAAAATTAAAAAAGCTTTTGCCGCCGCAGTTTTTGCGGCGGTTTTTCTGTTTTTTAATATGTCAATTTTTACTTATTTAAGTTGAAATGTTACAACTGCGTTGACAAATATGTGTAAAAATATTATAATTACTATTGTATTAAGAACCTGAAAAATGTATCACTGATCGTAAATTGGGAGTGTGACCATGTATATTGACCCGAATCTTGGCTTCTTTCACTTCGTTCTGGCAAATCTCGATGACAGTTTTTATACCGAGCAGAATTTGAAATATGATCTGTATGGCTATCTTTGCAATTCCCTGAATGTATATGGGTTCAGCTTCTTTCTTGCGTTTGAGGGAACAAGTGCAGAGAGCTGCAGGATGCTTCCACTTAATTCCGTCAGTAAACAGCTGTCTGCTTCTATGGCAGTAAAAAAGTCAGGGTTCTTTAAAAAGAATGACGATTTGTTTGACCCTGAAGGCAATATCTCTTTGGCGTCAGCTCTTATAAAACTGTTTGATATTATGAAAAAGCAGCAGGGTATTGCGCTGATAATTCCATGCAGGCTCTTTGTAATGGCTCTTAATGATCCCACTGTTTTTAAGATAATCAAAAAGCTCCCGCGTTCCGGTTACAACCGTAATATAATGATACTTACTTCTCCTGTCAATACTTTTGCAGGCAGTGATATATTGTCAGTTGATTATTTTGTTTCCTGCGGCATTCTGTCGCCTGATATACACCAGAGCTTCGGCAGACCTTATTTTTATCCGTATCAGGAAATAAAAAATCAGCTTCAGAACAGGATGCTGTGTCTGAACGATATGAGCTATGAAAATACTTCCGCCCTTGTTCATAATTATTTTATGAAGCATTACAGCTGTCTTGATCCGGTATTCGGCAGTATGAAGTGGTACGCAGGCATTATCTGGGCATGGCATAATATAGATGAATTTCGCTGCAAATATCCTGATCTGATGAAAAACAATGATAACATATACCGCAAGAATAATGTTGTGGAGCAAATGCTCGGCAGCAGGGATTTTACAAAGACGGTCGATTCTATAATTTCCGAAATACCCGACAAGGAGAAGAATGATCCTAAAGAGTATTTTACAGAGATATATGGTGATCCTGATGACAGAAACGGCTTGTATATTGTGGACGATGCTTATGACAAAATAAGCAGAGCAATGGATGAGATCTGCCGTATGTATTACAATATATCAGGAAGGCTTCCCGATAAGCTGAAGGAAGTGAAACATAAAAGTGAAGGATGTCTTTTTCGAAAAGAACCGAACACTCAGGCAGAAGATTACCTGCTGAAATATATTTCCTATATAAAAAATAAATTATCCTCAGCCTATAAAAATAAACTTGGAATAAGCGATGATCTTGTCAGCTGGTTTTGTGAAGCAGTGAAGAATTATTATAGCAGGATAGAAATGTCTATTGACCCTATATTGGAAGAAACAAAATTCAAAATATTGCAGGAAAGGTTTGTTTTGTATTATAACGTTATGAAGCTTTCTGCATACAGATATGAACTGAAGCTGAAGAATGAATTAATGCTCGGCGATGACAACGCTCCAAAGGAATATAGATGCGAACAGCTTATGAACAGAGCAGAAGAACTTCTGGGGATCCTTTCGGGAGAATACACCGAGTCGGTATATAAAAAAATGGGAAAATTGTCCGCCGATATCTGTAGTGAGGTAATATGAATGATAAACTTGGGAATTGACTTTGGCAGTACATATTCGCTGCTGACAGTATACAGACGTGATAATCTTGAAAGCCTGCATTTTGACCTTGGCAGTCCATATGTGCCGTCTATCGTAACATATGATACCATAAGAAAGGCATATGATTATGGTTCAACGGCAAAAAGCCTTGCAGGAGGAAAATATGTCAGGACCTTCAATGCTTTCAAGATGCTCCTTAATGCACAGATGAGCAAAGAAGAACTGAAAAAAAGAGGATATGACGATGAGAACACTCCTGAAGAAATATCATATATTTTCTGGAAGCTGGTACTTGAAAAGGTAATGAAGCAGGTGGGGGACGACCATATAGGTACTGTGGTGATAGGTGTTCCTGAAATATGGGGTTCAAGCTTCAGTACTGTTGACGGACGCAGTGCAGTAAGAGATATCTTCAAAAGATTTCCATTTATAGATAATGTCAAGGTTGTAAGTGAGCCGGCTGCAGCCAGCGCTTTTTTTGCATATAACTATAAAAACGAGACAGGAGAGTACCTTAACGGCAGTGTGCTTCTCGTGGATTACGGCGGAGGTACTCTGGATATCACATTGACAAAGGTGAGCTATAACGGCGAGCAGATGGAAATAAAGGTGCTTGACCGTGAGGGCTTCGGAGAAAACTTTGAAGGCAAGGTGGGCAATGCAAGCATACTCTATATGGAGTCTCTGCTGAAATGCGCTATAGCTGAAGCAGGTGTTCCTGAAGAGGAGATAGAGCTTGATAATGCCTTTATAAGATGCAGATACAAATTAGAAGAGATATTACAGCAGAGAGTAGATATCATAGACAGTGTGTTCGAGTCTTATGGACAGACTCCTGATATACTTGAAGAGATACCGCTTGTTGAAGATGAGATAACCTACAAAAAGCATGATGTTGTGATAACATATGGACAGATGTACAGGATATATAAGCAGGAGATAGAGGGTGTGCTTGAAAAGGCACTGAACAAATTCAAGGAAAAGACCATGTCTCATGACAATAATTTTAAAATTGCTCTTGTGGGCGGTTTTGGCAATTTCTATCTTGTACGGCGTCAGGTGTATGATAAGTTCAATATCATATCAGATGACGAAAGAATATCAGGTATCATAAGGCACAAGGAGGACTGTGAAAAGGCAATATCCCTTGGAGCGGCTCTGCTTGCCAATGATGTTGTAACTATAAGGGAGACTTTCAATTACTCACTGGGCATTTATTCTACCAACGCAGATACAGGCGAGATATTCTATCGCTATGCAATAAATATAAATGACGAGATACAGTATGATAATACATATATGGTTGAGGATAATAACGGCAAAAATTATGTTTATATGTCGTCCACGGGAGATCTTGATGTACTTCTCCTGAACCTCAGCACCGACAATGCAAATGCGCGCAGACTTCGTCCGAAGGAGCATATCGCAAAGAAGCTCAAGGGCGTTATAGGAAGCAGATTTAAAACCGCACTGATAGGCTTTTCAGTGGATCACAGCGGGCTGATAAGTATTCATGTACTTGATTATGATTATATAAACGGCAGTACAACAAACGAACATATCATAGAGCTTACTACCTTCAAGGATATGTTCGATCCCACAGAGCTTGAGGTATCTCAGTGACCTGATAAAGGAAAGAGGGGGAATACATGGAATTTCGTGAGCTATACAGGAGACTTGACAAATACAAAAATGAACAGACCGTTACACTCAGGGATATAATGTGTATTTTCTTTGAGGTCACGGGGGGTATAAGCACAGAGACAGGCAGTAAAATAACCGACCTGAAGCTTGGCGATGCAAAGGATACTGTTATAAAGCTTTCTCAGGTGTCAAGACTTCTGATAGATATTTACAATACAAATAAGACAGAGCTGGAGTCGGCGCTGAATATACCCAGACTTGCGCAGATGAGGGAAAAGGATATGATGCGCTTGTCGGAAATAACAGACGGGCTTGAAACGGCAAGGCAGGAACAAGAAGAGCATGAAAAGAAGCTTGCCGAGCTGGAAGAACATGAGAGAGAGCTTGAAAAGGCAGGTGCGCTCAACAGGGAGTATTTGCAGAAGATACAGGAAACGGAAAGCAGAATATCCCAGATGAAGCAGGAGGATATTCCGGCGCTGGAAAAGAAGCTGAACGCAAAGCTTTCGGAGCTTAAAATGCTCAGTGATAATTGTGTTGTGCTGAAAAATGATACGGCGTCAGCGGAAAAAAACTGTAATGAAAAAACCAGAGATCTGGAATTGCTTAAAGAAAAAAACAGTGAGCAGAGGAAACGCCTTGAAGAAACAGAAAGCAAAGTCTCAGAGCTTGAAGAGCAGAATAACAGCCTGAGAGAGCAGAATGAACTCGCAGAAGAAAAGTATCGTGAATATGAAAAATCAAGAGATGAATTGCAGAGCAGGATAAATGAGCTTAATGAAAAGCTTATCCCTGAAACTGATGGTGAGCTTTCAGCTGCAAGGCAGTCTGTTGAGGAGCTTGAAAAAAAGAACAATGAGCTTGCAGAGGAATACAGCAGTCTTGAAAAAAATGCAGAGCGGCTGAAAACTGACAACGAGAAAAAGGTCGCAGATGTAGATTTGCTTATACAGGAAAACTCCGGACTGGAAGAAAAGAACAAGGAGCTTTCAGAAAATATACAGCATACAGAAGAGATATATACAGCCAATAAGAATATTAATGAAGAGGCACAGAAAAGAATTTCAGAGTTACAGGAGAAGCTTATTCCTGAAATCGAGGAGGAGCTTTCAAAGTCACGGCAGACAGTGACGGAGCTTGAAGAGAGAAGTCAGGAGCTTGAACATGAAAAAGAAGAGCTTAGTGAAAGTGCTGAACGGCTGAAAAAAGAAAACGAAGAAATGGTGACCTGTATAGAGGAGCTTTTACAGGAAAATTCCGGACTTGAAGTAAAGAACAAAGAACTTACAGAAAACATAGATCAGGCAGAAGGAGCCTTTGCGGAGAATGATCAGAAGCTTCATGAAGCTCAGGCTGTGCTTGCAGCTTTGCAAAATGAACAGATACCGGAACTGGAGAAAACTCTGTCAGAGGTCAGTCAGAGCGTATCAGAGCTTGAAGCTAAAAGCGAAGAGCTTATCAAAAAGAATGTTGATGCGACCGACAAGATAGCATCCCTGAAGGATGAAAACAGGCAGAAGGAAGATCAGCTTGAAGCTCTGAGATCCGAGACATCGGAGCTTGATAAACGCAGTGCGGAGCTGGAAGAAGAACTCTGCACAGCGAAAGCTGAGACGGAAGCTTTGAGGGCAGAAAACGAACAGACACAGGAGTCTATTGATAAGCTCAGACAGGGAGAGATACCTGCTGAAAGCGAGAAGCTGTCCGCTCTGGGCGAAGAGCTTGAAAAGCTTGAAGCGGAGCATGGTGATCTTAAACAAAAATCAGAAAGTACATCAGAGCATATGGAAAAGCTGAAAGCAGAGATAAGTCAGCTGAAAAATGATATTGAGACGAATGAGCTTATTATAACCGGCGCCGAAAGCGATATAAGGGGTCAGCAGGAGCTGAAAAAACAGCTCGAGGAAAAACGCGGCTGTTCCGAGACAGAGCTGCTGGAAGCAAAGGCAGAATATGAAGCTCTTACAATCGAATACGGCGAGCTTTTGAAGCAGATAACGGATTACAGGGAGCATAAAACACACGTGATACGTATGCAGATACTGAGCAAGGAAAAGGAAAGAGACAGAGTCCTTGAAAAGTATGATGAGCTTCGCGTAAAGCATGATACTATAGAAATGGAGCTTCAGGAGCTGCTTTCAAATAAAGAAGCTATGGAAGAAAAAATCGCCGGATCAGAAAATGACATTGCGATTCTTAAAGAAGAAAGAGCCGGGCTTGAGCAGAGTCTGGAAAGATATAAAAAGGAGCTTGACAGTCTCAGTGTAGAAAAAAAGCAGATATCGGATGCCATAAACAATATGCAGCAGCAGCTTAATGCCTCAGGCACGGACGAGCTTAATGTGCAGCTTAGTAAAATACAGAAAAAGCTTTCGGATAAGCAGGCAGAAAAAGAAGCTCTTGAAGAGCAGTATCGTGAAACTGAAAACGAGCTTATCAGACAGCAGGATAGTACCCTTGCTGTAAAGAATAAGCTTGATGAAAGCAACCGTGTTATAGATGAATTGAAAGCAGAAGCGGATAAGAATGAGAAAAAAATATCTATGCTGATAAATCAGAAGACCAGTGCAGAAAACCGTTTCAAAGAGCTTCAGAGGACTCTTAAGGAACTGGAGCTTGACAGCAGCTACAAAGAAAATCTGAACCGGTGTGAAAATGGTATAAGGGTAATGAATAATGCTGTACAAAGCCTGTTCGCAGGAAGAGTTGTGGATATAGTTGAGATAGGTAAAAAGAAGGAATACTTTATAGAGAGACTGAAATCAATAGAAACATCCCTTATAAGCTGTCAGCAGGAGTATGGTATGATAGTTCAGGCTCTTGAGAAAGGAAACAGTTACTATGAAATGCAAATGTTGTAACAAAGAAATAAGTGCAGAGGATGCGGTGTGTTCTGTATGCGGGTTCCCGAACCTTAAAGGTGTTGATGATATCAGCAGTGACGTACTGCAAAATATGGTAAAGGAGTATAAAGATAAAAAGCTCGGGTGTATTCGTGTAGAGCTTCTTACCTACGATTACATCATAGAAAAGGGCAAGGTGGTTGAACAGTCAGCAGACTATGTAACTGTTTGCAGTGCAAATGAACTGAAGCTTCAAAAGATACTATGGTCTGATATGGTGTTTGAAGAAGTACCCTCAGACAGAATGTTTAAGGTGTGTATAAGGTTAGTTTCACCTGACAATGAAAACACCGTCACTCTTGATGCGGAACCTGAGAGGGCAATATCTCATGGCAGGGTAGGCTTCTGTCTTGATGATGGCTTCAGACTTCTGACCGCTGTAGGAAATGACAGCAATAAAATATACCTTGAAGCAGTATCCCTGATATGATATTGTGTGATATATAGAATTTCATCATGCCGTCAGTACGGTTTTTAAAGTAATACAGGAGGTTTTTAATTATGTCTTTTTTCAATAGGAAAAGAAATCAGCCGGCAGCACCCACATATCAGCAGGTTAATACACCTGTTCAGCCACAGGTACAGCAGAATGTTCCTGACAATACGGTGAACGATATGCTGTCGGAAAAAAGGTTCTATATGAACCGTATAATCCAGCTGCTCAGCAAACTGGATTTTGTCAAGATAAGAAGGAAGAATTCTGAGGAGATACTGTCTGATACAGAGCTTTCCACAATACAGACACAGATCGCAGGTCTGATAAAAAAAATAAGTGAGGAAAGTTCAGCGAAGCTTGTAAGCATGAATTTGGAGAAAATAGACAAAGAGCTTCTTTTCTTTGCAGAGCATCTTGAAGGCGCACTCATGGACGGCTATATTGATACAGCAAAAACCTACATCAGAGGTTTGTCCTATGGCATTGTACAGGCGCATAAAGATATACTTCAGACAGATGTGGAGAATGCCGACAAAATAATCGAGCTGAGGATAAATAAGATCAATGCGATAAAGGATGTCGCTGACCTCAGGAGCAAAGCGGATAAATACAGAGAAACCGTAGAGAAGCTCAGAACCAAAGGCAGGGACATGGCGAATGAGTATAATCAGAGCAAGCAGGAGCTGAAGGAGGACAGGATCGTCAACAAGCATATCTATGACAAGATAGACAGGCTTGCGCAGGACGGCATTGAACCCCTCGACAGTGATGTAAGAGAAACTGCAAGAAGGCTCAGAGCTATTAATATGCTGAGAGTCAACTTTGGTATGCTTCAGGATCAGATCGTCAAGTACTGCTCACAGATAGACGGAATTCTCGGTTCTATTGGCATACTTGAAACAAAAGAGATCGATGCTGATGTCGACACGAATGTTGATTACAACGAGGTCACCAGAAAAGCATATGAGGAAATCTCCAGAAAGATGGAGCTTCTTGATGACGCAATGGTAGAGAGCGATAAGCTCTTTACTGAGATGGAGGCTGATCTTGACAGGATCCGTGCAAGAGCTGACGTTAAGGAAACAATAATAAACTCAAGTGTTGCTATGAAGGAAGCTCTCGAAAGGGAAGAGAGAAGAGAAAAAGAAAGAGAACAGGGCATGAAGGATCTTCAGGCTGCAAGAATGAAGGAGATGGAAGAGCTTAAGGCTAAGATAGAGGAACAAGAGCGTATGAAGGATGAAGTTATAGAGGAAAATGACGATGAAGAAAACTTCAATCCTATGCTGATGAATGAATAATATTTACGGAGGTATCTGATATGGCATTTTTTAAAAGCAAAGCTGAGCGTGAAAGAGAAAAGCTGATGAAGGACGAGCGCAAGATCGAGCGGCAGATCAGAGATGCACAGGAGATGTCACAGATCTATCAGCAGCGCACAGCGCTTGATAAGAGAAAAGATAAGATAGATGAGATGAGTTTCAAGGATAAGGTGAGAAAAGTCGGAACCGAGCTGAATATCCTTGAGCGTAAGTTTACGACCAAGCTTCAGAGTGATATCAACTCAGTAAAGAACAAACAGGAACAGAATCTGAATTATGACAGAGAGCGCATAAGGATGAAGAACTCCTACTATACTCTTATCACCATAAGACGTGCAAAGGAGCGCCTTGTTGAGGTACAGACAGAGCGTGAATGGAGCCTTGCAATGCGTGACCTGAGCAAATCAATGAAGCTTCTCAATCAGATATCTTCAGGTTCACAGATACTTCAGAAGGCTGTTTTCCAGTATCGCTATGGAAGAATGAGAGTCAAGGAGGAAATGGCTGATAAGAATATGGATCACTACTATGGCTTCTCTGTAGACAAGATCGTAAAGGATGAGGTCATGGATGAGGTACAGAACAGTGATCTTATAGATATGCTTGTAACAGACGATCTTTACACAAGACTTCTTGACAACCCATCGCCTACAGAGATCAAGGAATGTATCAACAAAAATGTCGGCGTTCAGATGCAGCCGGAAGAAGTTGGGGATATAGCTGAAAAGGACAACGAGTATGCGCAGCAGAATCAATTTCCACAGCTCAGTGATGAAGAATACGAAAAACTTATGGAAGATATGAGTAAGATCTGATACAGGAGGAAGCGGTCATGATACAAAGCGCACATCTTCAGTCCCTTATGAGGAAGGAAAACCTTTTTAAGGATTACGTACAGCAGGCACAGCTGATATATAATTATAACGGCAAGACCCATACCGAAGAGGAATGTGTCTATCTGCAAAAGGCAGCCGATATACAGTCGGAGATGGCTCAGATAACCACAGGCTACGAGAGAGAAACTCATGCAAGCAAGGTAGCAGAGCTAAATAAGCAGATAGAGAAGATCTATATGCAGATAGACCCTGAAAAATACATGAGGATGAAGGCCTCAAAAGAAAAGAAGCAGAATGACGATAAGAAGAGTGACGGCTCCGGTTCAGGTTCAGGCTCAGGCTCAGCTGCCGGCAAGAACAAAGAAAGTGAGCTTGACGCTACCGTAAGGACATGGTATAAGGATGCTCCCAAACACAGCTTTGAGGACGTTTCAGGAATGAAGTCGCTGAAGAAAAAGCTTCAGGGCTGTCTTACGGATATGAAGCTTGAGAAGCTTGCGAAGTTCCTTAAGATAAAGCCCCTCACATCGTATTTCTTTGTGGGACCTCCCGGATGCGGTAAAACATATATAATCGAAGCATTTGCCCATGAACTGATGGATAAGGATTTTAAATATCTTTATCTGACAGGCTCCGATATCATCAGCAGATACGTAGGCGATGCCGAGAAGATAGTTACAAGGCTTTTCAAAGAAGCAGCCGACAACGCTCCCTGTATAGTGTTCATAGATGAAATAGACAGTGTTTGTAAGAACCGTTCTCTTCCTGCGCTGCCTGAATACGCTGCGAATATAACTACTTCATTCCTTACAGGTTACAACTACATAAACAACAGCGACAAGAAAATAATCTTTATTGGCGCTACCAACTATCCTAAGCGTGTTGATTCTGCTATGCTCGACCGTGTTGAGGTCATAAGAGTAGACCTGCCTGACCACGAGGCGAGAAAATCTGCATTTGACAGACATTTCAATGGTGTGCTCAGATTAGAGGATGGCTTTACTACCGATGATATGGCAACGATGACAGAGGGATATAACTATCGTGATGTGGATAAAGTAGTAGAGACAGTAAAGAGGATAATATTCGATGAGTTTTCTTCCAACGGCAAGGGAGAGGATGAAGCTATCAATAAGCTCCTGAACGGTGAGTATCAGCTTACAAGAGAGAAGTTCCACACCGCATACAGAGCGTTCAAGCCTGCTAATAAGTCCGATATAATCGAGGATATAAATGATTGGGAAAGAGGACTTAAAGAGGGTATGTTTGAAGGCACTGTAAATCTTCGTGACGATGATGACGAACCTGAGCCTGTGCAGAAAACCGAAACTGCCGCACCTGAGAAAAAGCCGCAGACAGCTGCATCTTCCGAAAAAAAATCTGATGTTAAGAAAAATTCATCAGATGAAGAGCTCAGCTATGAGGATATATTCGGCTCTGAGCAGGAGGAAGAAGCAAAGCCTGCTGTATGGCCTACAAACAGCATATGTGAGCTTGATGCAGTGCTTGGCTTTGTTACTGTAGAGTTTGCTGTGGAGGACAAAAATCTGAAAAAGATATGCGCGTCTGTGGACGGGTATAATTATATCTGTATAAAAAACGGCGACTACTTTACCTTCAGATTTCAGCCTATGTCAGATGATGAAAAAGCAAATGTTACTGTTACCTCTGAGCTTGGCATAGTAGGTGATTTTGATATATCTGTCAAGCGCCCTATCTCCGTCAATAAGGATTTTGATATCTGATTATCATTCAGTTACTGATGAAAGGATGAGTGCCTGATGGAGAGCAGATACGGCTCTTTGGAACAAGTGAACAGTGCTGAGCTGTCTGAAAAACTGAAAAAATATTTCAAGGATATGATAGTGTACAAATCCCCCGGAAACTCAAAATATTTCTCTGCGCTCAGTATCCCGTCATTTATGCGTGACTGGCTTCTGATGCGTTTTTCGGATGAGAACGGAAATATTGAACGTGCAAGGGTATCGGATTATGCACGCAGGGTCATACCAAAAAAAGAACAATGGAATATCCTTTTGGCTGATATGCTGTACAACAACGAGTCAGTAAGATTTCTTGCGAAGATAAAGATAGATTTTGATACAAGATCCAAAAAGGCACTGTTTTATCTGCCGGATTTTGATTTCCCCCAGAAAAAGGGAGAGGCAATCGCCGATTGGAGAGTGATTGACAAAAACCGTGAGGAGCTTCTTACTCCCACAGAGACATGGGGTATCGTTGAGATATCCTGTGTTCCCAGTGAAAACGGCAAGACCAATGTATTCAAGCTTGTGGGCTTTACTCCCTTCTGCCCTTATAAAATAGACCTTGATTATTATACTAAGGCGAGAGAATACTTCACTACAGAGGAATGGATAGACCTGCTTATCGGGGCTGTGGACTATAACCCTGACGGCTATGCAGACATGACCCAGAAAATGGCTATGCTGAAGCGTCTCCTGCCCTTTGTGGAAAAGAGAGTAAATCTTATAGAGCTTGCGCCTAAAGAGACAGGCAAATCATACGTGTTTACCCAGATAAGCAAATATGGCTGGCTTGTAAGCGGTGGAAGTATTTCCAGACCAAAGATGTTCTATGACATCAGCAAAAAGACTCATGGGCTTGTATCGCATTATGATTATGTAGCTTTAGACGAGATACAGAGTATAAGATTTACAGATGAGATGGAGATGCAGGGAGCTCTTAAAGGCTACCTTGAAACAGGCGAATACCGTGTGGGAGACCACAGGGGCGTAGGTGAAGCCGGACTTATTCTTCTTGGAAATATATTGTCAGAAAAGATGGATGTCAATGAGAATATGTTCAGTGACCTTCCGGCAATTTTTCACGAGTCGGCGCTTATCGACAGGTTCCACGGCTTTATCAAGGGTTGGGAGCTGCCGAAAATGAAGGAAAGCCTGAAAGCCGACGGCTGGGCGCTGAACACCGAATATTTCGGAGAGATAATACATAAGCTGCGTTCAGAGCCGGTATACAGAAGTGTTGTGGACAGACTTTTACAGCTGCCGCCTGATGCCGCTACAAGAGACACAGAGGCTATAAAAAGAATTTGTACAGGTTTCCTGAAGCTTATCTTTCCGAATGCAACGGATGTTGAAAAGGTAGATATAGAGCAGTTCAGAAAATACTGTCTTGAACCTGCACTTGAGATGAGAGACGTTATCAAGAAGCAGCTGGCGATACTTGACCCCGGAGAGTTCAAGGGGCTGAATATTCCGGACATTACGATAAAAAGTGAGTTTCTGAGCAAGCCTGATATCCCTGATATCAGCGGAGAGTAAAAATAAAAGCAAAAGCATGAAAGGCGTTATTATATGAGCAGCTCTGAGTGGTTAGAAAACTATAAAACAGATACTCCTCCCAAGATCGGGCTGGACAGCGAAAAGCTCTACGGCAACGGTGAGTGGCGCAGCATACTGTACAGCAGTGTGCTGCGTGACAATGAATGGAAATTCTTTGGTATGCCGCCTGTTTTGTATGCCTATATTTTTTCCGGAGCTGTGGGTTACGGTAAGCACACACTTGAAAATGCCTACGCTTCTACGGTATGCACCTCCGGTAAGTACCGTCTTTTCGAAATACCGGAATATGATCTTCTTGGCGCAGACTCAAAGGAAACCTGCCGCAATATAAGCGCTGTCTTTAAGGAGCTTGCAGGATATACCTCCATACTTGATGATGCTGTAACGGTCGATGAGGAAACCGGCAAAAAGAGTATAAACTACTTTTGTTTTTTGAAATTCGGCAGTCTGGATACGATACTGTCAAAGAAAAAAACAGCTGTATGCTTTGCGGATTGTCTTAAACGGCTGCGTCAGGTCAAGGGAAAGGGCTATTTTATTGTTACTGCCTGTTGTGATGATGAAAGCTCCATAGTTCCGTATGTCAGAAGCGGAGCAGAGATAATCAGCCTTTCGCTGCCGACTGAGCAGGACAGGCTAAGTATGTTCTCGGACTTTTTTCAGAATAATAAATATATTGTTACTGAAAAAAATGCTGATGTTATAAAGCTGAGCGATATGACGGACGGAATGTCCTTCGGTGAGCTTGCTTCGACTCTTAATATGATGAAAATGCTTTATAAGGGCAAGTACCTTAACCAGCATGAAATAGAAGACTTCAAGGGAATAAAGACCCTTGATCCGGAGCTGATGCTATACAAAAGTGAGCTTGAAATCATCATAAACAGTGTCAGGCATAAGGTGTCCCAGCCGAACATCGGCATACCAATGCAGGCAGTGCCGCTCGCTCAGCAGGATAATATTTATTCAACATTGATGCAGTACAGACCGGTGCCGGAAGCAATGATGGGACAGATCCCTGTTACCTCCGATATCGCATCTGAAAAAGAAGAAAGCAAGCAGACAACAAGCACCGGAAAGGAGATAGTTACCTCCAGCGAGCTTGATATGGACGACCTTCCATTGGATTTTTAGCATTCCGGAACAGGCTGTATTTTAGGGTGATTTTGATTATGAGTGAATTGAAGGTCAGATCCTGCTTTCCTTTGCAGGATAAGGACAAGGAAGAAATTATTGAAAAATATAAGGAAATGTACCGCAGTGCATTTTCAGATGATGACGAGCAGCTCCGGATATCGGAGGTGCAGGCTTCGGGTGTGCCTGATACACTTACGGCAGCAGCGGCATCCGATTGTTATTTATGGAAGTTTGATAACTATATTGTAATGCGCCGTCCGAACAAAACAGTTGATGTTGTTGCCCTTGATAAGAACGGAGCTGTCAGCATGAAAAAAACTCTTGCGATAAAGTCCGATTTTAAAAAGTGGTTCAATATTGAAAAAATTGTAATGGGTAAGCATCATATGATCGGACTGCGTACAAACGGCAAGGTCGTAGCCTTTGGGTCCAATACATATGGACAGTGTAATATAACTGACTGGGAGGATGTCTGCGATATTATTGCAGGTGACAATTCCACTGTAGGAGTTACACGCAGCGGTGAGATACTTGTTGCAAAGCATGATATAATGGTATCCGCAGGAGGCAACCGTTCTGTAGGCGTGGATGTTTACGGCAAGGTGACGGCTGTAGGTTCAGGCTTCACGAGTTTGAACTGTGAGCTTCCTTGGAGTGAGATAGTGTATGTATCAGCCGGTATTGCGCATATACTGGGTCTTAAAGATGATGGTACAGTGGTTGTAGCCGGAGATAACATAAAAAGAGAATGTGAAGTAGACAAGTGGAAGTATATAGTCATGGTAGCCGCAGGAGAGTATTATTCTGTAGGGCTGAAGGGTGACGGAAGCGTGGTTGCAACAGGCGACAACGATTTCGGTCAGTGCAATGTGGTTTCATGGAAGGACATTCAGCTCATATCCGCAAAGTTCAATCATACCGTAGGATTAAAAGCCGATGGTACAGTTGTTGCAACGGGTGATAACCGCTTCGGTCAATGCAATGTAGGAAACTGGAGAAATATAGTAAGGATAGCAGCCGGCGGAAAGCGGACGCTTGGTCTGCGTTCGGACGGTACCGTAGTTTCAGCAGGCTTTGACGGCAGAGGAAAATACGGCGTTGAAGGCTGGGAGAATATCACCAAGATAAATGCCGGCTATGAACACGTTGTGGGTCTTACTGAAAACGGCAGGGTCATAGCTACGGGTAATAATACCTTCGGACAGTGCAACGTAGAAAGCTGGAGGGATATCATAGATATATCCACAGGAAGCAACCATACTCTTGGGTTAAGAGCTGACGGTACAGTTGTTGCTGCGGGAGATAACTCAAAGAACCAGTGCCATGCAGAGCGTTTTGCACTGGTAAAGTAGTTGTTTTTCATCGGACGTATGAGTAACCGTATCGGACACTACCTGTATACAGCTTAGCAAAAAAGGACGATAGAACAAATGGAATTAAAACATTGGATATTGCTGATATACCTTGCTGCTGCTACTATTGTAGCGGTGATAATGACGATACATGACAAGTTAGCAGCAATTCATCATCAAAGACGAGTTCCTGAGACTACTCTGATGATAACGGCTGCACTGAGCGGCTGTATCGGAATGTATGTGACTATGCAGATGATAAGGCATAAAACAAAGCACATAAAGTTCATGCTTGGTATTCCGGTGATTTTTATTCTGGAGCTTGCAGGTGTAATAGCTCTTTTTTTCTTCGGGATATTATGAGCCATAAAGAAGCGCAAGTCAATTCTTAGGGGCAGCTACATGGAGAAAACCCTTTTCCGGTGCGTGACCGCACTGGAGCGGGTGACCCCGCAGGACGATTTAGAACGCATCTGCATTTGTTTGAACCGTCCGCGTCGTGCTCCTGAGGGAGCACTTAGGCTATTGCTGAACACGTCTGTAGCTTTGTTCTTAAGCCGTAAGCGCGGACACATACCTACCCGTTCATTCAAAAGCTGCGCCGCGAATCGGTACCGGCAGTTTGCCGGCGCGTCGTGTTCCTTAGGGAGCACTTTGGCTATTGCTGAACACGTCTGTAGCTTTGCTCTTAATCCGTAAGCGCGGACACATACCTACCCGTTCATTCAAAAGCTGCGCCGCGAATCGGTACCGGCAGCTTGCCGGCGCGTCGTGCTCCTCAGGGAGCACTTTGGCTATTTCAGTGTATGTATACAGCTTTTGCCGCAGACACGGAAAAAGGCTCGTTCCTCGTATCCCTTTCCTAAAACCGCTGAATATAAACACAGAAAAGCTATTAATATCAGATTACATATGCTGCGTATGTGGCAATAATGAAGAGAACCCCTAAAGGAATGATATGTATGGAATGCAGGAGTAACGATCATATTTTCAGGCTGTTGTCGGATAATGGACTCAGCCGTGAGTTTGTGTGTCTTAAATGCAGAAAAAGAGACAGCATGGTAGGAGTATATGGTGTTGACTTTGAGAAAAGGTATTTCGGCAGCTATATTGACGGACAGAGCTTTGAATGGAAGCCTGAAATGAAAAAAGAAAATATTGAGAGCATAAGTCTGTCATTCAAAGATCATCCTATGGCAGAATTCAGACGCATAGAATATGAAAACAGCGATAAGATAGATTTTACTATGCTGCTTGACAATCGTGAGCCGGAGCTTACTGACAAGGAGAAAATGACGCTTATTTCTCTGCTCAGATCTGTAAACATGGAAACATGGAAAACTGATCCCGATATTTTTCAAAGGTTCGGTTCAAGAGAGTGTAAACCGGAGCTTTTTGTATCCTGCAATTTCACAGACGGCACAAGCTTTATATCCTTTCCCGTATTTGCTTCTGCGGATAAGCTTGAAGTGGTAAAGAAAACAGTATTACAGCTTATTGATAAATACTCATTTGCAAGACCTCTGAAAAAGTACAAGAGAAAGCTGCAAATAATCGAGATCTCCGGAAAAAGCGAACAGGGCGAATTCAGCCTGAAGGATGGTCTGAGGCTGTTTGATATTGATGGTAAAAAGGAGTATCATGTTTTCGGAAAGAGGATAAGAGCCGGCAGGGACAAGGAATGTGACCTTCCTCTGATCAAGATCAGAAGCTTTATATCAAGACTTCATGTGACTTTCCTTTTCGAGGACAATAAATGGCTTGTCAAGGACGAGTACTCAAAGAATGGTACATGGCTTAATGATACAAGGCTCAGACCGGATAATCTTTATCTTCTGCATCCCGGTGATGTTATTGATCTCGGACATTCGGTAAAGCTTGTGTTTTTTAAAGATAAGAATTAAAAAAACAGTCGGGTCTGTAAAAAGATCCGACTTTTTTTGCACTGTGGTGATAAAGGAAAATTTAAGTTTTTTCAGGAAAGCGGTTCGGGGGAAACCTTTGTTTTCAAACAAATGGTTTCCCCCGAAAAATTGCCCTTCAGAATTTATCTTTGTTCAATGTTCAGACTTCTCTTGCAAGAGAAAGACCCTGAGTTGTGTAAAGTGAGAAGGCTATGTTAGTGCTGTGGTCAGCAATTCGTTCAAGGTTTGTCAGAAGCTCCATGAAGAGTGTGCCGATAGTAGCGTTACATTCGCCTTTGCTGAGACGTTCAATGTGGTTGTTTTTGAATTGCTCAGTCTTGTCATCGATTTCCTGTTCGATGCTGCTTACGCTTTCAAGAAGCTTTGGATCACCCATATTAGAGTTGAATACATCAAGTGAATCCTGTATGATGTTGTTTACAAGATTGCTCAGATCGTTGATTTCTTCCAATGCTTTAGAGCTGAACTCATCTCCGTTTGCTATGATCCTCGACGCGATCTCGCAGATGTTTTCTGCATGATCTCCTATACGCTCCATATCGCTTACAACGTGATAGAACGAACCGACCTTTTCCAGATCGTGCTCTTCAAGAGGAAGTCCGTTTATCTTTACAAGATATGATGTAATGCTGTGGTTAAGGAAGTCGATGACCTCTTCGTTTTCCTCGACAACATTGATGATCTTTTCATCTCTGTTTATGAGCGCATCAATAGAAAACTTGAAGTTCTTTTTTGAAAGCTTGCCCATGCGCTGTATCTCTTTTGTTATCTGGTTTACGGCGATAGGAGGAGTGTTGAGGATACGTTCGTCCACATACTTGAGACGGCATGGTTCCTTTTCCTCTTCTTCTGCCCCGGGAATGATAAGGCAGGAAATCTTTGTAATAAAGTTTACTCCGGGTAGCAGAACTATAGTAGATACAATAGTAGGTATTATATGCACAAGGAATATCTGGAGAGATTTGTTATCCGTAAGACCCTCTATGAAGGAGGTGAACGGTGTAAGCAGGGTCAGTACCGTAAAGATTATAGTACCGAATACAGTAAACAGAACGTAGGACAGAGATGTTCTCTTTGCGTCCTTTGTTGCGCCGAATGACGACAGGATAGATGTAAAGCAGGCACCAATATGGATGCCATAAATAATATACACTGCTTCAGGAAGAAGAAGCGCGCCTGCCAGACCAAGTGCCTGTAAGATACCGACAGCTGCTGATGAGCTTTGTATCAGTGCGGCAAAAACAACGCCGAAGAGAACGCCCAATATCGGGTTACTAATGGAAGTAATAACATTTTTAAAGAAATCTGAATTTGCAAGCGGCTGCAAATTGCTGCTCATTGTTGTCATGCCAAAGAACAGAATACCAAATCCGGCTATTATCTGTCCTGCATACTTAGTGTTGTTTTTCTTGCTCATGGAAACCATAAGCGCACCAAGGAATATAAATATCGGTGCATACTGGGAGATATTAAACGAGAGAATAAGGCTTGTCACAGTAGTACCTATCGTTGCACCCATCAGTACTCCCATTGCCTGACTGAGCGTCATAAGACTTGCGTTTACAAAGCCGACTACCATTACCGATACGGCTGTAGAGCTTTGGATAATTGCAGTAACAATAATACCTACAAGTGCTCCGAGCCATCTGTTTGAGGTTATTTTTTCAAGAATTTGTCTGAGCTTGTTGCCGGCAGCAAGCTCCAAGCCGTTACCCAGAAGCTTCATTCCGTAAAGGAAGAGTCCGAGTCCGCCGAGTGCTTTAATAATTTGAGAGACGGTTTCATCCATACATAGTCCTCCACAATCATAATCTTTTCTTTTTTCTTTTACATCATCCTATATTAAATGATATTACATTCAGGAGTTGATAATATTCTTTAAAAGAATTATAATTTTTTTTATCAATGTAACAAAACGCATTAAGATATGAATTAATTTTTGGCATAGTGTTATAGTAAACGACAAATCTATAATTCCGATGAAACGTAAAAATGTGTAATGTGGAAAGCTATATGAAATGTGGAATTTGGAAAGTGGAAAGTGGAATTGTTGTGTGTTCCGTAAGTAATCACAGCTGTATCAGCTTAGGTTTTCCTTTCCCTGAAAGGGGAAGCTTTGGGTTTGGTGCTTTGAGCTTTGGGCTTTGAGTTTTATGATTTAAAAGGCGGCTCTGGATTGTCTGTTTTTTTAATTCATAAGAAAGGCAGACGGTCGTATTAAACCGTCTGCCTTGTTGTCAGAAACAATATATGATTTTATTCTTCAGGTTTTGAAGATGTGCCGTTTGTAACTACAACAGCGTTATCGTTCTTTTTGCTTTCATCGGCCGCAATACCCGTAGACGCCTTACTGAGCACCTCAGCAGCGGTACCATAAGCTATAGGAGCACTGCTGCCGCAGCCGTTGGGTGAATATACAGTAGGAACATAGTTGTTGGGAGATACGCTCGGACCGTTTTCAATGTCGCCGGGGATATATCCTACAACGGAACCATAGGATTCAAAGTGGTAATCATAAGTGCCGGCAGGAAGAATTTCTCTTCTTACTTCCTTTCCGTCCTTGAAGAATACCTGAGCACCCCTTGCGGAGAAGGTGTTTGAGTCAGCATATGTTACCCAACCTACAGGAACTACTTCGTCATATTCCGTAGAGAGAGGACCGTACATCTCAACCATGATCTGTCCGTCGTATACATATGTAGCTATATATACGGGGAATTCAAAAGCATTTGTAAAGCGCATATCCAGATTGCCGTAGTCAACGGTAGCGTCAAGTCCGTAATCTGCATAGGAGGAAGCATACATATGAGCGTGTCTTTCCTCTACCTGCATACCTGCCTTCAATGCACAAAGGAAGATAGTCGTAGAAGCCTGACAGATACCGCCGCCGTAATCCTGTACTACTTCACCGTGTGAATATGCAGTTGAAGGAACATAGCTTCCTTCGGTGCCGTTGTCGTAATAGTGCATATTGCCGTTTGTGGTGTCGCCTGTCATCTCGTTGAAGGAGAAGGTCTTGCCCGGCTCAATAACAGTGCCGCTTGCAGCCCTTATAGCAAGCTGCATATTTGATATTGAAGCTGCGCTGTTATTGCAGTATGTTGCGTGTGAAGCTATAAGCTTTGTATTAGCCTTGATCTCATCAAGTGTAACCTCATAAGGTGTTTCTACAGTCTCAATAGAGAAGCTGCCTGTTTTTTCTTCCTGATCAAGGATATTCTTGATCTTGTTTTCAAGCTCCTCATGATCCAGAAGGAAACCATTTGAACCATCAGCATAAGTGAATTTCTCAGCCGCATCCGGATCAAAGCTTGTTACTCTTGCATTAACTGGCTGTACATCAAAGTATTCCGCAGCTTTCTTGATAGCGGCATCTACGGAATCAGAATTGATAGCCGTTGAAACCTTGAAATCGGTAACATCTCCGACCCTCTCAGTCTCAAAATCCGTACTGGAAAGCTCACCCCTGCTGTAGTGATATGCCTGAACCAGAACATATGAAAGATCAGAGTCAAAAACGAAATCGTTTTCTGTAAGTGTAAGTGTCTTGCCGTCGCAGGCAACGCTTATGGAAATCTTTTCATAAAGCTCAGGGAGCTTATCCTGCATAGCGTCATGCGCTTCTGCAAGTGTAAGACCTGACAGGTCAATACCTTCTACGGTGACATTCTTGCCGAAAAGAATATTTGTAGTATCGACTTCATTAAGCTCCAGAGGCTCATCAGCGATAACATCAAGCTCCGTGTTCTCTTTAGGCGCTTCGGACTCAGCTGAGGACTGTACAGAGCTTTCAGCCTTTGAAGCAGCTGTTGATGTTTCAGCAACTGTTTCCACTGCATTGTTAGAATTATTGATGGCTAAAAAGGCACCGACAGCACCAACGCAGACCAGTGCGCAGATAGAAGCAGTAATAGCTGCCACAGGAAGCTTCTTTTCTCCCTTGTACTTGGGTATTTCCTTTTTATTCTTTTTCGTTTCAGCAGCAGCGAATATTATATCAGTTCCGCCCTCATCATCGTCATTATCCGGATTTGAAGTACTGTTGTTTTTAAATGTTTCCGGTTCCTTGACACTGCCTGTATCAGGAGCGGCAACACCAAAATCTGTACCCGCAAATACAATATCGTCCTCTTCACTGACATCTTCAACAGGAGATACCTGAACATCAGCATTAGCTGTGATAGGAGACTCTTTCTTTGCTGCTTCATTGACTTCACTGAACGAAGTCTCAGGTGTTTTCAATTCCGGTTCTGTTACAGTAGCTGCACTTGCAGTAACATTATCAACTGTTTTTTCGGGTACCGTATTGTTTATGCTGATCTGAGGTATAACTTCTTCCGAATTCAGCTTTAACGTTTCGTTTTCCTTTTCGTTTATTTTTTCTTTAACTATTTCCTTTTCCTCCACAACTTCCCTTGCGATAACAGACTTGAGCTGTGGAACGATCTTCTTTTCATTTTCTTCCATTCAAAAGCCTCCATTTCAGTATAAACAAATTATATCATGAAATAAATTCTTACACAATAATAATACACCTATTTGTCCAAAATGTAAAGTATACTTTGCAAAAAATATCCTCCAAATAAAGAAACAATAATTTCCGATTTTTAGACAGCATGATAAAAGTAATGAATACTGAAAACGGAAAAAGTGAATGGTGAATAACGAATAGTCAGGAATTAGGAGTTATGAATTAGGAGTTACGTTTCGATAGGCATCCGTAGGAAGTGCCCTTGGGGTACGAAAACGAAATATAGTAATAGTATAAACTACAGTTTTACATTGTACAGGTGCATAAAGTTGAGTAGGGAAAGAGACTGTATATCCGTAAAAAACAGCCGAAACAGCAGCCATCAGGCTGCGACGGCGGGTGCGTGACCGCACTGGACGACTTAGAACGCATATACTTTTACTTGACCCGTCCGCGTCGTGCTCTTTAGAGAGCACTTTGGCTATTATTGCACACGTCTACAACTGTCCTCCAAAACTAAACCCGCCCATAAGCGCACCGTAAGGGGCGTGTTGGGCGGAGAAACGCGGACAGGAAAAGTGTTGGTCATACTAAACAGAGTGAGCTTTAGCGAACGAGAGCGCGAATCGACAGCGGAGGCACTCCGCCGGTTGCAAATCTGTTTGAATAGTTATATAATGAACATAGACTGATTATTAATATCGAACGGAGGAATGATTGAATGGATCTGATACCAAGCTTTTCTGTGGATCATACAGCTATTGTACCGGGCATTTTTACAAGCCGTGTGGATATGGTGGGGGACGGCTTTCTCACAACATACGATATCAGGCTTACCAGACCGAACAGGGAACCGGCAGTGGATGTTGCTGCAATGCACTCGCTTGAACACATAATAGCTACCTTCCTGAGAAACGATCCCGACTGGAAGGACGAAGTTATCTACTGGGGACCTATGGGATGTCTTACTGGATTTTATCTGATACTTAAGGGCAGACGTGATCCTCGTGAGATATACGGACTGTTGATAAGTGCTTTCAAATCGGTAAATGATGTACAGAGTGTTCCCGGAACTACACCTGAAAACTGTGGGCATTACCTCATGCATAACCTCGAGATGGCAAAATGGTATGCTTCCGGATTTGCAGATTACCTGACGAAAAACTGTGATAACCCCGTTATTTTTGAATATCCCCAAACGGATCGTATCGTAACTGAAAATGGACAGCAGTTCTATGATTCATAAAAACACTGTATTGACCATTTTGTTTGTCGGATCGTTTATCGGACATTCGATTTTCAAGACCCGAAGTGCAGTTTCTGAGAGAACTGCATTGTATGAATTTGGCTCGGAATATGGATAATAAAGGAGATGTTTATTATGGGACTTTTTGATAATATTAACAAGAGTACTGGTAAAGCAAGCGCTTCAATGGGTGCCGGCTCTGACAGGAAAGTAGATGTTGTTTTTGATAAATTGCCTGACAACTTTGAGCAATTCAAGGCACTGCCACAGGCAGCTTTGACTGATCCGTTTTCTGTGGCAGCTCTGACGGTTCTTGCATTTTGCTTTTATCCTCAGGATAAGGAAGCTTCTTTGTCGATGGTTGACTACCTGAGGGGGCCAAGACCGCTCAGCAATATGGATAAGTCATTTATTGCTGACCGTTTCAGGGATGCGGATTATGTTCCCAGATCTTATTTCAAGGGTGCCTTACCTCAGAATGACTACCTACCTTCTCAGCCTTATACCGTTACTGTGTCTGAAAATCCGTATTCATATGAGACGGAGAATTACGCTAAACTGTTTATAAATTCCGGCGGCGCTGACAGTCCGCGTTATGTAATGCTCAGAAAAGCAAAGGACGGTAAATGGTATCTCTGGGAGCAGTATATTCTTGTGGGTATCCGTCAGCCGGAAAGCAGTAATCCGTGGGCGTGAATTGTACTTTGTATCGTGCTTGATATTGTAAAGCAGGAAGTGTCTTTGTGATACTTCCTGCTTTAAGGATATTCTCTTATTGTCAGATATGAGGTATATTCAGCGCGATGATTGTTGTAAAGCGATTTGATACCTATACCTTCGAGCTTTTAGCTACATTATATAACTGTATATAACTGTTTTTTTTCGTATTGGTTTATCATTCTTAAAAATTCTTAAAAAAATTTTCAGAAAAAATATAACAAACTCTTGACAAATGTCGTATAAACAAGTATAATAATATATGTTCCCTTGAGAAAATATTTGCGAGTGTGCTGGAACTGGCAGACAGGCACGTTTGAGGGGCGTGTGTTTCACGACGTACGGGTTCAAGTCCCGTCACTCGCAGCGCGTGACCGCGCGGGACGATTCGCGTTATCGTTCCCTGCGGTCACTTTGTTTATCCTGGATTAAACTTTCATGCCGCGTCGCTGCTTTAATCAAACAACATATCAAGGCTGTACCGATTGGTACAGTCTTTTTTCGTATATGTCGGTCAAGGAAAAAGTGCAATTGGACTATCATATAAGATGAGGGTTTTGACGTGTTCCGTGTCAGGTGGTTTACTGCTATTTTCAATACGTCTATGTTCGACAAGGGAATAATATCATAATCATTATTTCGGAAATTGGAACAAAAACGGAACTGTATAATAAATGTTTTTGTTCACTTGACACACTAACAAAAAAGTGGTAGAATTTCTACATCACTTTTCTGATATTTTCAATTTGAAATGGAAGTAAAAAAGATGAAAAAACGATTGTATAATATAATATGCTCACCAGATAACCCCAGCAGGGCGAGCAAGATTTTTGATATCTTTATTATTGTTCTTATAGTCATCAATGTCATCACCGTTTTAGTAGATACTTTTAAAATACCTGAATGGTTAAGCAGTGTAGTGTGGTATATAGAGTTAGTATCTGTTATTTTATTCACAGTTGAATATTTGATGCGAGTATATGTTTCCGAGGTAGATTATCCCGATATTTCACCTATACTGGCAAGGTTACGCTATATGGTATCATTTATGGCTATTATAGATTTGCTGGCTATTCTTCCGTTTTACATACCGTATATCATTCCTATAGACCTGCGTGTATTGAGGATACTGCGTATTTTCAGACTGCTTCGTATATTTAAGCTCAACAGATATACAAGCGCATTATCCTTGCTTGCAGAGGTATTCAAAAGAAAGAAGCATCAACTTATTTCGTCAGTAGGCGTTGTTATGATCTTAATGATCATTTCTGCGGTATTGATGTATGATGTGGAAAGTGAAGCACAGCCCGAAATATTTGATAATGTACTATCGTCACTATGGTGGACGCTCGAGACGCTTACAACTGTAGGATATGGAGACGTTGTTCCCGTGACACATGCCGGAAAAATTCTCAGTGCCATAATATCGTTGTTGGGAATAGGGCTTGTAGCCGTTCCTACAGGCATTATTACAGCAGGGTTTTCAGAAATGATTTCAGAAAAAAAAGAACATGAGGATGACGACAGTAAAAAAATATATTGTCCTTATTGCGAAAAAAAAATAAAATAGGATAATGGAATATGTTCACATAAAAACCGAAAAAAACAAAGGACACCTACTGTCACAAAAAAGCAGGTGTCCTTTTACTATTTCAAACAGGAGGTGAATGACATGGAGATGATACTCTTTACAACAGGCTTTGCAGTAACGCTTGCTGCTGTGTTGACGCTTGAACGTGTATTGACTAAATAATCAAATTAAAAAGGAGATGTTTACTATGTCAGGTCTTTTGGCAGCTATTACGCTGCTTTGTTCAGGTTCTGAAATCAAAAAGAGGAGGAGAAAATGATTATCGTCCGCGCAATGCAGGAGGTTGATAATATTCCTGTCGAGTCAGTAATACCCTATGTCCGAAGTTTAATTATGAATATTCTTAATGCAAACAGCTCCAACAGTTCAATAGTAACTGTTGGAGCTGCAATCTGAAACCGTGGCTGTAGTTGCTGAAACTTGTATTGAAAAACCTTATAGATCATACCGCCCATATACCGGTTTCTTATATATTTTTTCTGAGACAGCTTAAGGTTCATCAGGATCAGCGTACATATTATCCTTATATCCGTTTCCGTCAAACCAGCTTTTTCTTGTCATTTCCTGAGTGAAGGTCAATGTCTTTATCTGATCTTCTTCGATCACTACAGATTCCATATTATCAGTTTTATCGGTATCATACCTCCACGACCAGTCTGTTCTTATAACATCATAGTTTCCGATGGGAAGATCCTTTATTGTTTTTCTGTCATTTCCTTGGATAACTACCCTGATGTCGATCCATTCATTATAACCGGCATCTTTACCCTTGATACGGAAGACAAAGTTCTGTTCGCTGTTAAGCTCATCCGTATTGCAGCCCCGCGAATCCAATACAAGGCTGCCCCTCAGATAATCGTATTTTGCATAGAAATACTGATCTGAATTTGCTCCGTACAATGGAAGGAGTATATTTTCGCTGCCGTCTATAAGATACTCATCAGGAACAGGCTGAGTACATGACCTGTCTGTAAACCATCCGATAAAACGATAACCCGGATAATTGGTCTTTGCTTCTACTTTTCTTGTAGGTCTTTCACCTACAGCTACACTTTCTTGATTAAGATTGAGCAGCTTTGGATCATCTCCGGGGGGAATATAGGTATCAGAGCCATTTTTCTCAGGCAATACAGCATTATAATAAAACAGGATATGGTCAAGATGAGTATACACAAAGGATATCTTGTTTTTTGCAAATTCTTCTGTTTCATTTGTAACAACAAGAGTTTGTGTATCATTTCCCATGAAACGGAAATTGCTGAGCGTCGGGGCTGTTTCCTCCACAGTTGATCCGAATTTTTCTGAAGGAAGTATCCTATAAAGAGTTGTATAGACCGTGTCAGAACCTATAGTCATCTCTGTTGAAGTATCCGGAATCAAGGAAAGTCCCTCATCTGTGATCTTGTTATACCATTCCTTTATCTCTTCCTCATCATCACTGTACACCGAATAAGTAACCTTTACAGGATAATTCTTTTTGATATAATGCAGATGTATTTCCTTGCTGATCTGTGCATCTCCATAACTTTCGGCAAGTTCAAAAGACAGTGAATCAGGGTGTGGCTGAGATGGGTCGTGATAATTAAACCCTTTGAACGTCCTTTCTTCTGATACACCTATCACACCATGATATTCGATTTCTCCGTATCCTGTATATTCATAGCCGGGATAATCAATTACGGGAGCTTTTATAGAATCCGTTCTGTCGCCAATACCGTCAATATAGTTTATTTCATTGAAGCTATATGTTATTCCGTTGATTTCCATGCTTTCTGTACCGGTTTCTTCATCCTCCACCATATACTTTATATGGTAAGGGATATTTGTATCATCATAGGTATAATAAAAAGTTATTATATTTCTTTCTGATATCTCGCCCTCAATATCATCATCAGAAATAGTTATAGTATGAGATATATAATAAGATTTAGGAATATAGTTGGGTATAGGCTGGTATTTTTCTGTAACAACAGATTTATTATTGTCAAATACCTTTTTCGGTTCATGGAGGACAATGCCGGGTGTACCGTCATCCTTCAGTTCTATATAACGCACCTCATACGGAACATATTCACGGTGTGCATAATAGAATGTCCTTTCATTTTCGGCATCATTACCCTTCATGAGTATTGACGTACTGCTTATGTACGGGAAATAACACGTACGATATTCACTGCTAAGCTCCTTATCAACCTTTGCCTTGAACGTCCTCGTCAATCCGACAAAAGAATAGCCCATAGTATCACTTGCAAGCATTTTGGTAGTATTCTTAAGATAATAATGCACCTTATAGTTTGCCGGAACAGATGTTGACCATTTCATAAACAGATTAAGATCACCGGAAACCTTCATTGTATCCGGATTGAATGCGTGTATCACTCCGTCATCGTCATAATAGTACCAGCCAACACGTACTGCCTGAGCCTGTGAGCCGTCAGAAAGAGTATATTCAGGCGGTGCAAGCAGTTCTGTAACATCCGACTGCTCTCTGTTTGTAATATACTGTCCGTAGCCGTGATCTCTCATTTCCAGAAACTGCTCCTCATTCAGATAATCAGTCTCATCGTTATAGTATCTTACGGTATAGGTCCTTGGCTTCCAGTAAGCATACAATACCAGATTGCCATCCGGCATGGTCGAAGCTTCATGAACAATATCTCCATGCTCATCCAGAACTTCCTCAGCATATACTTTTTCTTTTTGAAGGAAAAGGTCTGAAGTATACCAGCCTTCAAATGTATAGTGCTGCGGATCAAGTGCATCAGGGATGTCCGGATCTTCCTGCGGTAAATATTTTGCAAGAGACTCTCCGAATTTTACTGAGGATACCGTCTTGATATCCGTATTGTAATTTCTGAAGGTAAGTGTGTTTGTCTTGCGTTTGTAATGAAACGGGGTGTAATATTCGCCGTTCTCGTCAACATAAGTCTTGGAAAGACGGTTTGTACTGTCCTCCGGAATGACATCAAAGCCAGTGTATTTGAACGGGAAAGTAAAAGTGTTGCTGTTGTGAGCACACTGAAACTCATATCTGTCATCACCCGGATCAAACAACTCATATTGTGTCTCCCCATCAGAACCTTCATCCAGGGTCTCATAATAAATATCATACCTGTGGCTGCTTATCTTATCTGTGCTGCTGCCCCACCAGGCATAAAGCGTCATGGCTTCTTCATCTGTCTCATATCCAATTCGCATCATTTCTTTGGACATAGTGGGATATGGACCAATGATGTTTGAACGATTGTCTCCGCTGTGATTGTAACGGTACAAGCTGATATCCTGAGTGCCCCAGGAACCAAATTTGTATACTGCATTATCGGATGATCTGTAAACATCCCCAAGCGGAGAGACAGGCCATATCGCCTCTATATTTGCATCATACTCAGCTTTAAGACTGATATAGTAGTAGGTATATGATTTGTCATCGAATACCTTTGTTTCTGTTTTAAGAGACAATCTCGGATCGTCGGGAATGTTGACCTGCGGCAGCTCTTTTACTGCAATGGTCCACCATCCTGAAGAGCTTGATATACCGGGATCAGTACCGCTTTTGGTAGAGTAAGTCACCTCAACATTACCATATAAATCCTGCTTTTCTTTTGTCTTGTACAGTCTCCAGGTTATATTGTCTTTATAGTATGTTGTAGCACACACCTTAGCATCGGATTTATCATTGAGATACCAATTGTGCTCATTATTCTTCAATACCCATGCGCCGTCATTCAGATACACATTTATTTCCTGCGGCTGATCACTCAGATAAGTATTCTGATTTGCTCCCAGTGCCGGAGGATCACCGTCATTCAAGAATTCTATATGAAGATATTTTTCAGCACCGTCAACCTCACAGGAAACATAATAGACATCCTGCTTATAATTTCCCTCATCATCCTTTACCGCCGTAAACTTCCATTTTACATCAGTATCGGAAAGATCCTTGATAGCAAGACCCTTTGCGTTTTTATGAGTTGCTTTTTCGGACGTTACAGCCTTATCGTATGTCCCTTTATTCAGTATCAGATAGTATGTGCTGTAGGAATCCTCCGGAGCGTCCTCCATATACGGCTCAATTGTTGTCTCGCTGACATAATCCTGTCCCAACTGCTGTATTCTTGCATAAACGAACTTCAGCTCATATTCTCTTCTTGAATAATACAAAGAAATAACCGTAGAACCGTCACCGTTTACTTCTATTTCAGAGGGATTATTTTCTCTTGTCATAGCTTCATCAAAGCAGAAATAATCAAAATCCTCAAGTTCATTCAGACCTGTGGATTCGTTCACATCATCAATATTCTGATAATCAGACTTGTATTCGTTAATTACATCATCAAGAGAAATGATCTGAGATTCTCCCGGCGATATTTTCATGGAACGTCTGCCCCAATAGGAATACTGAGTATCACCGCTGCCGTCTGAAATATCTGCTTTTCTATATATTATATGGTAGCTGATATCCTCAAGCTGCTCCCATACGGCGACAAAGGTAATATCCCGTGTTACTGTATCCGGAAAGCTTTCTTCAGGTATCACATCAGCGCTTGTATATTCATGGTCTTCATCCTCACTCTTATAAGCCCATCCAAGGAAACGGAAGCCCGGTTTTGTCGGATTGCTGAGAGCAAGCTCGGAGCCATAGGGAGCATATATCGGAGCAGTACCCGATCCGCCCTCGCCAAGCTCGACCGAGATAAGATAATAATCTCTGTCATAATAGCACTCAAATATAGTAGATCCGTCTGCCGCAATTATATCCGGCTGATGATACATAAGTGTAAATCCCTCGTAAACATCATCAAGGCTGTGTCCCTGCAAAGCCTCTATCTGATAGTTCTCAGGAAACCTGTAGTCAGCACCGAATTCGACCGGCTCTGTACCCGTAGCACCCTTGCTCTGTATAACATTTACAAGATCATAGTCATTTGATCCCAGTCTCTGTTTCAGCAGACGTATAGCATAAGAAACATCTGCCGGATGATAGAACACATTTACAGAATGGCCGTCAAGTTCTGAGCTGCTAAAATCCAGGGTAACTGTTTCACAAAAGTTTCCGCTTTCATCCTTTGGCGTAAATCCCGGTATGGACGGACATTTTTCTGTTATCGGCTCGGATCCCACAGGCATATTGGCAATAAATGAAGGATAAGGGGATGTACCCTTGTATCCCTCTGCTGTTTCATCATAGTAATAGTAATTGATCTTGACAGTAATAGTCTCAACATTCCTGTCAGCACTGACCTTCAAGCTTATAACGCTGAAAAGCAAAAGCAGGAAAGCAGCTATGATCAAATATACAGTCTTTGTGCAGCCAGTTGTTTTTTTACTGTCTGTCATTTCTGTTCCCTTCCTTCAGATAAACCATCCGCAATTATATATCATTCATGGGCTGACGGGTTCAGTCCCCAGGCATCAAGGACTGCATCCTTTTTGTTATTAAGACCCTCATATTTTGTACCTATCGCCTGCACGGTTTCGGCGACCACTTCTACATGGAGATCGTACTCACTGAAAGGCGCATCCCTGAGCTGTTTGAGAGCACGGTATCGCGTTATAAGCTCCGGCGTAGAGTTTCCGCCGGTCACAGGGGTCTTGCAATAATAGAATCCGTCGGTATACAGGAACCAATTGTCTGTATCAAACGTCAAAGAATAATCCTTGTCTTTCACGGGCTGTTGACCGAAAATATTACCGTCATTGTCTGTCCATGTAGGAACGATAGCCACCCGGACATAAACAGGATAATTCGTTTCTTCAGCAGGAGTAACCTTCAGGTTATGCTTATAATAATATCCGTCAACATCCTTTGACATTGAATCACTTACGACCGGTCTGTCGTATTCCGAAGGATTAAATCTGTTTTCCAGTTCACCGGAATTATTAATATATTTTGCAAAGAGCAGCGCAGAAGTACCGGAAACAATCAGAACAGCAGCCAACACAACAACTGTCCATCTGCTCCTGATATGAGGTATTGTTAAATTTCGTTTTGCTTTCATCATCATGACAGCCTCCTTCAAGTCTGACATTCTGCAAAAACTATCAATCGGTTTGTGTCAGATATGCGTATATATCCATTTTAAATGTATCGCTGTTTGCCTGAGGATAAGTCTTATCCTTTAGATCATCCCTTATCCTGATTACACCATCCTCAAGTATATCCAGGATATCGCCTTGATATCCTGGCGCTATAACAGACTGATATTTATAGACAGTTCCGCCGTAAGCAGGGGAGAGATCATCAGTCTGCGACCAGACGGATGACATACTGTAACGTATCAGCTCCGGATCGGAAACCTTGATCTCAATATACAGATTGTAGGACACCTCGTTATTTCCATAAAGTCTGATAAAAGGATCCTTTTCTATCTCCATTCCGGGCACGATAACATTATATGTATTTTCTGTAACTATCTTATCCTTATCAATCAGGTAAGTATATGTTGTATAATCAAAATAAGCCTCATTTTCAAAAACATCGACCTGACCGGCAGAAGCCACCCTTGCTCCTCCGCTCTTTTCGCCTTCAGATGTATATCGTGCAAGCATTCCGCACACAAGCCATATGCTTATCATCGTCAGGATAAACAAAACACCAAGAATATGAAAGATCATCTTACCGACAAAACGGCGCAGTTTTGAATAGACAGAATCACTGTATCTCACAAAACCACATCCTTTCGTTAATCAATCATTTTCATCGTTTTCGTCCTGCAAACTCTTTTCCGGGTTTTCATCCTTCAATTGCCTTATCTGCTCTTTTATCTTTTCCTGAAGCTGCAAATCTTTTTTTCTTTCCTTCAGATATGGATACTCAAACAGCACGACCGCTGCAATAAGCATTATAATAAATCCTGCGGGTGATTTCAGGAATAGAAACACTATTCCCAAAAAAGGTACCCCTGCGGTATATGCGCCTTTAATATCAGCTGGTCTTATGGGACTGTCCGGCACATCATTTGCGTCTCCCTTTGTTATTACCTTATCGTCGTTTATTTCTATGATCCTGTGGATAACAAGACTTTCACCATCCTGATATACCACTATATCACCCTTTTTGTAGGTTTCCCGAGAGCAGATCAGAACAAGATCATTTACTCCGAGTTCCGGTTCCATGCTTCCTGACATTACCACCGAAACACCTATACCAAAGGGCATAGGCATGGAATTTCCGACAAGAGTTTCAGCGTTCCAGGAATATATACTGACACCAACAAAAATGCTTATCAGCAGGAGCATTATCATACGGGCAATGCGTCTGGCAGTAATTTTTTTTGTCATAAGGAACGCCCCTTATCTGTATCATTATCCCTTGCTCGTTTTTCTCCCATAGCAAAAAGGAACACAGCAGCGACCGCCGCGAATATCACAGCACAAAACATGATATATGGTGTTTCATCTCCGGTAGTCGGCATATCGCCTGCATCCCGGAATTTTATATCATCAGGTTCAGTATTCATTCTGGCTTCTGTTCTGAATCTGACCTGTACGGTAATTGTATCATCTACAGACAGATCACCAAGCATGGTATCATATTCATCATTTCCCTGCTCAAACGGCCAGTTCCATGAAAGTGTATAGAAATTACATCTCCCCACACCAAGCACCGAACTGTCGTGTACGCCGTCCAGATCAGCTATTTTTCCTCCGCTTCCGGATCCGGCTAAATATCCGGTGTTATCAGCCCTTAGCGATACGTTCAGAGGTATTTCGTATCCGGAGCTGATCGTTTCCGCTTCAACATAAAGGTCATAATCCATGGGTTGGTCTGAGGTATTCTGTACGGTAAATTTGTAATCATTTGAGGTGCCGGGTGCTATGACACGCTCAGTTCCTTCACCGCTCCTTATAACAGTCATTTCTCCATTTTCATTATCATAAGTGCATTTGAATATCTCAACGTATGTAGTGTTTTTCCAGACTTCATTTGCATCATCATACGTAAAAGTATCCCCATAGTAATCTCCTGCATCTTCATTTGTCCGTATTGAAGAACCCGTCAATGGCAGGATATTTTCAGTTTCTCTTTCTGAAAAATAAATAATCCTCCTGAAAAGAATAAAAACTGAGATCAGTCCAAGAATAAACAAAAGGAAAGCTATGGTGAGAATGTAAGAATATTTTTTTATGCTTTTTTCTTTTTCCATAGCATCCGCCTCCTTTTTCTTAGCTGATTCATAGTATGCCACTCGGTATTTTCGGCAGCCTGACCCATAAAAGTAAAGGGTCAGACTGCCGAAAATACCGAAGTCCGGTCTGGTCATTGCCACACATGGCCGACCGGCTTCAGTTAATCTATTCACAATTATATTATTAGTCAACCTGTGTAACTGTCAGGTTTGCACCAAATGATACGGTAAGTACTGCGCATACAGAAGCATCGTCCATTGTTTCTGGTTTATCTTCTCCTGTGTATGCGACCTTGACTTTATTTGCAGAACCGGTACCTGCATCAACATCTGCATAACTAACAGTATCATAGTTGCTGCTGTTCTTCTTGACAACAACATATTTGTCATCATCTGAATCTGCTATCATATCGCCAAGGATAGTGTCAAGACCATCATTCTCATCATCATCACTGCTGAAAGGCCATTCCCATGTTATGGTTTTTGATGCAGAAAGGTCTGTATTCGGAACAGCCGTATCTGTAAATGTAAGAGCAGCTTTTACAGCCGCTACATTATCATATTCTGTGCTGCCTACTTTCTACTTTAAAGGCTTATATTCAGCATCAGCCTCAGCAATATCCTTCAGCTGATAAAGCTTTTCACCAGATGTAAGGTCAGCAGCCGCTGCTTTTTTATAAACAGTTTCGTCAAGCTTATAATAGTTTGCAACAGTATCGTTTGTTGCTGTTCCTTTGTACTCGACCATGACACCGTAGTCACCGCTGCCCAGCAGGATATCAGTGTTGACATAGGTTTTATCACTGTCATCCTTTGCGTCGTCAATTGTAAGATTTGTAGAAACCTCCGGCTTACCGGTTACCGAGATAGTCATACCAACATCATTTTTTGTTCCGGGAGCAACCACATTAACAGCTGAAGCCAGATTTGCTCCGGATGATGAAACTGTCTCACTGCTTGAACTCCATGTCTGGATAGAATTACCATCTTCTTCATTGGCGTATGACTTACCAAAGAGGTCGCCGGATATAGTAGCCACTACTCCGAACTTTGCGACTCTTGCGGTATCCTGAGCACTGTCCTGTGTAACATACTTTGCATATGTTCCGCTGACAATGCTTGCAGAAAGCATTACGCCTACCAGAAGAAATCCGGCAGCTCTCATTGTCACGTTTTTCTTCATTTTTGTTAACCTCTTTCTCCAGAAGCTCTGGTTCCCCGCAGAGTGATCTGTAATTTTTTTGTGCGGCTATTATGCAAGCCGCATCTTACGGGAACTTCCGGGAACTGCTATAAAGATTCCCGGATATATATTAATCTCGCGATGTGGCTATCGCGGGAAGAATACCTTATTTATCAGAAGACTTTTCCTCATCAGCGGCATCCTCCGTCCTTTCGGAGGTATCAGCCTTTGCCTTCTCAAGAGAAGCTTTCTGCGCCTTAAGCTCATTGAGCTCTGCAAGAAGAGCATCTGTATCCTGTTTATTCAATCTCTCATAACGTCTGCGTCTGAGAATATCCCAGCCGATAAGAAGCACCAGCGGCACTACTACACAAATCAACAATCCGGGCGTACTCTGCATGAACATTGCAATATTTCCTGCTCCCGGTATCCTTGTTCTGTAAATACCCACCAGCTTATCCTCAGCAACCGCAAGACGGTCTTCCGTGTTATTTGCATCACCCTTTGTTCTGAAGGACAGTTTTCCGTTATCTTCTATTACCTCTGTTACCCTATGGGTCAGAACACTGCTTCCGTTTCCATCCGGATCAAAAAATGCGATAATATCTCCCTTTCTGATCTCCCCGGGCTCCGTCTGACCGACAATTATCAGATCTCCTGATGATATTTCAGGCTCCATAGATCCGGACATTACTATAAGGGGACATATTCCGCCGATCTTCGGAACCTCGTCCTGATTCGTATAGCTTTTTATTATAAGGGTAATGTTGATTATCAGAATCGGAATAAGTATCAGACAAAGAACAGCTCCCACTATTGTCAGAGCCTTTTGAGCAGCAGAACTTTTTTCTTCTTTTTTTTCTTCCTTTCTGTTCGCCATCTGTTATCCACTTCCTTATAAAACCAAAAATACAGAATTTTATTCAAACAATACAAAATACTGTAAACCGCAAAAAAATATTATTTATTAGCAATAAATGTATATTATTCCTAAAATTACCACATCTAATCCGAATAATGTTATCACATTAAAATCACTTTGTTAAGTAAAAAATGCAACAATAATGTTAAAGTAATTTAAACAAGAAATATTTATTATTACCATAAAACTGTGTAAATAAAAATATCTGAATAATTTAACCATATCGGTTCCTTTACTCGCAGCACGCCCGCAGGAAGTATCCTTGTGGTACGAACAAGAGCGCGAATTGGGAGCACAGGCTCTGAGCCGGCGGGATTTGACTATACTTAGCGTAAATGATATAATAGGTTTACATTATAAAGGACTTGTTTTTTTATTAAAAATTCTTTTACACCGAAAAATAAAAAGCCAAATATGGGAGGTGCCTTTATGGCGGAAATAATAAAAAACAACTCTGTAAAAGAAGAACAGGCTTCCTCAATGTCGGGTGCGGACAATCAAAACAATGAAGAAGAGATTATCAGAACACATACAGAAATCACCTCCTATTCCAATCCCCGAAAAGGTATGAAAGCACTATTATTCTGGTTGTCGCTCACTTGTGTTGCAACAGGATATATCGGATCCGGACTGGATGAAATATGGGTCGTGTATTTTTTTATTATTCAGGTGATCCCGGGATTTGTATTGTTCTTTGCATCCTTGAGGGACAGAAAAACCAGAAATATGCTTATCTATACTGCCGTCATCGCCTTACTCAGCGTAGGTATACTGGCGCTGTGGCTGATGTTTCCTGAATGTTTTAAGATTACATCCGGAAGATTTTTTTCAATTCCGCTCTATTCGTTTATAGTCGGAAGCGGAGCCGGATTGATCATATACGGAATAACAGGCGAACGCAATTCAAAGCGCCTGTGTACTGTTGAAATAGATGGTAAAGTAACAAGTCTTAGAGAGTCAACACATGGTGCCACAGCTTACAATCCGGTTTATCAGTTCCGTTATGAAGGAAAAAAATATGAAGCCAGTGATTTCATATATTTAAAAAAGAATGTTCCTCAGATAAACGATACTGTAAAGCTGCTTATCAATCCTGATGACCCTGTCATGATATGGAATCCTGTACAATCAAGAAAAGCATTGTTCAAAAATATAATGATAGGAATGTTGTTGATTATTTTGGGATTAACATTGATCGTAATAGCCATGATAATTGGTTATTGTATTTAAAATAAATTAAAGAATTAAAGAATAAAAAGGATACCCACTGTCAATGTGAACAGCCGGTGTCCTTTTGCTATTTCACACATGAGGTGAACAGTATTTAGATTATACTCTTCACAACATGCTTTGTGCAGTATGACGAAAAATTCAGAGATATGCTCAATAATAGTTACATATAAAAAATAGGTATTTGCTTGACATAATTGCTTATAAACGATATCATTTATATATAAAGTGATTCTATATATTAAAATCCAAGCAAATAGCAGTATTATTGTTGACATTCTTAATAGAATATGGTAACATTTACTAAAGAATAACCGGCGTTATTCATAATATTTTAATGTAGGAGGCATGAAACTATGGAAAAAATAATAGGCGGTATCAAGCATGATTGCTATCCGCTTACCCCCGCTCAGATGGTGCATATGTACACACTTCAGCTCAGCCCTACCCATGAGATAGTTAATATCGGTACCGGTACCTTCCTTAAGACAGACCTTAATATCTCTGTTCTGCGTGAGGCACTTAACAGAGCTGTTGAAAGATGTGAAGCTATGCGTCTCAGGATCTGGCGTGATCCTGAAACAGATGAACTCTGGCAGTATGTCGTTCCTTACAAAAACCGCTATTTTGAATATTATGACTTCTCTCAGCTGAAAGAGGAGAAGGCTCATAAGATACTTGAAAGATGGACTTCACAGCCCTTTGATACCTATGGCGGTGAATTATCACGTATCGTTATCGTTTCTATGCCCGACGGCTATAACGGCTATTACTGCAACGTTCACCATGCCTGTGCTGACTCAGGCTCCGTTATTGCTTTTACAAAGGATGTAATGGATATATATTGTCACCTGATGTATGACCTTCCTTATCCTGCTCCCCTTACATCATATATAGAATCAGTTAAAAAGGATCTTGAATACAAGGACAGCAAAAAGGCTAAGCGTGATGAGGATTACTGGCACTCAAAGCTCGCTATGCCGGAGCCTATGTTTACAGACTTCGCAGGAACGAAAAGGCTGGATGAGCTTCGTCAAAAGAAGGAAAATCCTGACCTGAGATGGTGTTTCCTGCCGACAAGTGACGGCGCAGGTTCTACTGTTACCTATGATCTGGATGTGGAGTCAACAAACAAGATCATTGACTTTGCAGAAAAATACGACATCCCGACAAGTGTTGTAATTCTTCATGCGATAAGGACTGTACTTTCCAAGTTCAACAATAATGAAAAGGACATTACTATAAGAAACTTTGTAAGCAGACGCTCCACTCTGCTCAACAAAAAGTGCGGCGGCGTAAGGATGCATTGTCTCCCTCTGAGAACTATTATGGATCCTAAAACAACAGTGCTGGAATCTATGAATATCATCAACAAGGAACAGCAGGAAATGTTCCTCCATGCCGACTATCCGACACTCAAGTATTATTATGAACAGCGTCTGGCGTACAATACAGAACCGGGTGCTGAGTATCACAGCGTAAGCTTTACATATCAGCCGGCTACACGTAAGAGTCTGGTGCCGTACCTTAAGGATATCCCGTTCAAGAGCAGATGGTACACAAGCGGCAAACAGCCACAGCCTTTCTATATTACGGCAATGCACCGTCCGGGTGACGGCGGTCTTACCTTCTACTTTGGTTACCAGAAGGACAGTGCTACACCTGAGCAGATAGAGTTCCTTTATTACTTTACAGGACGTGTTCTTTTCAGGAGTATCGAAAATCCGGATAAGACTATCGAAGACATTATTAATATGACATGATCGGGAGGAGTTTGTTTATGTTAGAAAAGCTTAAAGAGTTGATTGTAAGTTATGTTGATGTTGATGCGGAAACTATTTCCGAAGACTCCCGCTTTGCAGAGGATCTGGGCTTCAATTCCTATGACTTCATCTGTATGCTGGGTGACTGCGAGGATGAGTTCGATGTTGAGATCGAACAGAGTGAAGCTGCCAAAAGCAAGACTGTAGGAGAGCTTATGACCTACTTAGAAGGAGTTAAAGAATGAGTGGGGTATCAACATTAAAAGAGCTTGTTTACTATGCAGACGAACGCTTTGGTGATGAGGTCTTTGTTCAGGAATACAAAAAGCGTAATTTTGTAGAGCATAGCTACCGTACCTTCCGTAAGGAATGTGATGCTCTGGGCGCATGGCTGAACGAGCAGTTCCCGGAAAGAGTGCACGCTGCTGTGATCGGTCTGACAAGCTATGAGTATCTTACTGCATGGTTCGGAATACAGTGCAGCGGCAATGTATCGGTTCCTCTGGACAATGCGAATAACGCTGAACGTATTGCCGATGAGATCGTCCGCTCAGACAGTGAGATTGTTTTTTTAGACAACAATCACGCTAAGGATATAGACACTTTCCGCAGCCTTTGTCCGAAAGTAAAGTACTATGTTCATATACATAAGCCGACGGACGGAATGTTGTTCCTGGGAGATATCCTTGAACAATACAAAGGCAAACAGCCTGTCCGTTCATCAGCTCCGGATGATCTGACCGCAATACTTTTTACATCCGGTACAACTGGCAAGAGTAAGGGCGTTATGCTGAGCAATACAAACTTTATAGACAATGCGACCTGTGAACCAGATCTCGGCTTTCATGGAAATAAGCGTATGACGGTTCTGCCGGTGCATCATGTATTTTGCTTTACCTGTGATATTCTCTGTGCATTGTGGTACGGCAGAACACTTTGTATCAATGATTCACTGATGCACATAATCAAAAATCTGAAGGTATTCCGTCCCACAGATGTTACCTTTGTACCGATGATCGCAGCATCTATACTTAACAGAATGAAACAGCTTGCAGGCGATGACGGCGATAAGTTAGCTGTACGCAATGAAGTATTCGGAGAACAGTTCAGCGTGATATACTCAGGCGGTGCTTATCTCAGTCCTGAAATAATCAAGGGCTACAGTGAGTTTGGTATTGATATCGCTCAGGGTTACGGAATGACAGAATGTTCACCGAGAATATGCTCAGGCATAAAGAACTGTCCTAAACCGGAATCGGTGGGGGAGATTGTACCCGGCTGTGAAGTCAGGATAGTTGACGGCGAAATTCAGGTAAAGAGTAAATCGGTCATGATGGGATATTATCACAATCCGGAAGAGACTGCCAAATCACTTTCTCCGGACGGATGGCTTATGACCGGTGATCTGGGATATAAAGACGATGACGGATACCTGTATATAACAGGCAGAAAAAAGAACCTGATAATTCTCTCTAACGGTGAGAATGTTTCTCCCGAAGAGATAGAAAATCAGTTTGCTTACTTTGCTCCTGTAAAGGAGATCGTTGTATATGACAAAAACGGTTCAGTTGCAGCAGAGGTCTATCCTGACCCGGAATATGTCTGTGACGATATCAGGGCGGTTATTCAGGCAAAAATTGATGAAGTGAATTCTACATTCCCTGCCGCAAAGCAAATCGTTGCGCTTGATATCCGTGAAACCGAATTTGAAAAAACCGCTTCAAAGAAAATTATACGTCCCAAGAGATGATCATACACCATAGCATAAAAGACGTTTACTAAAGTTCATTAATAAACGATCCAAGGACACCTGCTGTTTGTATAAATGGCAGGCGTCTTTTTAAATTTTAAGATAATGTGCATCTTACCTGTGCTTTTTTGCATCTTGCCCGACACCTTATTGAAAACGATTTTTTAACGTGATAAGATATAGTCACTTCAAAACAGAAAGGTCGTTTGATTATGGGACTCACATTGTTCATCATACTGGCATTAGCAGAAATTGCACTTGTGGTGCTGACATTTACAAGGTTTGGTGAAAAAGCCGCCTGGCGCAAAAACCGTGCGGCTGTCCGTCTGGGAGAAATGGTACTGCTCCTTGCAATGCTTCTTATCCCTGCGGTACATATGAAGTGGCGTTTTTTCGGGGTACTGATGGTCGTTTCTGTTCGTTTTATATTTGCAGGAATTATGTGGCTTGTAAAGCGCAAAAAAGATGACGGCATGAAGAAAAAGGGTTGGTCGGTCGTTAACTGTGTGTTTTCAATTATTCTCATTTGCACAATGCTTACTCCTGCGTTTATCTTTACAAACTATAACGGTCTGCCTGTATCGGGCGAATACGAAGTGAAAGAAGTCAGTGCAATTCTTGTTGACGGAAGCAGGAGCGACCCGTTTGAGGGTGAGGGTACAAAGAGAGAAGTCCCGGCACACTTCTACTATCCTGAAAACGCTGAAGGTACATTTCCGCTGATAATATTCTCTCACGGTGCATTCGGCTACTACCAGAGCAATACATCAACATTTATGGATCTTGCAAGCAACGGTTATGTTGTAGTTTCTCTTGATCATCCGCACCATTCCTTCTTTACAAAGAAAACTGACGGAAGCGTTGTTACGGTAGACAGCGAGTTTATTGATGAAGCATTTACAGTCGGTGCAGGCGACGACATAAGCTATGAAGAGATATACGAGATCACAAAGGACTGGACATCACTCAGAGCTGATGACGAAAGCTTTGTTTTAGACTCCATCAAGAACGCTAAAAAAAGCGGTGAGCTTAATGACGCATGGCATACAGAGGACACAGCAATTATCCTTGATGTGATTGAAATGACAAACACTGATAAGATCGGCGCATTTGGTCATTCACTCGGTGGTGCTTCAAGTGTTGAGCTTGGCAGAGAAAGAGACGACATCGGCGCAGTAGTTGATCTGGACGGTACTGTTCTCGGTGAAGTGACAGGCGTCAAGGACGGAGAATTTGTAGGGGACACGACTCCTTATCCTGTACCTGTTCTTGTGCTTGGACATTCCGATGATGACCTTACAGAGGAGATGGTCAAGAACGCAAAGGACGGTAAATTTTATATCTGCGAGGGAGCGAACCATATGGACTTTACCGATCTGTCCTTGCTGTCGCCTTTCATTTCAAATATGCTGAGCGGAGAGAGCAAGGTGGATAACGAGAAGTTCCTTCATGATGTAAACGATACGATCCTGAACTGGTTTGACTACTACTTAAAGAACGAGGGAACTCTTAAAGAGATCAATATATAACTAAAAGCATAGTCTTTATATGAGCATTTCCATGTACTTATCATCTTTAAAAAATATTAAAAGGACACCTGTTGTTTGCATTACAGTGGGTGTCCTTTGCTGTGTTTATTTATTTTACTTGGATGTTCCGACTATTCTCTCATAACATAAGGATAATACTCTTATTAAACATCGTGTACCTGTACAGTTCTTATTATATCATCACGCTATCTATAACTGCACATTCAGAATATTATCCCGAATAATTCCCCGGATGCCCCTTTTTTCTTAAAAATTACGTCTATAATAGTGAAAGCAGAAATTTCGGCGATCAAAAAAACAGAAGGAGGTGTAAGGGTGAATGAGGAACAGCTGATAAACGAGTTGCGTCAGCATAAGGAAGAGGCACTGAACCAGACGATCAGACAGTATTCATCACTTGTATCCACCATCATCCGGAACATCGCCAGAGGAATACTTACACCGGCCGATGTGGAGGAAACGGCAGCAGACGTCTTTTTTACACTATGGCAGAATGTCGGTAATATCAAAGGACCATACCTTAAGGGTTATCTATGCCGGATAGCAAAGACCAAAACGCAGGACAGTCTGAGACGTCTCAAAATACTTGATATGGCAAACATTGATGAACTGTCCGAAGCTGATGAATACTCACTTTCCGAGCATATAGACAACGCTCAGCTTCATGATGACATTCAGGCCGCATTGCAGCAATTCAGCAAACAGGATCGTGAGATCCTGATCCGCTACTATTATTACTATCAGACCGCTCAGCGTATCTCGGAGATCACAGGATTGAAGCTGGAAACAGTCAAATCAAGGATCAAACGGGCAAAGCCAAAGCTCAGGTCATTTTTACAGGAAAGGGGTTATTGATGATGAAAACCAATGAATTGTTTGACAGAATGTTATACGATATGGAACAGCTGGACGAAGGTACCATTGTTGATACTGAGACAGATCATCCCGAAAACATTATAGCTCTTGTAAAGCAGCGTATGGCAGAGGATACACAGAAGCCTGCTCGTAAACGCAGCAGGAAAAAAGCAGTGATCTCACTTATCGCAGCGGCGTTGGTATCGGTGGTGATCGGAACAACAGCTATTGCGACAGGACTTTTCAGGACAGTTTTTGACGGAAAGATCATCGACGAGAATCCGAATGCTTCGGTAGTCAACGTGCCGATAAACTTCGAGAGTGATGATGTCGATATGGTTTGCAACGGCATTTCCAGCGATCCTCACAATGTTTTTGCCTCCTTCATCATTACCAAAAAGGACGGAAGCTCCTTTGTTGAAAACGCTGACGATATGTTTATCCCGCATAATTCATGGGAAGAAGAACCCGGAGAACAGAGTGTAAGATGTCCCACAGCGGTCATCAGCGACACAAAATATTCCTACAGCGGTTATATTGACTACCGCTTCAAAGACGAAAAGACATTGGAAGCCTTCCTGTCCTATAATTGTCATGGCTATGATATCAGCGGAAAGCCCATTACCATGAAGGAAGGAAAGATCTATGCCTACCGGATAAAGGACATCATTTATCAGGCGGAGGGAGAATCCACTCCCGACGGTGGTCATTTCTATAATTATAAGGAAAACAAACAGATGCTTGATCAGATCGCAGAGGAATACCGGCCGAAGCTTAAAGAAGGAGAAGCCATTCGCTTTTACGATGAAGAGCTGGCATTGTGTGTAGTAGATCGTGTAGAGTTGAAAATGAATTTTACAGGATCCTTTACAGTGGACACCGATGCAGTATCCAGAAAGCTTATAGATACCCCGACAAAAGTGTCACTGAACGACAAACCATGCACACTGACAGAGATAACTGCCGAAAACTATTTACTCCAGATCAAAGCTGATTGTTCAGAGGACAAAGAGCTTGGAAGATATTTTGCCACAAATCTGACGGTTGAATTGAAGGATGGTACAGTTATCACTGCTGAAATGAGATCATATGGTGCGGTAAACGACAGCAGTCCGGAGCAGGGAATGGTCACAGCCACCTATATGTTTGCCGACCGCAATGAGGAATTCCAATTTATCAATGTCGATCCGGATGACATTGTCTCCATCTATAGCAGAGGCGAAAAGCTTTACGGATAAAGCCATGCCGCACATTCCGGCGAAAAAACAAAAGCCGGAATGTAATCTGTAACCGCTGTTCAATGCCTGACTTACTATTGCTTACCTCCCCTAAAATTTATATTTAAAAATATCGGCAATACTGTCAAATGTTTTATCATGTTTGCTTTGAATGCAAAGATGACATTGACGGTATTGCCGGTATTGTTTTTGGTTTATTAATTTAGATTCCAATCCGAAACATCACATTCATTATAGTCATTATTACCAGTTGTCAATACAGTACCATCTGATTTCAGTCCTAATGAATGTCCTGCGGCGGAGACAGCGACAATATCTTCCCAATCGGAAACATCACATCTGCCATCATCATTCCATCCGGTTGCTACTACCGTACCGTCAGATTTTAAACCTAAAGTCATATTTCCTCCGGCAGCAACCTGAATAATATCTTCCCAGCCGGAAACATCACATTCGCCTTTATAGTCCTCTCTGGCGGCGGCAACTACTGTACCGTCCTTCTTAAGACCTACTACATGACTGTCGCCAATAGAAACAGCAGTAATATCTTTCCAGTCAGCGGCCTTGTCTATACCATAAAAGCTGTATCCTGATGACACAACGGACCCGTCTGCTTTTACTCCTAAAATATCAGCAACTCCGGAGTCTATACTCTTTATGTTCCTCCAATCAGCAGTACCCGAACAAGCTCCGCCCAGATCCTCTCCGGCAGTAACAACAGTACCATCAGATCTTAAGCCGACAATATACCCTGAACCTACGGCAATATCAACGATATCCTTCCATACAGATACTTCGGAAAGAGCCTCATCTACAGGCAGCTTTTTGTTGTTGGTAAACACAACTGTGCCGTTATCCTTCAAGCCGGCAACAATGTAGGTGCTTTCTTTTATATCGACCAGATGTTCCCAGCTTCTGATCTCATCCAGATCAAATTGACCCAAGATGCTTTCATTTTCTTTATTGCCTGTTATCAGTACAGTACCATCCGATTTGATGCCGACAGAAGCAGTATAAAAGGCATGAAGAGGTTTGATTTTTAAAGAATCATTACGCGGTTCAGTATTTTCTGTATTGCTTTCCTCAGCAACAGAAGCCGCTGAGGAATTATCAGTGCTGCTCTCGTCCGAGCCGCTGCATCCTGTGATCACAGCAGAAAACATCATTGTACCGGCAAGTATTGCGGCTGCCAAACGTTTTGATATTTTAATATCCTTCATAGTCTGTATTTCCTTTATGCAGACGAATTTCTATGTGTATTATACAATGGTGCAAATGTCATTTCAAGTTTTTTTGAATAGCTTTGCCGATTTTTTGGATTTTAGCATTATAATAAAAGGGTTGACAAGTTAGCTATACCTGATTATAACAGTTGATCTTATATAACCTGTTTACACCGATGATTTGCCATATCATGGAGAAAGGAAGCAGGATATACACAAATAAAAATGGAGTTGTCGGCATCAAAGCAGTATATTATCAGTGGGATCTCAAGACATACAAGGTCGGCTTTGATTTCAGTATTGTGGGTTCATCATAAATTATTGCATTAAGTTTATACGAATGGCTGCCCAAGATCCAGGCAGCCATTCATCTTATGTTATTCTGTTTTATAACTCTTATCTTCGGATAACAATTTTTTATATGTCAAGTCTATAGCAAAAGCACCGATAGGAGCCGTGAGAATGATTGCTATGACAGAAACAGTCAGAACGGTTTGTCCGCATTCAAGCCCCATTGCAAGCGGCAGTCCACCGATTGCCGCTTGAACAGTTGCCTTTGGGGTATATGCTAAAATACAAAACAGTTTTTCTTTGAAAGACAGCTTCGTTCCCGACATACAGACAAATACACCAAGCATACGTAAGAGCAGAGCTGAAAATACAAGAATAATTGCAGGCAGTCCGGCATTTTTCAGGCTGTCTATCGCTGCTGATGCGCCAACTAAAACGAAGAGAAATATTTCCGCCGGTATCCAGAGCTTGTCAAATATATCAGATAAAGATTTTGACATTTCAGAGCTTTTTCTTTTTATTTCTGTACCTGATGACATAATAGCGATCAGTCCTGCAAAAGGAATAAATGCAAACGCACCTTCTGCCCAATTCATAATAAAGCTGACGGCAAATACGACCATAACTTGTATAACAGGCTTGACAATCCACTTTTTGAACACCAGATAAAGCAGCAAACCGGAAAGAATACCGACTGCAACACCTGTCAATATGGAGATAGGTATATTTATAAAGCTCACCCATGAAATATCATTACCCTGTGCAATGCTTATGAATGATGTAAATATAACTATTACAAAAACATCATCTACGGATGCACCGGCAAGGATCATCTGAGGTATTCCTTTTTTGGTACCGTATTCTTCATCAATAAGGTGTATCATACGAGGAACAACCACTGCAGGAGAAACGGCGCATATCACCGCGCCGAGAATTGCCGCATCAAGAACAGATACACCTAATAATGGCGGCGCAAACAGAATCATTCCTATCATTTCAAAACAAGCCGGAACAAAGCACATCAATATTGCAGGTCTGCCCACTTTTTTCAAATCGTTAATATTGAGCTTCAAGCCGGCGCGGATCAAAATAATGATCAGAGCTATACGGCGCAATTCGGATGAAATATTCAGTATACTGCTATCCAGAATATTAAGTCCATAAGGCCCTGTCAGAATACCTGCAATGATCATCCCGATCAGCGCAGGAAAACGTATCTTCTTACATACCGTTCCAAAAAAAAGTCCCGATAACAAAATAACAGCTATGCTTATCAACATAAAAATACCCCCTGAGACGCAAAAAAAGCCGACAATTTCTGCGTCAATGATCGCAGAAGTCATCAGCTTAAATAAGCGGTTCAGGATGCAGAGCATCCTTGGGAGAACCTCATTCCCATAGATATTTTATATCAGTTTCAGGATGTTGTCAATACCTATTAAAAAATAATATATTCTGATGAATATTTTTCTCTTGTGCTGCACAGTTTGTCTGTCGGTCAGACCAAGCTCATAAACCTTTTCCTGTACTGCCTTCGGATAAAAATACAGTCCGTTCAGGGCATTATTTCCGACGCTTGCCTTAACCATCAACGAAAAAACTGCACAAAACAATAATCGCTGTAAAACGATCAAATAAATCAACCTCTGTTTAATATCAATATGTTTCGTGTTTTAGTCATCACAAACATATTGTCTTTCTATTTTTCGATTCCTTATTTCATTTTGCTCCTCGATTCTTAGTTGTGATAGTGTTTAAGGTTAAACTTATCTAACTATATTATAATACTCCACTTACGGTTTTGCGATAAGAAAAACTCCAAAATTTTTTCCTGTTTGTAGAAGTTTACTTCAAATGGGAAAGGTCGGGTGTTGAAAGTGTTTGATGGATTGCACAAAAAGAAGTTTTATAAATGTAACCGTCTGTTCATTCTGTATATTTTAATTAGTTTCAGTCACAAAGCAGATGACAAAGAATTTACCGGTTTGTTGCAAATTGCTACAAAAAAAGTCTTGACAAACGGGATTTGTTGTGTTACTATACAAATTGTTCAGGTTAAATCCCTTTAACTGGTTCTGATTTTACCTGATACACCATCTGCCTAAAAAGCAGAGAAAATCTCTTCAGAGCTTTAGAGAATCGATAGCTTTATCTGAATGAGAAATAAAGGAGGAGTAATTTTTATGAAAAACAATAAAGGTAAAAAACTGATTGCCTTGCTTTTAGCGGCACTTGTTGTTTCGTCTTCATCCGCACTGGTTTATGCGGCTGATACAGATACGGACAACGAAAGCTACACGATCAGCAGCTTTACAGACAGCCAGAATGTCTCGATAAAGTGGTTACAGGCTGATTTGACAACCCCGTCTATGGTATCCAATTATGTATCGGACTCGGTTATTATCAGTCAGGCAGATGAGACTTACAATATCGTGATAACTCTTAACGAAAATGCTGTTTCTTTGATTTCGGCTGTGAAAAATCCCGATGGAACAGATGCGGAAAAAATAAATGACTATCAGTACATAATAAGTGTTTCTTCTCTTGAAGAGGTTATACCTGTTGGATTTACAGTATCCGTTATGGGCTCAACTCAGACAGCATATATGGTAATTGATGATTCGGAGGATGATACTGTAATAGATGTTGATGAACTGGCAGCGGGAACCTACTCGCTCTCCGTAAAAGCAATTACAGAAAGCACATATGGAGGAGAAAACCCTTCTGAGTTTAATCTTTCAAGACAATTTGATTCAAATATCAAGCTTATTGTATCGGATAACAGAAACTGGAGCACAGGCGAAACAACCAGAAGTGCTAAAATCGCACTTCTTTATAAGCCGTCTTCTATTGATATGCAGAAACTTGCAGTTGATAATGTAACAGGTACAAAGCGTGAATTTGGTGTTGCTGAAGCAGGAACAGCGTATGAATTTGTAATGGACATAGCTGATCTTGAAAATGATCACAAGCTGTCCTTCAGCTATGATACAGGCATACCAAGTCTGGGAGATAATGGTGTGATGACACATAGTGTGTATCTGACAGATTATGCTGTTGATGAGTGGAACGGATATGACTGGACTTCCGACCAGCTGCCGGATGACGGAGAATATTCTCTTTCGGTCAAAGCTATCACAGAAAGTACTTATGGAACAGAAAACGAAAGTGAATTTGCACTTGAACGCCAGTTTGATCCTCAGATAAAACTGAATGTTGAGGACGGCCATATGACGCTGAGCCTTCTCTATAAGCCTTCTTCTATCGATATGATAAAGCTTGCCATAGATGATACTACAGGAACAAAAACTGCTTATGGATCTGATGAAAATGGTACAGCTTATGAATTTACTATGCCGATAACAGATCTTACAAAAGACAGGAAGCTTTCATTTACCTATGATACCGGAAGGTTCGTAATGACACATAGTGTTTATTTAACAGATATACAGATAGGTAAGTGGAATGGATATGACTGGAAATCGGAAGAGACTAATATAGAATTAACAAACACCACAACCATCGACAGCGACACCATCGCTCTCGGCACAAGGCTGACCGTGAATATGAGCGCAGAAGGCGGAGCAGGTGACTACACTTATGCCGTAATGTACAGGAAAATGAACGGCACAAATTGGGTAGTAGCTCAGGACTATAAAGACAATACGGCTGTACATATCAAGCCTGCCAAAGCAACGCAGTATATTATATGTGTAAAGGCAAAGGACGCTGACGGTACAGTTGTAAAGAAGTACTTTACCGTAGATGTTAAAGACACCATAACAGATGATGAGGGCGCATTGAAAAATACTTCCACTATCCCCGAACAGACTATCAAGCTTGGTGATAGAATGACGATAAACGTATCGTCAGAGGACGGCAGCGGTGATCATACCTATGCCGTTTACTACAGGAAATTAGCCGGTACAAAATGGGTGAGAAGGCAGTATTTCTCCACAAATACAGATGTTTCTATTAAACCGGCAAAGGCAACTCAGTATTTGGTTTGCGTAAAAGTAAAGGACGACAGCGGTGTTGTTGAGAAAAAATACTTTGTTGTAAATGTAGAAGAATAAAACCATTCGAAAGCCGATGGAAAAACTCTGTCGGCTTTCGGCAATATATGAAAGGAGGGCAATATTAGAAGCTGCGAAGATCAATACGATCATTAATGTAATGAACAGCATATTCAACTTTGCAGCGCAAAGAGGATTTGCGATTGTCAATTCTCTTTCCCCAGTTGATGGCATTGTCAGATACATTCAGCTTTTGAAAAAGCCCATGAAGTAAAGAAAGCAATGCTCGGAGATGCGGCTTTGCGGATAGTGAAACAAAGGGAACTTGTAGATTTCGCTGTCCGATGGATCGGGAAAACAAAATTCTCGCTCATTAAGCAGTAACTCCATCAATTTACTAACATCTACTCAGCCCTGCTCCGGCGGGGCATTTTGCTTTTTAAACAGGGAAAAAGGGTAGCCGTAGGCGGGTAGGTATGATATAATAGTGACAAATAGAATTTGTCTATATTTGGTCAAGGAGCAGGACTTATGAAAATAGCAATGTTTACAATGGGTACCCGCGGCGATGTTCAGCCATATATATATTTGTCAAGAGCTTTGATCAGGAACGGACATGAGGTAACACTCGGTTCGCATCCATGTTGGAGGAAGCTGATTGAAGATGCGGGTGTGCATTTTATTCCGATAGGTCCCGATATCAGCATCGAACAGGAAGCCGCTGTCATCAGAGGAAAAAGCTCCAATGCTGTACTCAGTATGCTTAAAACCATGAATTTTGTATTCAAGATAATTCAGAATTCAACAAAGGATGTATATGAAGCGTGCAAGGGAAATGATCTGATCATCGTAAGTCACAGTCAGATGGGTGCGACCGAAGCAGAAGTTCTGAATATTCCAACAGTAAATGTGACTTTGCAGTGTGAAATGATCGCCCAAAAGAATAAGCCTCAGACATTCTTGAACAAACTGATCGGCGGATTTATCGGAAGACAGATGGCAAAGCCTTATAACAAGATCAGAAGAGTCTACGGACTCAAACCAATAAAGGATGCTGACTCAATTATTTCGCACAGACTTGACCTTATCCCGATAAGCAAATACGTGCTCCAAAGAAGCCCATACTGGGAAGGACATCACATTATGACCGGTTATTGGTATGAAGATGATGAAGAGTTTACGCCCAGTGCGAAATTGCAGACTTTTCTGAAAAGCGGCGATAAGCCTGTCATACTTGCACTTGGAGCAATGTCTTTTGAAGATAAAGCGGAAACTGATAAACTCGATATGTTTGTCAAAGCTTTTGAAAAGGCAGGGTGCAGAGCTGTGATACAGGGATTTCAGAAATCTCTGAAGAATTATAAACTGCCGGAAACAATGATTGCCTGCGGTAGTGTACCGCACAGCTGGTTGTTCCGACAGGGAAGATTTGTTATTCATCATTGTGGCTTTGGTACAACAGCGGCATCTATGATTTACGGTATTCCATCTATACCTATCCCGCACGTTCTTGATCAGATGGGATTTGCAATGCAGTTGAAAGATGTAAATGTTGCTGTGGAACCGCTGAAAGCAAAAGACCTGAGTACACAAACGATCTATAAAGCAATTATGGATATGCAGGATTCTTATGAAGAAAAATGCAGAAGTGCTAAGGAAATAGCTCAGAAAATAAATACAGAGGGCGGCTTGTCTGAGGCAGTTCGATTGATTGAAGAGGCATTATGACAATTATAATTTGATTTACCATAAAAGCCTAAGTAGTGACCCGCCTTAATTTTACAACCATTCTGCTCAGCCCTGCTTTGGCGGGGTATTTTGTTTTGTGAAGATGCGAAAAAGGTTATCCGGGAGTGGGGCGAGTGTGGTATAATAAATGCTAATTGAAATTAAGTAGGTGTACAGAAATGAAAAGAATCAATAAAGTATATGAGTTTTACAACAATGGTGCAGAAATAGGACGTCTTGATAATGGATTGGGTATGGTTGAATTCTACAGATCAAAGGAGATCATTTCCCAGTATATACACAAATCAAGTACGGTTTATGATGTAGGCGGTGGTATTGGGAAATACTCCGAGTGGTTGGCTGGAAACGGTCATGATGTTACTATGATAGAACTTGCACCAACGGCTGTAGAATATGCAGTCAAAAATATGAAAATACCGTATAAAGCGGTAGTCGGAGATGCAAGAAGTTTGGATCTGCCCGACCAAAGTGCAGACGTTGTATTGCTGATGGGACCGTTGTACCATTTACAAAACAAGGATGATCGCAATAAGGTGCTAATTGAAGCGTATAGGGTACTGAAAAAAGGTGGCTTGCTTATAGCGGCGGGTATCTCAAGATTTAGCACTACAACTTGGGCATTATCAAAGTACGGAAGAGAAAACAACTTTATAGATGATGATATTTATATGAATATGATCAGACAGGAACTTGAAACAGGAGAACATAATCGTCCAAAAGAATATCCCTTTTTTATTGCTGATGCCTATTTTCATACAACGGACGAGATGAAGAGTGAACTATGTGATAACGGCTTTGATATTATCAATTATCACGCGGTAGAGGGCAGTGTCTGGATCACTCCAACTCTTGAAGAAAAATGGAGCGATATTCAAAGCAGAAACCGGCTGCTCGATATTATTCACATTACCGAACACGAGGAGACTATAATTGGAATGAGTCCTCATTTTTTGATGATTGCTAATAAATAGTTTACAAACAACAACTTTGATAAAAATAGCCTATGAGAATGCCTTAGTAGTAAACACCCCAGTTTTTACTAATATTTTACTGCTAACGAGTAAAGGAATAAAAGAGAGTGTAATTCTTCTGAAAATAGGGCTAATAAAAGACATAATGAGTTTATAGCCGAGCTGAAAGCGGCAGGAATACCTGTCACGATCACGGACAGCGACCCGGCGCAGCTTGCAATGTCAAAGCTTAACAAAAGCCAGATAAGCATTATCGCAGAAAATACGAACTATGACTTCAACAGGGCGATAAACCTTGTGGGACGGCGCATAGAGGACAGCATAAGAGAAGCGGCAATAGAAGCCACCGGCGAGAAGCTCACCACAGGTCAGACTGTGAGACAGATGCAGAAGAACCTTCTGGATAAGCTAAGCCGGCAGGATATTACAGCGGTACCGTACAAAAACGGTGTACAGATGCCGCTGAGGAAGTATGCAGATATGGCGGCACGTTCCACAACAGCGGAAACACAGAATACAGCAAAGGTCACGCAAGGTAATAAATGGGGGTACGACCTTGTGCAGATGACCACCCACAGCCCGACCTGTGCTGTCTGCTCTATGTATCAGGGACGGGTATACGCTACTACCAGAGAAGCCGCAAACGGCAAGTACAAGTTCAGGGACGGCACGATGCTGCGTTTCCCCTATCTTTACGATACGGCCTTTGCAAGCGGCTACAATACCATCCATCCTAACTGTCGGCACAGGATATCACTCTTTGCTATCAGAGCCTATACAAACAGTGAGCTCAGGCACTACGCAAACATCAGCAACGCTCCCTTTGAGGACACACGCTCTGATGAAGAGCGCAAAGCATACGCGAAAGGCCAGGCTGAAAAGCGGCGCAAAAACGCCGCCTACAAGCAGTACGAGCGTATCAAAGCAGCACTGCCGGACACAGCTCCGAAGAGCTTTGCAGGGTTTGTCAGGATGAAAGCCACCAATTCGGAAAATTACCAAAATCTGATGAGGGATTTTCGGTATGTTTCACGGATTGCAAATGAGCAAAATGGTGGTATAATAGAAGCAGGAAGTGACGCGATGTACAGAAAAAAGAATCCTGATAAAGTTGAGCCTATGCCCAAAAAGCAATTTCATAAGATTGAAAAAGCTTTTAAACGTCAAGGAGGTATTTTTCAATATAATGAAGAAACGGATGCGTATTTAGACTCTAAACATGCTGAAGCAATTACATATGACGCCAAAACAGTTCTGTTTAAAACAAATCCAGGCAGAGCGAGTGTTTTTTAAGAACTGATACACACATACCAATATCGCATAGGAAAAAATGATGGCAGTTATGTATCCAGATTAGAATGTGAGATAGAAGCCCAGAAAAAACTGATAAAGCATAGCGGAGCGTATAAGCTTACTGAAAAAGAGATTGAACAGACTGAAGCGGCACTAACAGCATATGAGTCTGAATTGGCTGCATATATTAACAGAGGAGGTAATTAGTATGTTGAAGGTTCTTGATGTTTTTAAAATTGGTGATAGACTTTCGGTTACATTGGAAGGTATCTGCGATGAAATTAGAAATGGAACGAAACTTATTGACGAAAAAGGCATTTTACACAATGTTCTTTCTGTTGCAATGACAAGTAATAATAACCCGAATGATTTTTCCAAAAGCACAACAATATTAATTGCCGCCTGCGATATAAAAAAAGGTGCTGAGTTAAATATTGCATAAAGTGTAAAAAGTACCGCCCTGAGTAATCAGAGCGGTTTTCTTCTGATGATTTGGAGGTGATGATATATGAATTTTGGACAGGCTATTGAAGCTCTGAAGCAGTGTGAAAGAGTTACCCGTAAAGGCTGGAACGGAAAAGGAATGTTTTTGTTTCTGGCAACAGGTAAAGAATTTGTATCGGAAAATCTTGGCGAAAAACTTCCCGAAATCGTTAATGATGTTATCTGTATGAAAACAGCACAGAATACCATTTCTGTTGGTTGGCTTGCAAGTCAGGCAGATATGCTTGCAGAGGATTGGGAAGTGATTAAGTGATTTTTTAATTTCGCTTACAATCCCCTCTAAGCTGTTTTTGGGTTGAGTAATGTAATTTCATTGCTTGGAATTCTTAAACGATTTTAAACGCCGTTAAAGGGTTTTTAAACGGTATCTGAAAACGAATATGGAAGTAGCGTTCTGCTTTTGAGTAATATCATAAGCAGGGCGATATTTTTATACCTGAAATTGAAGGGAGTATAGAAAATGTTAGTTATGTCGCAAAGCAAGAGCACGGTAGTTAACACCGGACATATAGTCAAACTTATTGTTAAAAGAGGAACAAAACTCGACGATAAAGAAGAAGCATACGAATACCATATAGTTGCATGTGAATCGTTGGATACAATTGCAGCGGAACTATACTTGCGTTTTATCCCACAAAAGAAGATGCGCAGGCGGCTTTGTACGATCTTCTTTTTAATTATGAGAGAGCCGAAAGGATTTATTGCTTTCTCACGCCGGAAAAATTAAAGGAGATCTGGCAGCAGAGCCGGGATTTTTCTGTTCCTAAAAAACAGCATTATTTTAGCCTGAGTATTTCTTCAAATACAGCCTGCATACCGTTTACGCCGGGAATGTGAGCGCTGTCCGGAATAACTCTGCATGTAAGCTGAGAGTTTCCGGATTTCTCCACAAAGTCTACGATAGTTTTTGTGTCGGTTACAATATCTGTTTCTCCCTGAATTATGTGATATGGGATAGATACGCTATTCAGTGTATCACGCAGATCGAGTGTTGAAAGCTCCATTATCAGGCTGGTATTTTTCATATAACCGTTCATTACGATCGCCTTGAAATCCCTGAATTTGTAATCGGGGCTTGTCATAATGCCAAGCATTATTTTTCCGACATCAGCCTTTGGTTCATTCGGATTGTTATATCCGCTTGTGTATTTACGTATTGCAGTGCTGAACTTCATTGCTGTTTTACTATCTATCTTCTTTGAAGCAACAACAGCTTTTATTTCGGCTTTTGTTTTTTGGGGTGCTTTGGAATTCATAAGAGCTTCTATTGTATTCTCACTTTGCATAAGCTGATACAGCACCTGACCGTATGAGATGACACCGCTTAATAGTTCCGGCACCTGCTTTGCTGCCATAGCGGACAAAACAGAACCCCAGGACATTCCTAAAAGACATACCGGGTTTTCGGGAAATCTGTTTTTGATTTCCTTTATCAGATCAACAGTCATATTCACAAAATCACCCACAGAAATATCATCGGGCAGCTTTGCATTGTTTATTCCGCAGCCGTACTGATCCCATGATACAAGAATACAACTATCCGTAAAATTTGGAAATAATCCCCTTGCGCCGACGCAGAACGGGATAGGTGTACCTGGACCTCCGTGCAGTGTGATTACAACAGGAAGGTTTGCGCTTTTTCCTTCTATAAGCACCTTCTGCGGAACTCCACCCAACTCAAACTCTTTGACAGTTGATATTTCGTTTGCTTCAATTAATGCTTTTCTTTTCTTGTTCATCATATTCCCTCATTTCAACCAACAGATCTTCATACCACTTGATTGTAAAAGACATCATATCGCGCCCGAAGCGAGCAGTAGTAAGCTGATAAAAAACTATATCCCTTGCCGTCTTTTCCATGTTTTTGTATGCTTCCGAGCGGATAAATTCTTCTGATTCGTCATATATCAGCTTAATCGATTCATATTTGCTTTTTAATTCCGTTATGTATTTCGTAATGATCTCCACACGGTTTTCCTTTTCAGAAAAGCCCATAAAATATATCTTAGTCAGTTCGGGACACTTTATCCCGGTAGATTCCACAGGACTGTTTATCCAATTATTGAATTCCTGTCTGCCGGTTTCGGTTATATAGTATTCCTTTTTCTTTTTACCGTTTTCCTGAATATCGTTGTAATCAATAAAACCGTTATTCAGCAGCTTCTTAAGAGCCGCCTGTATACTTCCTGTGCTGCTGTACATGATATTCAGTCCTTTTTCGATCCGGCTGCGCAACTGATATATCGTTCTGCTGCTGAGTATCAGTAAACCAAGTATTATGTATTCCGTTTTTATTTATACTCAGTTGAGCATATCAAACAGGGAAAGCTGACTGTATGCTTCCGGCATTTCATTGATGTACCGGAAACACTCGTCAGGGGTATGTATGATACCATATTTCTCACAGACGGAATGAAAAAGCCTTATCAGCCTGTCGTTATCCGGGCTGTTGACCTCGTAGGCATTTCCGTATCTTTTCTGATATTCACAGCGGAGTCCGGGGAAATGTCTGTCGAGGGCATTATAATAATATTCTCTGTCACCATTCCGCAGGGTCATCCCGATTCCGAAGCAAACAATTCCCTTCACACCGGCATCAATACAATAACCGAGAATAGTACTCAGATTTTCTTCATTATCTGTTAAAAACGGCAGCAGCGGCGACAACCATACCACAGAGGGAATACCTCTTTTCTGAAATTCCTTTAGTACCTCATACCGCCGTGTGGTGGTGCAGACATTCGGTTCTATAATCCTGCTCAGACCGTCATCCGCAACCGTCAGAGACATTTGCAGTACGCTTTTTGCTTTTTGGTTGATACTGTCAAACAGGTCAATGTCACGAAGCACACGGTCCGATTTTGTTATGACTGTTGCACCGAATTCATAGCGGTCAATCAGCGACAGGCACTTTCTTGTAAGTCCGAGTTTTTCCTCGCAATGCTGATAGGGGTCGCTCATAGAGCCGGTGCCTATCATAATTCTTTTACGCTTTGTTCTGAGGATATTTTCAAGAAGCTCGGGAGCATTTTCTTTTACCTCGATATCCTCAAAGGGGTGATTTATCTGATAGCACTCGCTCCTGCTATCACAGTATATACACCCGTGAGAACAGCCCCGATAAATATTCATCCCATTCCATTTTGTCAAAAGGGATTTTGCTTGAACAAAGTGCATAGCCATTCTCCTTTTGCGCATACATTATATCATCCGATCATAGCAATAAAAATATTCTTGCCGTCATGTTCCTTATATTCGTACTGCTATTCATTCCGGGAGTAGTATAAATTACATTCGGTTGAGAAATCAGAATTTGGCAGGAGCTTTTCCTGTCAGTTTTTATCACGGTAATAATCGTGCGTTCTTGCCTTTTTGATAAAAGCGGCGAGTCTCCCGTCCGCAATGATCGCTTTGCGTGCGTCCATGTTAAACCGTTCCGCGATCTCCCCGGCACTCTGCGTTTTATAGAAATCACGAAGGAGGGAATGTGTAAAGCTGCCGCCGAAGGTGTTTCCGGCGTTTGAGCCGGGAGATGAGGAAGTTTCTTTGATCTCCACGTTACCGTTACGCTTGAAGATCAGCTTCATCGTTGTGTTTTCGCGCCAGCGCATGTCTTCAAAGTCTGCGAATATAAAATCGGCTGGTCGGAAGTGTAGACCGTTCTCCTTTGCAAAGCTCTCTGCGAATGAGTCAAACGAACCGCGTATTAGCGTATCGTTATCCTTTAAGATCTTTTCAAGCTTCGGCGTGAGATCAATATGTGTGATCGTATCCGGTATGATCAGTTCCTTCAGCGTTTCAAGCTTTTCAAGAAACGCCGTATCGATGCCGGTATATCCGGTTTCGCTGCCGTAACCGCGTGAATCCTTTATCAGAAGAGAAATGCTCTTCGGATAGCGGCGGCGCTTCTTTTTGTATTCTCCTATGATTGCATCCATCTTCTGAAAATCAAGTAGCTCGCTTTCTGCAAGCATACCGTCACCCCACGCTGAAAGGGACAGATCGTATTCCGTATCATAATCATGATCAAGTAAGCTGCTCATATTTGTACCTCTTTCTTGTGTCGGTGCTCTGCTCGCCCAAGCACAAAACAGAACTCTTAAGACCGATATATTTACTTACATAAATTCTGATTTATCCTGAAACGATTATATCAAAAACCTCTCATAATGTCCATAAAAACTCCATAAAGCGTGTTTGCACCAAAATATAGAAGGATGGTCCTCAATAAAGAAAAGCGAGCAGAAGTAGGAAAGATACTGAGACAGTTATGTGAATGGAAAGGCGTAAATATCATAGAAGCATAAGTATGCTCTGACCATGTACACATATTGGTAGAGATACCGCCAAAGTACGGAGTGTCGAGCTTTATGAGGTATCTGAAAGGTAAGTGCAGCACAATGTTGTACGAGAAATCCGGCGAGTTGAAGTACAAGTATCGCAGCAGAGAATTCTGGTGCAAGGGATACTATGTTGACACAGCAGGAAAAAACACACGCCGGATCGCAGAGTACATAAAGAATCAGTTGAAGGAAGATCAATCGGACGACCAACTAACAATAGCATATGTAGTCCCTTTTAAGGGCGGCAAGTAACAATCCCCAAGCAGTTGGCAGAACGTATTACGCGTTTGACGCGTACGCTAAGGACAGAGGGCTATGCCCGCATTTGAAAAACCACCCGCTCGGCGGGTGGTTGATTATTGTTTTGCAAAAATGTAAAAAAGCTGTATAAATGATATGTATTAATTTTCCGCTGATATGATTTCCAAAAACAGATATTACTCTATACCTTTACTTGCCCGCACTTTCCGCAGTCGGAACACCCGTTGCAGATAAGCCGGCTGCCGCATTCATTGCAGTTTTCACGATAATGAGGAACATAAAGCTCACTTTCCGGTATAGGATTTCCCCAGTTATCTGAAAGCTTAAACTTTATCGGTTTACCCTGATAATTCATGCCCGAACGGAAAGCCTGCTTTGACTGCACCGACTTGTCGGGGATATGATACATCCTGCTGTCCTTGATGAATTTTGTCCCCGTTTCGATAAAACAGAATGTCACATCATATTCCACACATTCCTGACGAAGGGCTTTCACCCAATCAAAATTACAGGGGCGTGATCCGTCATAGTTCTCGCCGCCGCAAATCACCTGCCCGATCTGCCCCGAGGGGAGATACTTTTTTATGCTGATCTCACCGATAAACGGAGCGCACATGATGCCTTTGTGCTTGAATGGCAGGGCAAGAAGTATGGGGATACGCTGATCCGCCCGTTTCTGGTTTTCGCAGGTGACATTGAAAAATACATTTTCCCAGCCGTCACCCCAATCGTAGGGCAGACACTCTTTGACTCTTTCCGGGCGTTTTGTCAGCAGAAAAAATACTACATCAGGACGGCTGTGTATGATGCTCCAGGCTTCATCACGCCACCCGTCAGCTTCTTCTAAAAAGAAATCGGAGGTCATACATACCCGTATCTGTTCACCGCTGACTACCTGATAAGCACCGCTTTTATGCCTTGACAGGGGATAGCTGAAACCGGCTTTTGTGCGGTAAATGTCAGCGCCGCTTTTGCCTCTCTGTCCGTCAAGAAAATACATATAGCAGTTTTCACAGCCCTCGCTGCACTTCCTGCACCCGTGCCACGGATTCCATATATCGTGCATAATATCGCCCCTGTCATAGCTTTACTACTATTTTACCATTCACCTTTCCGCAGTCAAGGGCAATACAAGCCTGACGGATGTTTTCAAAGTCAAAGGTTGCACCAATGAGAGGAGAAAGAGTATGCTCATCCATAAAGCTGAAAATATCCTGCATTATCTTTGCTGTCGGGAAATTGCTATAAAAGCCTGTAAGACAAACACCGTTGGGAATGTCCTTGATCGGGTCAAAAGAATTCCATTCATACACCTTCCCGAGTACTCCCGTATTGCAGACAATACCGCCCTGTTCTACGCTCATCATTGTGTCTTTTACAGTCTTGATACCGATAAGCTCCAAAGCTTTTGTTACACCGCTGACTTTTCCTTTGATACTGACGTTATCAAGAACACATTCATCGCAGCCTGCATTTACAAGAAGCTGCAATTTTTCTTCTTTGTGTGTTGTTCCGATAACCCTGCATCCAACAGCCTTTGCAAGCTGAATTGCAACATAACCTAATGCACAGGTCGCGCCGCGAACAAGAAGCACATCATCGGCACTCAACCGCAGACACTGAAAAAGCGAACCCCATGCCGTAAAATAGGTTTCGGGTACTGCCGCCATTTCTTCCCAGGTCAGAGCCGATTCTACAGGAAAAACATGATGCGCAGGCAGCAGCGCATATTCTGCATAGCTTCCGTTAAATGAACGTCCCATGCCGCCCATGAGAGCAGCGACCTTCTGCCCCTTTTTCCATACGCTGTCGGACGGGTCGGCAATTTCGCCCACACATTCAATACCCGGAATGATCGGCTTATTGATATAATCGTTTTTTATCTCAAATTCACGCAGTATCGCTTCGGAATGGTTCATTCCGAAAGCCCTGATTTTAACAAGCACCCAGCCGGGCTTTACTTTCGGTACAGCTATATCCGAAAGTAGAACATCATCGCCCTTGGTGGGTTTATCTAAAACGACCGCTTTCATCATCTGCTCCATTTTGCGCACCCCTCATAGTCTCTGTATCGCCTGCACAGGACAGTTTTCAAAGCAGTTTCCGCATTGCAGACAGTTGTTCTGTCTTATGACAAAGGGCTTCGGATTTCCCTTGTTTACTGCGCCCTGCGGACAGACTCTTGTGCATTTTCCGCAGCCGATACATTTATCCGCTATTATGTACCCCTTTGGCTTCAAAACTGCATTTCCCACAGCAAAGTATTCCCTTGTGATTGGTCTTGTGGAAAGACAGAAATACTCTATCGTGTAGTCTTTAATAACAAACATGGTATCAATATTTTTGCTTTCACCGGGATAGACATTTTCAAGATAAGGCTGCTCCTTATACAGAATGTCACGCCACTTGATCTGTTCATCCTGCGGCACTTCAAAAGCTTGTCCTGAAAGACGGATAGTTTCCTTGAATCTTGTATAGCCTGAGATCTGCACTCGTCCGTCACGGTAAAGCTGCCTTGCAAAGGACTTTCCTCGTGCAGTCAGAAAGTATATATCCGTTCCTTCATAGTGTATCGCGCTGATATTTCTGACCTGCGGAGCACCGTCCTCGTCCACGGTTGCAAAGTTGAGTATTCCCACATAACCTAATTTTTTCAGACAAGTTTCAACATCCATTATTATCCCTCCGTTTTGAATAATTCTCCGTTTTCATCCGCCCAGCACTGAGGGTCGTTTGCATAAAAATCTCCGTTTGTTCCCTTTGCTACCGCCGGACAGCCTCTGCACCAGGCAAGCAGCTTGCATCGTGAGCATTTGCTGAATTTTGTATATTCACGATATTCTTCCATGCTCGTGACCCACAGATCGGCGAGCCTGTCCTCAAACACATTCCCGATCTTGCTGTCTGCTGCTCTGCGGCAGGCATAGACTGTACCGTCAGGCAGTATTGTCAGATGACAGTTGCCGCAGTTGCAGCCGCCATATATCATGCCTTCTTTTGTATTTTCGGGTATTTTGAATTCTCCGGTTTCATATTCGTAAAGAGTCCAGAGATGGTCTTTTTTATTGAAGTAGGTAGTGCAGCCTTCGGCTTCATATTCCTTGAATTTCTTGTCGCAGATAGCAAGCAGCTCTCTGTACTGCTGTGGCGTCATGCTTGCGTCAAGATCGCCGCCGCTGGGAACGTAACGGGAAAAGGCAAATACATTTGCTCCGGCTTCCACAACGGTGTCAATGATCCCCGGCACTTCCATACAGTTGGTCTTTGAAATGGTTGTCATGATAACACTTCGGATGCCGGCACGGTTAATGCAGCCTATCTTTTCAAGAGTACAGTCGAAAGAGCCGGGTTTTCTGAACCAGTCGTGTGTTTCACGCAGACCGTCAAGGGAAAGCTGGTACTTTTCACAGCCAAACCATCTCAGCTCTCTGCACACCTGATCGTTCAGATGAAAGGGATTTCCCAGAATTGTAAATTTTATTTCACGTTCATGCAGTAACTCCAGCAGCCGCCAGAAATCCGGATGAAGTATGGGGTCGCCGCCGGTAATGTAGAAATACGGAGTTCTTCCATAGACTTCACAGAAATCAAGGCAGTTGTAGAAGGTCTGCTCCATCTGCTCCCATGTCATGCTGACAAGACATTGGTGCTTGCCGGATGAGTATATATAGCAATGCTTGCACCGCTGGTCACATTCATCCGTTATATGCCACTGAAATGAAAAATATGGTTTCATATCCGTATCCTCCGATATATAATAAAGCGTTTAGCTTCTAATTTCTGAAAAATCCTCCGACCTGTGACAGCCGGAGGACTCTTTCACACAAACAAGACTATATCTTATTTGTCACCTGCACCGCACGCGGAACCGCAGGCAGCAGGTTTTTCTTCGGGCTTGTCGCCTGCACCACAGGACGAGCCGCAAGCAGCAGGCTTTTCTTCCGGTTTGTCACCTGCACCGCAGGCTGTACCGCAAGCGGAAGCAGCCTTTCCTTCTGTCCAGTCAGAGAGATTTGATAATGCCATAGTGTTGTCCTCCTTTAAATTTTTGCAGCATTATTTGCTTACAATTCAATTATACCGATCAGAAACAAATTTCACAATTACGCACTTTTTTATTACATAGTCACCTTTTTGTAACCTATCGACATTTCTGCTTTTGTCTGATACAATGTAAAAAAGAATGTTGCATTCATTTTTATACTATGGAGGTGCCATATGAAAACTAAAGACGAATTACCCGATTGTCCGGTTGCAACAACTGTAGGTCTGATCGGCAGCAAATGGAAATTGCTCATACTGCGGAATCTTCTTATGCGTCCATGGCGTTTTAATGAACTGAAAAAGAATCTTGACGGTATCAGCCAGAAGGTACTTACAGACAGTCTGCGTTCCATGGAATCAGACGGTATTGTCAGCCGGACGGTATTTGCAGAGGTTCCGCCGAGAGTGGAATACTCTCTCAGTGAGCTTGGGGAATCTCTTCGCCCGATCATAAAGGCTATGGAGGTATGGGGCACGAATTACAAGAAAAATGTTATTGGTGAAAAAGCAGAAGATTAACATAGTCCGTACAAAGATATGATGAAAACTCCGGATAGATCTGAGACTGTCCGGAGTTTTTGCAGATATATGAAATACATTTCAATACCTGATAGGACACAGCGACATTGGCATTACCATGAATGTATATACACACCTCGGACTTGAGGATACAGCAGATGAACTCAGGCGGATAGAAGTTCTTGAACTCGCAAGAGAGGAAATAAAGAAAAAGCCGGACACACCGCCGGAGCAGCTATTATTCAGCTCATTTTAATATTTTGATTCCCAGCCTCGCCCCGTGCGGGGCTTATTTTTTGTTTTGTAATAAAAAACTTAAAAATGTAGTTGACAAGTAAAAAGTGTTTGATACAATATAAATCAGATAAGGTAATTTAAAATACCTGATATGATACTTTTATGATAGAGGTGTTAGGGATTGAAGAATGTTTTATCCGAAAGATTGTATTTGCTGTCACAAGAAAAAGCTAATGAACAGTCAGGAGAAACTGTGCCCAAGCAGGCAGAAGCAATGAATATACCATATACTACATTGCTGAAATATATAAAAGGTGTCACGGAATGTCCTTCTTCAAACTTAATAAAGATTGCACGGTATTATGGGGTTTGTACAGATTATTTATTAGGGCTGACAGATCGCAGATCAATGACGGTGGATATTGGTGCAATCATGGAGCAATTAAATTTAAGTAACGACGCTATTCGTCAATTATCAACTCCGTGGATTTACAAAGAAGTACATACCGTTATGCGGTATGATGGACAGTATGAACAGATTGAAGCCGTAATGGATAAGTTTATTAGCTCGAATATGATATTTGAGCTATCAATGAAAATGAACGAAGAACAAATTAGGTTTATTCAGTTCGTATGTAAATTGAAGAGAACAAAAATTGCTGAAGATGATGACGGCTTTGATTTTGCAACTGATGCATTAGATTTGATCAGAGAATGGAAATTAGGAAACGAAGGTGTCAGTCACACGATAACTGATATATTAACAAAGTTTAAGGATGAATACTATAAATCAGAGGAACAAATCATCCAGAGTCTGGAAGATAAGCTATGGGAAATAAGATTGTCCAGACATGGCGAAGCAAGAAAAAAATGTGTCGATGATTTTCTCGACACATTGAATAATATAGAGATTTGATGACATAGGGAAAGGTAAGGTGATTCCAATGAACCGTTTAAAATGACAAAGAAAAACGCATCGATAAACTGCTGGTAACAGTAAATCAATGCGCTTCGGAAAGTTATGTTGGTACATAACTCATATTGCAATTGTTATACTAACATAGCTTTCCTTCTTTGTCAATTTGCAATTTGTACAAAAAATTAAATACTGACAGGCTAATAATGCCAGAAAGGAAAACTATGAATTCAATTGATATGCGTCTGAACCCACTTTTTCATAGAGCAGGGTTTGAGAAAAACGGCTTATTTGAATTGCCAATGTTAAAGAAAGTAAATTTGAACATTGACAATATAAGAATGATTCCTCTTTCTAAAACAAAACAGAATGACACTGCTGAACATTGTAAATTCGGTGTACACTGTTTTGAAGATGATTATAGGATGACTTCTTTATACAACAATCCGGAAAAATCTTTAAGGAAACTTTCACAGTATGCTTTTCTCTGTACTCCGGATTACTCAACATATTCTGATATGGATATCTGGAGACAGCTTGAAAGTGTAGCACATAATCGTTGGGTAGGTGCGTTTTGGCAAAGTCGAGATCTTATTGCTGTTCCTACAATATCTTGGAGTGATAAAAGAAGCTTCGATTTTTGCTTTGATGCAATCGAACAGGGAAGTGATGTGGCGATTGGCATGATTGGATGTAAAAACAACAAAAAGGGATTCCTTTACGGCTATGATGCTATGCTTGAAAGAATTAATCCGGGCAAAATATTATGTGTAGGTAATCCTTTCAAAGAGATGAGAGGAAATATTATAATTATTCCGGACGAGTATCCCAGAAGGGCGGTGGTTTAAATGGGAGGCAGAGGAAGTTCAAGTGGCATCAGTGTTAAAGGGAGACACTATGGTTCTGAATACAAATCATTACACACTTCCGGAAATATCAAGTTTGTAGTTTACCAATATGGCAATCCTACTGCACCAATGGAAACCATGACAAAAGGTCGTGTGTATGTTACGCTTGGAAAAGATGGAAAACCAAAGTATATTTCCTATTACGATTCAGATAACAAGCGTAAAAAACAAATTGATCTTGATAAGCCACATCAAGGTATTCTTCCACACACTCATCACGGATATAATCACTCTGAAAATGATACAGCAAAGAAGTTCGCTAACTTGACTGATAAAGAGAGGGATATGGTAGATCGTGTTCAGAAAATATGGAAGGAGTCTGTTTATGACAAATGGAAGAAAAAGTATGGATAATATGACCTGGCAGGAATTTCAGGAATGGCAACGTTGGGATGAATTTCCGGAACGCAGCGATGATCCGCCTTTAACTGTTGACCCTTGCTTTTTTTATGAAGGGAAAGAGTATTATATTATAGAGTATTATGGTAAATACCATATCTTTAATGATAAATGGGTCTCGCTCTTTTCTCATGAAAATTTCCTGATTCTGTTGACAACACCTATTCCTCTGTTTCACAACAAAACATTTGCTGATGTATGCAGCGAGTTGGATTTTGATTAAGTGAAAAAACACTCTTTTGACACAATTATTCTTGTGCTGAGGGAGTGTTTACCTTTAGCCTCGTGCGGGGCTTTTTCTTATTTAAAATGCGAAAAGGGTAGCCGTGGGCGGTGTGGGTGTGGTATAATAGTGTAAATTAGAATTTACGCGAGGAAAAGACTATGAGTGTAAATACGAAGAACAAACGCAAGATTATAGTTGGAAAGAACAATTACTTATGGTATGTAGATGATTATGATAGTCCATATCATATTTTGCATATAGTGTCAAATGATAAATCTTTAATTTTATCTTGTCCTGTCAAAACAGAAACTCCATATGTTATAAGCAAAGGAAGATACTTTCAAAACCAAAAAACTGATGGAAATTGGCACAGATACCTATTACCTTTCAGAATTCCTGAAATTATCACGCCTGGATTTGTTTCACAAGTAATTGTTTGGGCAACTAATAATAAAAATGCTGTTCAAGTAAAATGGAATGGTAAAGAAATTCCGATTTAAACAAATTAGAATTTAGAAGGAATGTAAATGGAGAATATAAAAACAAAAATATGTGTTGAGTGTGGAAGTGAATACTTGGCAAATTCTTCAAAAATGTCTGAATTATGTCCGGAGTGTGCTTCTGTTTTATATGGTTATAAAAATTGTAATCACATCTTTGAGAACGGCAAATGTATTAAATGTTTATGGGATGGTAGCAGAAGCAATTATATAAAACATTTGTTAGAAGATTAAATTCTGATTTTACTGACTAAATCAAAAACCTTAGTAGTAACCCCCTAATTTTACTACTATTCTACTACTAACGACTTCCGCAATTTGCCCCGTTTTGCAAAGAATTGTAATTTTCGCCCCACTCTGTCAAATCAGCTACCCCACCCTGACACCCTCGCAAAATGCGGCTTTTCTAGCCTTATTACAGCAATTCGAGAAAGGAAAAATCTATGATAAAAGTAATGTTCATCTGCCACGGCAGAAGTCGGGGGTAAGATTTACTATCCGCTGAAATGGGGCATAATATTTTAAAACTTTTCAGTTACACATAGACATTACTACTGTTTTACTACTAACGATTAAAGGAATAAAAAAGAGTGTGATTTGTCAATGATTCTGACTGACTATTATTTTTGAAAATAAGCCGAATTGCATTAAAATGTTCTTCGTGTAAAAACAACGCCTCTGAACCACAACGGCTCAGAGGCATTTTGAATTATTGATTTGATCTCAGTCTGTTTATCACAATAACCAGATTATTGTATCCTTCATGAGCATCGTTTATATCGGCAACAGCCTTTTCCATAGGGCAAATATCCGTCCCTTGTCTGTTGATGATACGGTCTGTGAGAATATCATAGGAGCAGGAAATATTGTTTGCTTCAAGAAATTCTTTACCACTGTCCGACATAGTTTTTCCATAAACGCTCCTGACACCTGCCTTGACAAACAGCATAGCCGCCGCTTTGCCGACTATCTGATCAGCAGCGGAGAAGCCTGTCAGTTCCTTGCCTTCGGCAATAAATTTCATCATCGGAGAGATACCTCTGCCGTCATCGGTAAAATATTCTCCGTTTTTACACAGGCAAATCGAATGTCCTTCCAGATTGGCTTTTGCAATTTCAAGATCAGTCATTTTCTTTCTCCCTTATAAGCAGCTTTCTCAGACCGATAATGATCATGGGAACGATCACAGCCTGCACAGCAAGACCGATAAAGCCTGTCTGTATCTGTGACCATATCATCGCAGCGGTAAAGCTTGTGAAGCTTTGCGTCAGTGCGATAAGCCCCAGAAATACAGCTCTGCCTGTAACCTGTGCCAGAATAACTGCCGGAAAAGCCCAAAGACCATTGTCGGCAATCTTTTTTGTAAACAGACCTGATATAAGTGCAAATACAGCCAGCTCTGCTATCATAAACGGCAGTCTCTCAGCTGTTGGCATGGGAGTTCCAGATACGAAGGTGATGATGAAGCTGACAAGGGGAGAAGCAGCACCAACGGCAAATCCCCATTTAGTTCCGAGCAGGCATCCGCCTATAAGTACAGGCAGATACATCGGCATCCACTGCACACCTCCGGGCTGACCAAGGGCTAAGTGTACTATCTGCGGCAGTATGACCGCAAGGGCAACAAGACCTGCGGATATAAGTGTTTTGTAGGCTATTTTTCTTCCAAAAGATATATTTCTGTAAGTGAGTGCATTTTCAAACATAAATTATCCCTCCATTTTACGACATTCTTTAAGCAGTTCTATAATCTGAAGATGCTGCGGACATACACTTTCGCACTGACCGCATTCAATACAGCTTGATGCCTTTATGCCGTTTGCTGTCAGCTTTTCATAATCCGCCTTTGACTCCTCGAGCTGACCGCTGCCAATGCGCTTGTTCATTACCGCAAAGATATCGGGGATAGGTATTTGCTGTGGACAGCCCTTTGTGCAATAGCGGCAGGCTGTGCATGGGATAACAGCGGATGCGCCCATTATCTTCTGAGCCTTGTGTATGATTTCCTGCTCGTCCTTGTTAAGAGGCTTGAAATCCTTCATATAGGATAGATTATCAGCCATCTGCTCAATATTTGACATTCCCGAAAGAACAGTAAGTATGCCGTCGAGGGAAGCAACAAATCTTATCGCCCAGGATGCAGGAGACATATCAGGTGCATAGTCTCTGAACATTTTCCTGATCTTTTCCGGCGGATTTGCTAAAGCACCGCCCTTGACAGGTTCCATGACAACTATTCTCTTTCCGTGCTTTCTTGCGACCTCGTAATTTGCCCGGGAAGTAACCTTCGGATTTTCCCAGTCGGCATAGTTAAGCTGTAGTTGTACAAATTCCACTTCCGGATGGTCTGTAAGAATCTGGTCAAGCAGCTTCGGACCGGCATGAAATGAAAAGCCTACATGACGGATATTGCCCTTTGCTTTTTCCTCCTGCACAAAATCCCACAGATGATACTTTTCATATTTCTTGTAGTTATTCTCCATAATGCAGTGAAGAAGATAATAGTCGATATAATTTGTCCCTAATCGTTTCAGGCTTGTGCTGAACTGCTTTTTTGCCATTCCCTCCGATAGTGCGGCAGGAACAAACAGCTTTGTTGCAATGGTAAAGCTGTCTCTCGGATAGCGCTCAAAAAGTGCCTCGTGTATAGCGTCCTCCGAACCGGGATATACATGAGCCGTATCAAAATAGGTGAAGCCAGCTTCCATAAACATATCGACCATTTTCTTTGTCTGTTCGATATCTATTGCAAGCAGCTTTTTTGGCAGACGCATAAGTCCGAAACCAAGCTTGCGTGTGTTTTCAATGTCAGTCGGGTTTCCGTTCATTGTTTTTCCTCCTCGATATTATTTCAGATTTTTTCCGAGATTATATGCTTCCTTTGGATATTTGCTCCGGCTTGTCATAGAAGGCGTACCGCAGCCATATCCGAGTACTATACCCATATCCTCAAAATTGATATATCTTACCAAGGTTTTGTAATGGACTTCAAGTGCATCGAAAGTCCAGTCGTCACTGTTCCATGCTACCGCAAGCAAAGCTGATTTCAAATGGCGGCTGTTCAGACTGCTGTTATAGGAACAGAATCTGTCAACAACTGTCTTTAGCTGTGCGCTCATTCCGTAGTAATACAGCGGAGTGGCGAAAACCACCATGTCACAGGAAAGCAGTTTGCTTTTTATGATCTCGTTATCATCCTTCTGCGCGCACGGACCCTCATAACCGCAGGCAACACAACCCGTACAAGGATCGATATTCATTCGTGTTACATCAAGGGTTTCGACAATATGTCCTGCCTCTTTTGCGCCTTTTGCAAAGTTTTCTGTCAGAATATTTGTAGAGCCATTCCTGTTCGGACTACCCATCAGTATCGTAATCTTCATTTTGATTCCACCATTATTTCAGTTTTCCATATTCCTCATCCGATACAGGCTCCAGCCACTCTGTCTTTCCTTCTTCACCCGGCACTTCAACGGCAATATGTGAGAACCATGAATTCGCTGCCGCACCGTGCCAGTGCTTGACATTCGCTGGAATATTGATGACTGTGCCGTGGGTCATTTCTACTGCGTCTTTGCCCCATTCCTGATACCAGCCCTTGCCGCCGACACAGATCAGCATCTGACCGCCGCCGCTTGCAGCGTGATGTATGTGCCAGTTATTTCGGCAGCCAGGTTCAAAGGTGACATTGAACATTGGCACCTGCTGCATCGAAAGGGGAGAAAGATAGCTTTGTCCGACAAAATACTGTGCAAAGGCATCATTCGGCTCTCCGATAGGAAAGAAGATGGTATTCTGATATTTGTTCTTTTCGGTAAGTTCCGGTTCCGTTTCATTCCAGATCTCCTTAGCCATACGGAACACAGCCCAACCCTTCGGCCAGCCTACATACATTGTGGCATGGGTGATAATCGCCGCTATTTCTTCCTTTGTCACTCCGTTTTTCTTTGCATTCATCAGGTGATACCCAAGTGACGCGTCTGTGATACCGGATGCCATCAGAGATACAACCGTAATAATACACTTTGTCTTTACGCTTATGGCTTCTTCGTTCCATACCTCTCCGAAAAGCACGTCATCATTGAGATGTGCAAACATAGGGGAGAAGTCACCAAGCTGCTCACGTCCTGCTGTCTGTACGATTTTCTCACTCATTTTAATTTTCCTCCTCAGATAATCTCATCCACCCATTTTTTCAGAGAGCCTTCTGTTGTCATAAAGGAAAGTTTTTTACCCTCGATAATCTTTGCACCCTTTACAAGAGCCTGTAAATTCTGAGTTGTTGAACCAAGACCACTGCCGCCGGATGTACAGAAGGGAACGATCGTCTTTCCGCTGAAATCATAGCTTTCCATAAATGTATCAATAATTGACGGCTCACGATACCACCATACCGGGAAACCAACAAATACTATATCATATTGTTCCATATTATCTACTCTTGACTTAATGGCAGGGCGGCTGCTTCTGTCGTTCATTTCGACTGAGCTGCGGCTGTTTTTATTCTGCCAGTTCAGGTCGGATTTTGTGTATACCTGTTCAGGTACGATCTCGAACAGGTCTGCTCCTGCCGCCTTTGCAAGCTTCGCGGCTGCTTTTGCTGTGACTCCACTTGCACTGAAATACGCTACCAATACTTTGCTCATAGATATTACCTCCGTGTAAAAACTTATAATTATTCCGCACCAAGCAGACCAAGAATACAATTCAGAGTCAGCTCGTATACGGATCGATAGACATAATCTACCCCTGCTTCTTCCATGGCAGTCCTCTGCTTATCCGTCACATAGGTGTAGGGATAAATGCCAAACATAAACGGGAAAAAGCGATAAATGAAATCCTGCTTCTTTGTGACGCTCATTTCCGGTACAAATTTATCCAAAAGCCTGCAAATATTTCCCATGGAAGCACCATACGATTTTTTGAATGATACTAAAAGCTCCTGTCGGCTGTTTGCTTCCATATCGAAATGGTTTGTGGAAAGAAGCTTGAGAAGCTGTACACGCTCACTAAGTGACTCCGCTATTTTTTCGGCTAATTCTTTCCTTGTCAGACTATCATTGTTATCCAGAACTGCAGCAAGACGTTCATTCCATCGGTCATATTCACGCTCAAACAGTGCAAGGAAAATTTCCTCTTTCGTCTGAAAATAGTTATAAATAGATGTACGTGTAAATGATGTTACTGCCCCGATCTCTTTCAGGGTTATTTCCTTGAAGCTCATAGTTTTGTAAAGCTGCTCACAAGCGTTTATGATTTCTTCCTTTCTTGCTGCTGTCAGCTCCGGTGATCCCTTTGGCATGTTTCTTTCCTTTCTGTCATTTATTCTGACATCGTGTCATTAGACTTATTATACACATATTCTGACACGATGTCAATATATTTTTATAGAAATTTTCAAAATAAAATGAGAGCTTTCGTTTTAAATTGTACTTTCATAAGCTTTTGTGATTGTTTGTTCGTTTTAGCTGTTTCTGTTTTGCTGCTTGTTGAAGCTTCTGAGCTACCTGTGTCAGTTGCCGACTGCTGACAGCCGCTGAAAATTCCCGTCGTGATAATTATAGCAAACAACAACGATAAAACCTTCTTCACAGTCATTCGCCTCCCATATTTCTTTCCCAGAAGGCTATGGCGTTATCCACCCAGCCCTCAGCTACAGTACCTGTTCCAATACCAAAGCCATGCGACAGTCCCGGAAACACCTCGATCATAGCGTCCGTACCATTAGCCTTTATACGTTCAATCCGGTTTTGCATAGTCGTATAGGATGCGATACCGTCATTTGTTCCGACACAGCTGTAGGTTGCAGGCTCGTTTCCGGTAACTTCGGAAAGACCTGTGTACTGCATGATAACGGCAGCTGCCTGCGGATAATCACCCTGTCCGTAATATGCCGTGCCGTTCGTGCCTACCCAGTCAGCAATTCTTGCACCTGCTGAGCCGCCCCAGAGGGAATAATCACTTGTATCTACTTCCAGTTCTTTGGCATGGTCAAAAATGAATTTTACAGCCCTTGCACAGTCTTCGGGACCCGTGTCATAGCCTGCACGATAAATACAGGCAAAGGCGTTGTATCCCTTTTTCGATATTTCAAGAGCATGAGGAAAGCTGTCGTGCATGGAACCTACATAGACCATACCGCCGCCGGCACTCACAACGGCGAATTTTGCACCCGGCTTGCCCTTGAAGAAAAAAAGTCCGGTATCATTCTTTGAGGGATCAGCAGCCTTTTCCTCGTCCGTATAAATGTCGTAGAAAATAACTTCTCCGGCATCCGCATGATTTTTCATGTAATTGCAGATCTCTATCGTTTTTTCAGGTCGTATTTCTGAATACCAAGTCAAATTAAGATTACCGAGAGTGCTGTCACTGAAGTAGCTTTCGTTGACAGGAAAGATCAGTCTGCCATAATTCCCAAAGGCAGGGTAATCCATGACATCCCGGATAGGTGTGTCTGCGGTGAATGCTCCGCTTTTTGCTGATGATGACGGCATAACGCTTTCCCTCTTTTCCGAAAATGAGCTTTCTGTTTTTATGTCAGATTTTTCTGTATCATCCTGTTGGTTCTGCGTACATCCGCAAAGAACGCCTGCAAGCATACTGCAAATCAAAATTGCAGATATAAATTCTTTTTGGCGGTTAGTAATGATCCGGGAAAGCATAAGCGGTCACCTCTTTTGATTTAATTTCTCTATAAATATTTTATTGTTTTTTATTGCCAAAGAAAAGGGGCAGTGCGTTGTAAAGATATTCCTGAACGGCATCGAGATCGTGCAGTCCGCCGTCCTTCTGATAGAATACATAATGCGATGGTGTGAATGTATCTCTTGAAAGCATTTCCTTTGCCATTTCTTCCGATTGATATTTGACCGCATCCTCTGTTCCTACGGCATGATATATGAAGTAACCTCTTTCATCAAGGTTATTGTCACGAACAAGCTGTTCGATGAAATCAACATTCTTTTCTATCTGAAAATCACCGTAAGTGCCGTAGTACCAACAGGAGCCGCTCATCGGAAGAAAATAGTGTATGTAATCATAGTCATAACAAAACTCAAGCCATGTCGTTACCGAACCTAAAGAAAAGCCGCCGAAGATGCGGTGATCACGGGCTGCTTTCAGCCCTTCGGGTGTTGTGTCCTGTGCATAGGTGTGATACTTGCCCTCTACTGCCGGCATCAGGTTTTCTTCAAAATCCCTGTGGAACTGCCTGAGTTCATCAATAGAGCCGCTGAAATCCGTATCGCTGTTTTCGTTATAAAATGTAGCCGAAACAATGATAACAGGCGGAATATCTCCGTTTTCGATCAGATGGTCAAAAACATTTTTTGTTGCTGTATAATCAAAATATTCTCCGGCATGACCGCCCCAACCGTGCATCAGGTATACAATGTCATATTTTATTTCAGTATCGTTTTCGTCATAGCCGTAGGGTGTATATACATATGCCGTTTTTGTAATTTTGCTGCTGTCACGGGCATAATCAAGAGAATCATAATCCAGACGCTCAACGCTGCCGCCATACTCTGCATCTGTTTTATACGACTGGGGCACAGCTGTTGTATATCCTGTTTGCGAGGTGTTATTAATATTTGTTTCCGATGTGCTTTTCGTATTGCTGCTTGTTTCGGTTGTTTTGTGATCTGCAACACTTGTATTTGTCGGGATATCTTCACTGCCTGACTGTTCTGTTTTTTCCTGTCCTGCACACCCGCCGAAAAGCAGCATTACAGAGGCAAGTCCTGCACACAAGCATTTTCTTTTCATAAAATCACCCCATTTAACCCCACACTCCACTCTTCATACTCCACACTATTTCAAAACGTCAGACTATCAAGCCACTTTCTGACGGCTTTTTCTGCACCGTTTTCCGCTTCCTGCATTTCGACAGGCAAGCCCTTTAATACCTTTGCTTTCGGAGCTAATTTGCGTATGGTTTCATAAGTGCCGCCGTCACCTGAGCCCATGTGTGTATTGAAGGGAATAATCGTCTTTCCACTGAGATCATACTGCTCAAAGAGGGTATAAATGATCATCGGGAAGGTGTACCACCACATAGGGTATCCGATGAAGATCGTATCATAATCTTGGGCAGGTATATGGTTTTTGATTTTTGGTCTTGCGTTGCTGTCGGTTTCCTTTTTGGCAAGCCTTGCAAGAGCGTTATAATGATCCCGGTTGCTGTCATATGGTACGGCAGGTTCGATCTCCATAAGGTCTGCGCCTGTCTGCTTTGCTATTTCCTCGGCTGTCTTTTTTGCTGTTCCGTAGACGGAAAAATATAAAACCAATGCTTTTGACATATCCATCACCTCGTTTAGTTTATAATTTGATTTTACTATATTTATCCTTGTATGTCCAATGCTAATATGTTATAATGGTATAAACAGTAGTAATACCTTATGAGGTGATTCTATGATAGAAATATATCTTCTCGAACAGCTTGTTGCTTTTGCAAAGCACGGAACTCTGCTTCGTGTCGCTGAGGAACTGCATATAACACAGCCTGCACTTTCTCGTTCCATGAAGAAAATTGAGGAGCAGCTTGGAGTACAGATATTCGACAGGCAGAACAGCAAAATATCCCTGAACGAAACAGGCAGGCTTGCTGCCGATTATGCTGCAAGGGTGCTTCAAGCTGACAGAGAAATGATAGAAAGGGTAACAGCCTTTGACCGCAGCCGCAGAACGATAAGTATCGGCTCATGTGCGCCGTTTCCCTTGCAAGAAATGATACCTGTTTTGCAGGACAATATGATCGGAATGGCGATCACAAGTGAGATTATTGACGAGGACGAAAGGCTTATCACAGGGCTGAAAAACCGCACCTATCAGCTTGTGATCCTGCACGAAAAGGCGGAATATGACGATATTTTCTGCCAGTGATATATTGAAGAAAAGCTCTATGTTACACTGCCGCAAAGCCATCCGCTTGCCGAAAGAGAGTCTGTTTTTTTTGATGACCTGAGGGATACAAGAATCCTTGTGAGTGGGGGAGTAGGGTTCTGGATGAATGTCTGCCGTGAAAAAATGCCGGAGGATAATCTGTTGATCCAAAAAAATCACGATGCAATGGGAGAGCTGATCGAAGCTTTCTCGCTGCCTTTTTTTAATTCAGACCGCATGATGGAGAGAGCTGATCGAAGCTTTCTCGCTGCCTTTTTTTAATTCAGACCGCATGATGGAGAGAGGATATATGCCTTCCGATAGAATTGCTGTTCCTATAAGCGACAGTCAAGCGAATGTTAGTTACTATATTGCTTGTCTTTCGGAGGAAAAGAAAAAATTTGAAGATTTATTCAGCAATATCAGAGGGAATATCATAAAAGGGATTGAAGCTTTTTGAATAATAGCATAAAAATGCAGCCTCCGAGAATTCCGGGGGCTGCATTTGAGTTTTAATGCTTATTTCATTTGGTTGATAAATCGGAATTTGAAAACCACGATTTCATAAGTGGTTACTGCCCCTCATAGGGCTTTAAT
>CAMHOE010000004.1 GCA_946186665.1 uncultured Clostridia bacterium | reverse complement strand
TGCTTGATCATTGAGCAGACACTATTTATGACTTTTGAAATTTTTGCCCCTTTTGCCCCCCTTTTTTTTTAGAAAGTATAATTAATTTCACGTAAAACGCATACAACTGATAAATCAATGTATATGCTGAATAATCTCAATCGAACAAAACGAAGATATTTGTAACTTCCTGCGTTTCTGTGCCCACTAAAAATGTTGAAAACGTGAGCACGTTTAAAAGTTTAATAACACATCAGTTTTTTACCCTGAGAAAGATAATAGTATTCACTCTTATATATTGAAGTGAACCTATGAAAAGCTCCCTCGATCTGTCCTCAAAGAAACAAAAAATTCGACCTCAAAAAGTCGAAAAGTCCGGTGCGTGACCGCACTGGACGACTTAACAACGCATCGGCTTTTTATTGAACCGTCCGCGTCACGCACCTAAAGGTGCGCTTTGGCTGCTGCTGTACACGTTTACGACTATCCTCCACAACCAAAACCGCCCATAAGCGCACCGTAAGGGGCGTGTTGGGCGGAGAAACGCGGGCAGGAAAAGTATCGGTCATACTATCAGAGTGAGCGTTAGCGCCCGAAGGAAGTGCCCTTGGGGTACGAACGCCACCGCGAATCGGGAGCGCAGGCTCTGCGCCGCGAATTGGGAGCGGCAGCTTGCCGGGGGGTTTACAAGTGGGGGGAAGTGTGGTACAATTTGATTAGTGAGAACCTTGGGGCGGGGTGGAAATCCCCACCGGCGGTATAGCCCGCTCGCGTTTGCAATAGTAAATGCTGATCCGGTGAAATTCCGGAGCCGACGGTATAGTCCGGATGAAAGAGGTTGTTGAACGGCATAGCAGTACATTACTATTACCGTCATGTGTTACCGCCTTTGGAATTGCTCCATTGGCGTTTTTTTGTTTTTGTGAATATCATCTGAAAATAAAGGAGTGAATAGAATGAATGATAGAATACTTTGTGACGAAAATACAGACAGAAACCGCTATATGAAAAGAGCACTGGAGCTTGCTCGGAATGGCAGGGGCTTTGCCGCTCCTAATCCGTTGGTCGGCGCAGTGATAGTTAAGGATGGTAAAATAATAGGCGAAGGCTTCCATGAACGGTGCGGCGGTCTGCACGCAGAAAGGAATGCTTTTGCGTCTCTGACACAGTCTGCGGAGGGGGCGGATATGTATGTTACACTTGAACCTTGCTGTCACTATGGCCGTACTCCGCCTTGTACAGAAGCAATAATCGAAAATAAAATAGCAAGGGTGTTTGTCGGCTCTCGTGACCCTAACCCCCTCGTGGCTGGCAAGGGCGTTAAAATGCTCAGGGAACATGGTATAAAAGTGACAGAGGATTTTATGCGTGAGGAATGTGATGAGATTAACAAGGCGTTTTTTCATTACATAACCACAAAAACTCCGTATGTTGTTATGAAATATGCAATGAGCCTTGACGGGAAAATTGCCGCATATACAGGCGCTTCAAAGTGGATAACCGGAGAAAAGGCAAGGGCTCATGTGCATGAGCTGAGAGGTCTTTACAGTGCGGTGCTTGCCGGTATCGGTACGGTGCTTGCAGATGACCCTATGCTTAACTGCCGCATAGAAAACGAACATCAGCCGCTGAGAGTTATAGTTGATTCTCAATTGCGTATCCCACCCGACAGTAAGATATGCCGAAGCGCAAAGGAATACCCGACACTCGTTGCCTGTGTATGTGACGATAAGGAAAAAACAGCGGCTCTTGAAGAGCGCGGCGTTCAGGTGTGTGTACTTCCGGCAAAGAATAACAGGACAGACTTGAGGGCGCTGATGAAAAAGCTTGGGGAAATGCAGATATCAAGTGTGCTTATTGAAGGCGGCGGTGAAATAAACGAAAGCGCACTGCGTGAAAACATCGTTGACCATATATACGCATATATCGCTCCTGTGGTGATAGGCGGCAGGGATGCAAAGACTCCTGTAGAAGGACTTGGTGCGGACTGCCCTCAGAGTGGAGCAATACTTGAAAACAGAAGGCTTACTGTTCTTGGGGATGATGTTTTGCTTGAATATGATGTGAAAAGAGGTATCGCAGATGTTCACGGGGATAATTGAAGAGATGGGAACTATCGGCAGTATAGTTTCTTCAGTCAGCTATGGGGAGCTGATGATAAATGCTTCTGTTGTGCTTGAGGGTACGAGAACAGGAGATTCCATTGCAGTGAACGGTGTATGTCTGACGGTCACAAAACTTCTTTCCGGCGGATTTACGGCTGATGTGATGCCCGAAACCTTAAGGCGTTCATCACTGGGCAGACTGAAAAAGGGCGACAAAGTAAATCTGGAACGTGCTATGTCTGCACTGGGGCGGTTCGGCGGTCATATCGTTTCCGGTCATATTGACGGCACAGGAACGATAATAGCTATGAAAAGGGAGAACAACGCTGTCTGGGTAGAGATATCAGCCGACAAAGGTATATTGTCCCTTATAGTAGAGAAAGGTTCGATTGCTATTGACGGTATCAGCCTGACAGTGGCTTCATTGACAGCGGATAGCTTTTCTGTTTCCGTGATACCCCATACCGGCAGTCAGACGACTTTGCTGTCAAAAAAAGCCGGAGATATAGTAAATCTTGAAAATGATATTATCGGCAAGTATGTTCAGCGTCTTATGCAGGCGCAGACCGATACGGACAAAAAACCGGAGAGCCGTATAACAGAGGATTTTCTTGCACAGCACGGTTTTATTTGAAAGCTTGTTCAGTGCGATGATATAAAGGGAACCTCTAAAAACCTCCCTCACGGCGATTTTGCTATGTCTTTTTCCGTATACTTCGAAGGCACGCATTTTAATACATAAAGTATTAATGCGGTCGGCGAGCCGCCGATCCCGACTTTGTTTTGATAGAATAAATACTTTTAAAGTTTTATTTATTATCAAAACTTAAATTGAAAGCGGAAGCATTCCGCCGCCTCGTCTACGAAAAAATCCATATACGCAAACTCGCTCGTGTTCCGGTTTTTAGAGAACCCCTAAAGTGTAAAGGTGGTTTAAGAATGGAATATAAGTATAATACGATACCGGAGGCACTGGATGCTCTCCGCAGCGGAAAGCTGATACTCTGTACCGACGACCCGGACAGAGAAAACGAGGGCGACCTTATCTGTGCGGCTCAGTTCGCTACAACGGAAAATGTGAATTTTATGGCTAAGTATGGCAGGGGTCTGATATGCACTCCCATGTCCGAGAAGATAGCTAAGCGTCTCGATTTGCCCCAGATGGTCGCAGAAAACACGGACAATCACAGCACAGCATTTACGGTGTCTATCGACCATGTGGACACTACTACGGGTATTTCCGCACAGGAAAGAGGATACACCTGCCGTGCCTGCGCTGACCCGAAAACAAAACCGGGAGATTTAAGAAGACCCGGTCATGTCTTTCCCCTTACAGCAAGGAAGGGCGGCGTTCTTGTACGCAACGGTCATACGGAAGCTACTGTTGACCTTTGCAGGCTTGCAGGACTTGAAGAATGCGGCTTGTGCTGTGAGATAATGCGTGATGACGGAACCATGATGCGTACCCCTGAATTATGGGAGCTTGCAAAGGAACACGGAATTTGCTTTATAACTATAAAAGATTTACAGGATCATATAAGACGTCATGAGAACCATATGCTTCAACAGGCATCTGCAAAGCTGCCCACTGCATACGGCGATTTTCAGATATACGGTTTTGTGAATGACATTACAGGAGAACATCATCTTGCGCTGGTTTGCGGAGAAATAGGAGACGGCGAGGATATTCTTTGCCGTGTACACTCAGAGTGTCTTACAGGAGATGTTTTCGGTTCGGCACGCTGCGACTGCGGAGAGCAGCTCCATACCGCTATGAGAATGATACAAAAAGAAGGAAGAGGTATCATACTGTATATGCGTCAGGAGGGCAGAGGTATAGGTCTGATAAACAAGCTGAAGGCATACGAGCTTCAGGAACAGGGACTTGATACAGTTGATGCAAACATTAAGCTGGGCTTCGCTCCGGACCTGAGAGAGTACTGGAACGGAGCTCAGATATTGCAGAATCTGGGGGTGAAGTCTCTGAGACTGCTTACGAACAATCCATGCAAGATATATGGTCTTGAGGGCTTTGACTTCACTATAAAGGAACGTGTGCCTATAGAGATAGACCCCGGCAAGTATGATGAGTTCTATCTTAAAACAAAGCAGGACAGGATGGGACACATCTTCAATAATATTAAATTCGATGAGAACAGCAAGGAGGAACAGTCATGAATATCAACGTACTGGAAGGAAAGGTAGTAGCGCCTGAGGGCATGAGAGTAGGTATAATAGCTTCAAGGTTCAACAGCTTTATAGTTGAAAAGCTTCTTGAAGGTGCTGTAGACGGTCTTGTACGTCACGGCGTAGAGGAAAAAAACATTGATGCAGTATGGGTTCCGGGTGCATTTGAAATACCGGTCATTGCCCAGAAAATGGCTGACAGCGGAAAGTATGACGCGGTAATATGTGTGGGTGCTGTAATAAGAGGTTCAACGTCACATTATGAGCTTGTAGTCAACGAAACCACAAAGGGTATAGCACAGGCAGGCTTAAAGAGCGGTATTCCGGTTCTGTTCGGTGTTATCGCAACGGAGAATATTGAGCAGGCTATAGAACGCGCAGGCTCTAAGGCAGGCAACAAGGGCTATGACTGCGCGCTGGGCGCCATAGAGATGGTCAATGTTATGAGGCAGATATAAGAAATGACACTGGTATTTGATTATGACGGCACACTTCACAACACAAAGCATCTGTACGGCTGTGCATTCAGGACTGCCTATGATATGCTTGTAAAGGAAGGTCATGCGCCTGCGCATACCTACAGCGATGACGATGTTTCAAAATATCTGGGAGTAAATGCTCCGGATATGTGGAACAGCTTTATGCCGGAGCTTCCGAAGGATATTATGCAGAGGGCAAGTATGACTATCGGCAGAGAAATGATAAGCGGCATTCGCTCCGGAAAGGCTTGCCTGTATGAAGGTATCCCCGAAGCTCTTGATACTCTTAAGAGCCGGGGGATGCGTATGTTTATCCTTTCAAATTGCCGGAATTCATATATGGAAGCACATCGCGGTCAGCTGATGCTCGACCGCTGGTTCGATGACTATTTCTGCGCAGAGGAATATGGCTTTATTCCTAAGGAGGATATTTTTTTGAGTCTCAAAGAAAAGTATCCGGACACTTCATATATAATGATAGGCGACAGGGCTTCTGATATAAAAGTAGGCATAGCGCATGGAATAAAAACCATTGGCTGTGCATATGGCTTCGGAACAGGAGAGGAGCTTGCTGCGGCTGATTGTGTGATTGCTTCTCCGAATGAACTTCCGGATATCATCTGATATTGTTTAAATATCCGGCAAAGGATATTAAGTTATTGATATGGCGTTTGTTATATGATAGAATAATATCTGAAGGAATACAGGGGAGGATAATTTTCTTCAGACTGTATTATAATGTTCAAAAATATACTTGATGGAAGTGATGATATGGAGACAGAGAGAAATACTGTGGCAGAAAAAATGGATATGGTCAACTGTTCCGGCTGTTCAGCCTGCTGCAGTGTCTGTCCGAAAAATGCTATTGAAATGATAACGGATAAAGAGGGTTTCCTGAAGCCTTCTGTTGATAATGATAAGTGTATAAACTGCGGGCTTTGTGTGAAAAGGTGTACTTACCTTAATCCTCAGTACACCAATGATCCCGACCCGAAATGCTATGCTGTGATGGCAGAGGACAGGATAAGCTATAAAAGCTCTTCCGGAGGTATGTTCTCGGTCATAGCTGAGTATATCATTGAACAGGGCGGATATGTATGTGGAGCTGCCCTCAGGGATGACTTTTCGGTCGAACATATCATTGTGGATAATAAGAAAGATCTGGATAAGCTCAGAGGTTCCAAATATATGCAGAGCTATACCGGAGATATATACAGAGAAATCAAGAAGCTGCTCGACAAGGGCAAGCTTGTTCTGTTCTCTGGTACGCCATGCCAGAATGCGGCGCTGTATGCCTGTGTCGGAAAAAAATATGACAATCTGTATTCCATAGATATTCTTTGTCATGGAATTCCATCCTATAAGGTTTTTAAAAAGTACTGGAATGATATTTATGACGGAAAGCCGATAAAACGCCTGAATTTCAGAGATAAGGAAAACAGAGGGTGGTCGTCCGGTGTCAGCATAGAGTTTGAGGACGGAACAAAAAGCTATGTTACCGCAAGAAACGACCCGTATTTCATGGCTTTTCTTACCGTCAATTCTGACTGTACCTCCTGCGGCAACTGTCTCTATAGCAGGCTTCCGAGGGCAGGAGACTTTACTCTCGGTGATTTCTGGGGTATAAAGAACACCGACAGGGAAATGTGGGGAAAGATGGGCACCTCCGTTGTTCTGCTTAATAACGAAAAAGCTGAGAAGCTCTTTGAAACGCTTAAGCCTGCTTTGTACAAGTGCAAGCTCGAAAAAACAGAAGATGCCGCAAAGAGCAACGGTATAATAATCAAGAGCCATATACTCAGTAAAAACAGAAATCTGTTCTTTGATAAGCTTGATAATACAGATTTCGGATATCTTGCCTATGGCGCAAGATACCATATGCTGTATGACCTTGTATTCGCTGAGGAAACAAGACGCTTTTCAGATACGGACAAAGAGCTTTATCTGTTGGCAAAGGCTGCTTCGGAAAATCATGGAAACAGGAAGATCGCAATATGGGTGAGCAATCCTCGTTTTGAAATGATACTGAAAAAATATTTCGGACTTGAGGCGGATTGTATACTTACAAGTATACCGAGACAGAAGGCTGACCCGAATTTTACAGATGTTGAACTCATGGAAGGCAAGAGCGATGAATACTATATTGTCGCTGTAAACAAGGACCATGCTGACACTATGACGGACAGACTGACCCGATACGGCTTTACAGAGATAAAGGATTTTATCCTCAGAAATCATCAGCCCGTTATCCTGGAAAACCTTGAGCTGATGGATAGTGACTATTTTGATGTATACGGAAACACTGTAGAGGGCTATAGAAATATAATAGGCAGTGTGCAGTTCAACGGCTTCAATAATCATATACGTATAGATGAACACGCTGTACGTACCAAAAATCTCAGTATAACACTGGACTCAAATGCAATCGTAGTGATAGGAAAGAAATGCAGCTTCGGCGGCAAGTGCAGCATAACCTCTGAGGGTATGAAGGGTAAATCAAGAGTCATTATCGGAGATGATTGTGAGCTGAACAGTTCCGATATCGGTGTAATGGCTCACAGCAATACATCAAGTATAACTATAGGTGAAAACTGTACTTTTGGGGAAAACCTGATACTTACTGCCCTTGAAGGAAAGAGGATAGTTATTGGTGCTGACTGTACCTTCTCTGAGAATGTTTCTGCTATATGTGCGGATAGTACGTTCGTTGGGGATACGATATCATTGTTTGATCTGGAAACGGGAGAAAAGGAAAAGCGAAAAGTTCGTGACAGCATCTACATAGGAGAACATGTGAGGATGGGTTCCGATTGTTCTGTTGTCGGAGGCGCAGTTATAGGAGTAGGAAGCGTAGTTGAAAACGGAAGTGTTCTACAGGAGGAGTTCCCGAATAACTGCTATATAGGCGGACATCCGGCTGCTGTCCTGAAAAAGAATATTGCATGGAAGAGCAATGTAGTAGTAAAAGATATGAGCAGTCTTTCACAGGAATATGCAGTCCTTACAGGCAAGGCGGCTTTACCCGTAGTCGGCAGCGAGGTACTGGTGGTAGGCGCGTCAGACCTTGTAGGCACTGCAATAGTATCCGGACTTTTAGCATCAGGAAACAATGTTACAGTCGCGGATATCGGTGACCATGTCTACTTTGGCGCAGAGGTGAAGAAAGTCAGATTTGATATTTCGGATCCGAAGAGTATGCTCAGAGCGCTGAGGGGAAAAAGCTTTGATGTTGTCATAGATAACACAGCAGCAGACCCTGCAAACGTGAACAGCATTATTGACAATGTGGAATGTAAAAGATATATACAGATATCTTCATCAGCCGTATATGCTTCTCAGAATAAGAAGGGGATAAAAGAGACTGATTTTGCTCCTGATGAAGCTTTGGAGATTTTTTCTGCTGACAGTATATTTGACGGCGGAGAAACAGATGAGATCGTCAGGAACCGTATTCTTTCAGAAACGAATGCGGCTGCAAGCTCCGGAGATATGTCTGTTGTTATCGTCAGGGTACCTTATCTGTTTACAAAGGCGGAGGTCGCATACCTCTGTAATGGAGTTGGTTTTCAGACCTTTATAGACGCTGATTATATTTCACAGGAACTTTCCGTGATAGATGAGAAAGAGTTGGTTCGCTTTATACTCTGGGCAGCACATCAGGATTTTTCCGGAACGGTAAATATAGCATTTAAAAATACTATATCTATCGGAGAAGTCATAAAGCAGGCTGAAGCAATAATAAGCCAAAAAGCAATAATATCTCCGGACGAAAGACCGGAGTTTTCATTGGCAGGCAGATTGAGTTCTCCTCATGTGTACGAGACGAACACTCTGGATATATCAAAAGCGGAGGAATTGGGCTACAATACACTCGATGTAAACCGCTGGCTTGAGCCACTTGTAAAATCGTATTCGAGTCCATATCTGACCGATGAATCATGATTTGACCATATCCATATCGGTTAGTATTTGAACATTGTGCAGTAAATAAATGAAAAACACAGGCGTATTATTCCGGAAAGGATAATACGCCTGTTGTAATGTGAAAGGAGATTAAGCTGTGGTCAGAAACTGAGAGTTGTACAAATCGGCATAGAAGCCTTTTTTCGACATGAGTTGGTCATGGGTGCCGCTCTCGATAACATCGCCGTCTTTAAGTACAAGTATCAGGTCAGCGTTCTTTATTGTGGAAAGCCTGTGAGCTATTACAAATGATGTTCTGTTCTCCATGAGCTTGTCCATAGCTTCCTGTATTTTTAACTCTGTGCGTGTGTCTACGGAGCTTGTGGCTTCGTCAAGGATAAGCATGGGCTTGTTGGCTATCATTGCTCTTGCAATGGTGAGCTGCTGTTTCTGCCCCTGTGAAAGACTTACGTTATCATTCAGTACCGTGTCAAACCCGTGAGGAAGGGTCTTTATAAAATGATATAAGCCTACTGCCTTGCAGGCTTTCTTCATGTCGTCATCAGTAACGCCCTCGGTGCTGTACACAAGATTTTCTCTCAGGGTGCCTTCAAACAGCCATGTATCCTGCAATACCATGCAGAACTGGGAATGTACATTTTCTCTTGGGATGTCCCTTGTGGATATGCCGTCTATTTTTATATCGCCGTCCTGTATCTCATGGAAACGCATAAGCAGATTTACAAGTGTGGTCTTGCCTGCGCCTGTGGGACCTACGATGGCTATTTTCTGTCCGGGCTTTGATGATGCTGTAAAGTCATGTATGATTATTTTATCTGTTCCCTCATAGCCGAATTTTACGTGAGAAAAATCAACATAGCCCTCTGCCTTTGTAAGCGCTGCTTTTTTAGAGCTTTCGTCATCCATTTCCTCCGCTTCAAGAAACTCAAATACGCGCTCGCCGGCAGCGGCAGCCGATTGCAGTGACTGCATGGACTGTGCGATCTGTGAAAGGGGCTGAGTGAAGTAGCGTACATAGATCATGAATGCAACTATGACGCCGAAGCTTATGGAGCCGTTCAGTGCAAGTGCGCCGCCGACAACGCAGACAGCCACATATCCGAAGTTTCCTATAAAGTTCATCATGGGCATCATCATTCCTGCAAGACACTGTGACTTAAAGTTGCTGTCACGAAGGTCGCTGTTCATCTTGTCAAAAATCTCTGTTGCCTTTTCCTCGCCGTTATAGGCTTTGACAACTGTGTGACCTGAGAATATTTCCTCCACATGACCGTTTATCATGCCAAGGTGCTTTTGCTGACGCGCAAAGTATTTCTGGCTTCTTCCCATTATTACAAACATCAGGATAAAGCCTATAAGACTTGCGCCTATCGCAGTAAGGGTAAGGATACCGTTTGTCTTTATCATCATAAACAGGCTTCCGAAGAGCAGTACTACAGCGGAGATAAGTACACCAATGCTTTGGTTGAGGCTTTGTCCTATCGTATCCACGTCGTTTGTAACTCTTGAAAGGATATCGCCTGTGGAGGTCTTATTGTAATACCACATGGGCAGACGGTTTATCTTATGTGAAATATCTGTACGCATCTTTCTGGACACACGCTGTGTAACGGACGCCATGATAAGTCCCTGAACTACGGAAAGGACATAGCTTAATGCGTATATCACCACAAGAAAAATACCAATCTCAAATATCCTGTCCATATCTACTGTGGAGTTTATCAGACCGGTAACAGAAGAGGGGAGACTGTTCATTTTTTGAACAGCAGCGGAAGAGTCCTCTGAGTCCATGCTTTTGAGAACATCCAGCATCTTTATCTGGTCGTCGCCTGTGATGACTGTTCCGTCAACAGTTATGTCGGTGTAGATAGCTTTTTTTACGGAGTCCGGCATATTGTTCATAGCCTGCTGGAGGGCAGAACCGTCTTTGGTGTCTGTTTTCATAAGGATATTGAAGGTATCTATCTGGTCTTTAGAAGAAATAACTGAACCGTTTATCTCTACAGGGTCAAGAAGCCTTACAACAATATCCTCCGGCAGTGTCATTACAAGAGCCATAGCGGACTCTTCGTCTCCTGAATTTCTGAGCGCTGACATTGTTTTCCGGAAAAGCTCCTTGTCCTCATCGGAGATATCATCCGCTGTCATAATCTTCATTGCCTTTTCCATAAGTCCGCTCTGGTCATCGGTGCCGGAGGACAGGGCGTCCATGATTTTCAAGAAGTTTGATTGTACATTCTGAGCCATAGTCTCGGTTATTTCTGTCAGCTTGTCTGTGTCAGGCTTAACGCCTGCGGTTATTGTGTCTGTCATTTCCGAGAGCTTATCCGGCCCTATCAAAGTGCATACTGTTCCGACAGCTGCAAATACTATCGCTATTATCATCACGAAAAGGTATTTGCGGCAGTAGCTGAGAAGCTTTTTCCATGTGCCGGAGAAGTCGTTGGCTTTTTCGCCGCCTCTTGCTCCGGGTGGTCCCATATGCCCTCTGCGGCGCGGGGTCTGTCTTGTTTCACTGTTCATTGTGCAAGCTCCTCCTTTGAAAGCTGAGAAAGCGCGATCTGCTGATAAGTCTCGCAGCTTTGCATGAGTTCCTTATGCTTGCCCATGCCGGCTATTCTGCCGTCCTCCAGCACGATTATCTTGTCTGCGTCACGTATCGTGCCGATACGCTGCGCAACGATTATCTTGGTGATGTCCCTGCATTTTTCCTCAAGGGTCTTTCGCAGTGTCCTGTCTGTTTTATAGTCCAGAGCCGAGAATGAATCGTCAAATATCAGTATCTCAGGCTTTCTTGCGATAGCGCGGGCGATAGATATTCTCTGTTTTTGTCCGCCGGAGAAATTTGTTCCTCCCTGTGCAACATAGCTTTCTGTTCCCTCAGGAAGCTTGTCTACAAATTCGCTTGCCTGAGCTGTTTTCAGCGCATCGTTAACAGCGTTATCGTCAGGTGTTTCCTGTCCGTTCTCGCCATATGCGATATTAGAGCTTATGGTGCCGGAAAAGAGTATAGCCTTCTGGGATATATAGCCTATTTTGTTTCTCAGTGCTTTCTGAGTATATTCCTTTACATTGATACCGTCCACAAGAACGCTGCCTTTGGTCGTATCATAAAAACGCGGTATCAGGTTTATCACAGTGCTTTTACCGCAGCCTGTAGAGCCTATCAGAGCCACTGTCTCGCCTTTTTTTGCTGTGAATGATATATCCTGAATTACGTCATCCTCTGCATCCGGATAGCGGAAGCTTACATTGTCAAATACTATTTCGCCATGCTTGTCTGTATCGCTCTCTGATATCTCACCGTCCACTATGGTCGGTTCAGTATCTATGACCTCGTTTACACGGCCTGCCGCAACAGTAGCACGGGGCATAAGTATAAAAATCGCAACAAGCATCATAAATGACATTACTACCTGTATCGCATACTGGGAGAATACTATCATATCAGAGAACACTGCCGCTCTGTCAAACATAGCGGTTTCCTTGATGATAACAGCACCCACCCAATATATGGCAAGTGAAAGTCCGCTCATTATCATTGATATGCTCGGCATCATAAAGGACATTGTCTTTGATGTAAACAGTGAAGCTCTTGTCAGGTTGTCATTTGCCCTTTCAAATTTCTCTTCCTGATAGGCTTCTGCGTTATATGCACGCACTACATTTATACCTGTAAGGTTCTCTCTTGTAACACGGTTCACGTCATCCGTCAATGACTGCATCTTACGGAATTTCGGCAAAGCAAGAAGAACGCAGGTTATGATAATAAGCAGCAGTACAATTACCGAACCTGCGGTAACAACAGTCCATTGCCACTGCTTACCGGATATCTTTGTAACAGCCCATACTGCCATAATAGGTGCTCTTATAAGCATCTGCATACCTATAACGATAAACATCTGTATATGTATGATATCGTTTGTAGTTCTTGTGATAAGGCTTGCAGTAGAGAAGCGTCCTATCTCTTCCATAGAGAATGACTGTACTCTATTAAACATTTTGGACCGGAGCTTAGCGGCGATATTTGCAGAAATAGCAGAAGCCACAACAGCAGTAACTACCGAAGCCAACAGGCTGCCGAGAGCACAGCCGAGCATCTTTGCGCCTGAGGTGATTATCTCTGACATTTCGCTGCCGTCAGTCTGGACAAGCATAGTTATTTCTGACATATAGTCAGGCATAGTCAACTCAAGCCATACCTGAACGAGAATAAAGCAAAGCACTACCAATACGGCTCCGAGATCCCGCAGGGTAAAGTGCTTCAGAATTTTGAGCATTTTGCTCGCTTCCTTTCATAATATTATTTTCGCTGCATATCCGAATAAAAAGTATAAACAAGTAATTATCGCACACCTCAGCGAATATGTTGGTACTGATAAGTATACCAGAATATACCCTCATACGCAAGCCCAGGTGCGTGACCGCACTGGACAACTTAGAACGTATCTGCTTTTGTCTGAACCGTCCGCGTCGTGCTCCTCAGGGAGCACTTTGGCTGCTACAGTACACGTCTACAGCTTCCGTTGCAGAATATTGAACATTAAACATTGAACATTGAACATTCAGACCGTGCAAAAACTACAGTTATTTCTGAAATAGTACCCCTCTGTCACTCCGCTATGCTGCGTGGTTTCTTCCATATAAAGGAGACTTTTTTGAGGACTTAAGTAATTTTTAATTTTTGTACTGTCTGCATTGCACATTGCACATTGTACATTAAGCAATAGCCTGAACCGTACATTAATTCCACTTTCCACTTTCCAAATTCCACATTTAATAAAGCATTCCACATTTGATAAAGCATTCCACATTTAATAAAGCATTCATATTTCATGCTTTTTTGTCAATTGTTACAATTTTTGAACAAAAACTTACAAAGTCATTGATTTGTACCTTGAATTATGATATTATTAACTTGCAATATGATGTTGCGAAACAAATTTATTTGTTAGGAGGAAATGTAAATGAACAACAGTCAGAATCCTTATGGACAGCAGCCCCCTATGGGCGGACAGCCTCCGATGGGCGGTCAGCCTCCGATGCCCCCTATGAATCAGCCCCCGATGCCCCCGATGGGTCAGCCCCCGATGGGTCAGCCGCCTATGGCTCCGATGGGACCGATGGGACCTATGGGTCCTGAGCCGGGTAAGCAGTTTAATATCGCTGGTATGGTTCTGAGCATAATCTCAATCGTACTGTCTATCGTAGCTCCTTGCGTAGCTGCTATACCGATTCTTTCTATCATCCTTGTAGTTCTTGCACTTGCTTGCGGTATCGCAGGTCTTGTACTTGCTGTTAAGGGTGGTAACATGAACAATGCAGCAGGTGTTCCGAAGGGCGGTCTGTCTACAGCAGGTCTTGTATGCGGTATTATCGGCATTATCTTTGCAGGCATTTCTGTTATCTGCACAACTATCTGTGTATGCTCAGTATGCATGGTCATGAATGCTTATAATGGCGCTGTCAGTGATCTTTATAATAGTTATAGCTACTATTATTAATAGTTACTTGATGTTAAAAACAGCACATAACAAAAAACTCAGCAAAGGGCTTCAACACCCGATGCTGAGTTTTTTATGTCTTTTGATTTTTTTACACATTGAAGCGGAACAGAACAATGTCTCCGTCTTTCATAACGTATTCCTTGCCCTCAGAGCGAACAAGACCTTTTTCCTTTGCAGCAGCCATTGAACCGCAGCTGATGAGGTCATCAAACGCTACTACCTCTGCGCGTATAAAGCCGCGCTCAAAGTCTGTATGTATCTTGCCGGCAGCCTGCGGCGCTTTTGTTCCCTTTGTGATAGTCCATGCACGAACCTCCGGTTTTCCTGCGGTAAGATAGGATATAAGTCCCAAAAGCTCGTAGCAGGCATTTATCAGTCTGTCAAGTCCTGACTGTTCAAGTCCCATCTCCGAGAGGAACATCTCTTTTTCTTCCGGTTCCATTCCGGATATCTCAGCTTCTATCTCTGCGCATATGGGAAGAACACCTGCGTTTTCTGATGCGGCAATTTCCTTTACGGCTGCGAAGTAGGGGTTGCCGTCTGCGCTGCCGTCCTTGAAGTCGGTGTCGCTCATGTTTGCTGCATATATAATGGGCTTATTGGTGAGAAGCGATACAGTGGATAAAAGCTCAGCTTCTTCCGGTGTACATTCAACGGAACGGGCAGGCTTGCCCTCGTCAAGAGCTTCCTTGACACGCTTGAAGAAATCAAGCTCTGCCTGATATTTTTTATCGCCCTTGATGAGCTTCATGGTTTTGTCTATCCTTCTGTCGAGCACCTCCATATCGGACAGTATAAGCTCTACATTTATAGTGTCGATATCTCTTTTGGGGTCGATGCTTCCTTCTACGTGAACGATATCATCATTTTCAAAACAGCGTACAACGTGAACTATGGCATCCACCTCACGTATATTGGCAAGGAACTTATTGCCAAGACCCTCGCCTTTTGAAGCTCCCTTTACAAGACCTGCGATATCCACAAATTCGATGGTTGCAGGAGTGTATTTTTCAGGGTCGTACATTTCTGCCAGCTTGTCAAGACGTTTATCGGGAACGGCTACAACGCCGACATTCGGTTCTATTGTACAGAAGGGATAGTTAGCAGACTGTGCGCCTGCATTTGTTATAGCGTTGAAAAGGGTACTTTTGCCGACATTCGGCAGACCTACTATTCCTAATTTCATTTTTACATATTTCCTTTCATCGAGGATATCTGGATTATTTACCGTATAAGATAATACCACATAATTTCAAATTATACAAGCACAAGAGAATGAAAGTTTGTATTTTATTTTGAAAAAAGCACACCCTGTCAGGCACTTTTTGTTGTGCCGCAGGGTGCTTGATAACGATTGTGTAAAATAGCTCTGAGACTTATGACACGGCGCAAAACTATAGCAATCCAATTATATAAGCGTATTAGGTGAGTTTCTCAGGGGAAACCGTTTTCTGGCGAAAAAATGGTTTCCCCCGAACCCCCCCTTCCTAAATTCGCTGACTTTGATATGCGATTATTGCAATTATTACTTTGGAATTCTATAATTGACAAATATAGAAAAATATCATAAAATAGTGTCTGCAAGGTGATCGACCTGCGGATGCGGCAGTCCCCACAGTAAAATTCTTTACAAGGGGGCGAAAGTCTTTTTGAACCCCCTGAGTTTTACGAAAGGGGGATTGATATTATGCTTACATACGGCGAGATTATCGCTACTGTAGCTTTAGTAGTATCAGCTTTCCGCTTGTTACTTGAAATCGTCAAGTATCTGGATGAGCATAAAAAGAAGTAACCGCCTGTTGCCCAATACAGCGGTTACTTCAGTAATCTAAACTGTCAAGGGACTGCCGCATTGGTCGGTCGCCTTGTTTCTATTTATATTATATTGTTTTTTTGCTGTTTTGTCAACAGCTTTGTTATCACAAATCCAAAGCGCAGAGCCTGCGCCCCCAATTCGCGTTGGCGTTCGCAAAGCTCACTTTGATAGCCTGACCGAACATTCACCGTCCGCGATTGACGGCGCAAATACGATAGATAACCGTGCCTATCCGCCGGCGCAGCCCTTAGGGGCTGCTGTTTCGGCTGTTCTATCTGAACATACGATTTGTTTCTCCTATTCAACTTTATGCGCCTGTAAAATCCGGATATTTTTGTCTCTAATAAGCTAACAATCGATAAATTGTTATCACTCATCATCGGCAAGGGAACGGTATCCGAAAATAAGACAGGGGATAGAGAGAATGACGGATATCTGTGCGATAGTGGAATTTGAGAATGATTCAGAGCTGAGGTGTAAAAGACGTGCTATAAATGTGCTGATGGTTGAGTCGTTCATAAGGAAGGATACTGCGGCAATACCTGCGAGCACGAGGGAAATGGAGCCGAAGATAACGGCTGCCAGAAAAAACGGTCTGTTCTTGAACATTTTTAACGCCTCCTTTATTTTTGATTATCTTTACATTATATCAGTACAGAATGGCTCCGTACTTTTCTGCAAGCTCTGTAAGGACTTGCTCTTCTATTTCACAGTGGGAGTCCACGATAAGTCGTCCCTGATAGTATCTCAGCGCGGCTTCAAGTGTCGTTGTGTCGTTGGTGTGTATTATAAACGGCAGATACGACATTATGGCATTGTCAGCAAGATATGACGCGTCGTCTGTTGAATTGAGACGAATATAGACTGCGTCGGCAGAAGAATCATCAAGCTCGATTATCTCATCCGACATATCATAGCTGCATGACAGCGGTTCAGAGAATTCCAGACTTTCCGGCAGGAAAAACGCTTCACGGAATATCGCAGCAGCATAACTGTCCTTTTCTTCGGTAGAATCGAACTTTATGTTCTGGGCTTTGATAAAATCTGTTTTTTCTTTGCTGAGCTTGCCGGAGGTATCTATATATACAGATGCCCCTGCAAGGGACAGCTCCTCAATCTGAGCTGTACTTGTACAGGACATATCCACAGCTGCTATCAGCGGTATCTCTGCATGGGGAAACGCTTTTTTTATAAGGGCTGCGGTCTGTTCTATACCTTCTGTACACTCTATTCCGAAAGCGTCCGCACCGAGTGACTGCAAGGTTATCAGGGCGGCTATGAAGTCGGTATCGCTTTCAGTCCTGCCCTCGTCATCCACCTTCATTATTACAAAAACAGGAATATCCGCTGTTTCTGCGGCAAGCACTCCGGCACGCATATCCCACAGCTTGCTGAAATTCTTTATCAGAATAAACGATGCTCCATTATCCTTCAGCAGAGTTATTTTTTCAAGGTGTGCAAAATATGCGCTTTCAAAGACGTTCTTGCCGTACTCGTCACTGTGGCGGTGACTTTCCGAGATGACTCCGCCAACAGGCAGACCTGAGGAATTCTTTATTGTCAGCTGTGTAAGCTCCTCGATAAACTCACTGAAGCTGTCGTCAAAGCCTAAATCTTCAAGTCTGGAATGAGACACAAGCTCAGTGGGGGACAGCAGTGCAGAGGCGCCGTTTTGTACGGCGGACTCTTGCAGAGAAATGAGTAATTCAGGGTTTTGTAAAACTGTATTCTCACAGCAGACGTTGTAGGGGTCATCGCCCGAAACGTCGCTGCATGACCCGCTGCCGTCTGTTATCATCGGAAGAGTGAATGAAAAGCTCATCTGAGAAACTCCTTGTTTATAAAATGTGAAAGGTGTAATGTGGAATTGTGGCTTGATATGATTACATGGATTCCGGTGCGGTAATTTTCAGGAGTGAAAGCACATTTGCAATTACTGTCCTTGCTGCAAGGCAAAGTGACAGACGCGCCTGCATGAGAGACTCGTTATCGTTCTTGACTCTGCAAGCGTTGTAGAACTTATGGAACAGAGTTGCAACATCATAGATGTATCTTGTTATCTTTGATGGGTCGTAATCCTTAGCTGATGAAATGATTTCCTCAGGCAGACAAGCAAGCTTGTTTATAAGCTCTATCTCCTCAGCAGAGGTGAGAAGTGCATATTCCTCATCGGTGCAGTCACGGGGCGTTATGCCGTCTGCTTCCAGGGTCTTGAGGATATTGCATATCCTTGCGTGAGCGTACTGCACATAGTACACGGGGTTCTGTGAGGAATTGTCTATTGCAAGGTCAAGGTCAAAGTCAAAATGGCTGTTTGCTTCACGCATATTGAAGAAGAAGCGTGCAGCGTCTATCGGTATCTCTTCAAGGAGAGTTACGAGAGTTATAGCCTTGCCGCTGCGCTTTGACACCTTTATTACTTCACCGTCTCTGATAAGGCGTACCATCTGCATGAGAATTACATCAAGTCTTGAAGCGTCAACGTCAAGGGCTGTAAGAGCAGCTTTGAGTCTTGGAACATATCCGTGGTGGTCGGCGCCTAAAACATCTATAGCCTTATCAAAGCCTCTTGTTACGAGCTTGTCGTAGTGGTAAGCAATATCGGGTACAACATAGGTGGGCAGACCGTTGGAGCGAACAAGTACGAAATCCTTGTCTGCGCCGAACTGGGACGCCTTGAACCATACAGCACCGTCCTGTTCATAGGTATGTCCTTTTTGTGTAAGAGTGTCAATTATATTCTTTACGGCACCGCTTTTGTGCAGAGTGCTTTCTCTGAACCAGCGGTCATATTTTATCCTGTATTTCAGGAGATCTCTTTCCAGACCTTCTATATTTTTGGGCAGTGCAAAGTCTACGAGAGCCTTTCTTCTGTCCTCGCTTGAAGCTTCAACATACTTGTCGCCGTTGATCTCTGCAAATGCCTTTGCATGGTCGATTATGTCCTGTCCGTGATATGCGTCCTCAGGCAGTTCGTAGCCTTCTTTATACAGCTGCATATAACGTATTTCAAGTGATGTGGCGAATTTCTCTATCTGGTTGCCAGCGTCATTGATATAGAATTCTCTTGCTGCTTCATATCCTGCTGCTTCAAGTACACTTGCAAGAGCATCGCCCAATGCGCCGCCTCTTGAATTTCCCACGTGCATAGGACCTGTTGGATTGGCAGAGACAAATTCTACCAGAACACGTTTTCCGCCGCCAAAATCCGAACGGCCGTAGTTTTCACCCTCAGACTTTATCTCCTTGAGTACCGAAGCGTAGAATGACCTTCCGTAGAAGAAGTTCATAAAACCGGGACCTGCTATCTCACAGCGTTCAAGGTCTGTTCCGCTGAGGTCGATATTTTGTGTGATAGCTTCAGCTATTTTGCGAGGAGCTGCCCTGAAAGCTCTTGCTGAAACCATTGCGGCGTTTGAAGCAAGGTCGCCGTGACTGCGGTCTGCCGGTATCTCTATTGTAAAATCCGGCATTTCAGCTTCGGGCAGCAAGCCCTCTGACTGAGCCTTTCTGACTGCATTTATAATAGCCGTTTTAAGTGCGGCTGCTGTTTTCATTGCTGCGGACATTATTGTTTTGCCTCCTTTATTTGCAGATGAAGCTCGTTTGTACTTGCAAGCTCCGACTGTATATCTATACTGTAGCGGACTGTAAGCTCTCCGCCGTTATCGTCAAGATCTATGTTTATATCCTCAGTGTATACCCCAAGTGAAATTATGCCATAGCTTGTGACATATTCGCATTTGTGGCGGACACCTTTTTCAAGTATCATGTTATGGCTTTCCTCGCCGCCTTTCATGACAGTGACTATGCCATCCTTGCCTACCTTCACAGTAGTGCGGTATTTTTTCTTAGGATCCTGTACGTCATATTCTTTATATGTTATATATCTGCTTCCGTTTTTAGTTACGTAAGAAGCCATTGTTTTCAGCTCTACAGAGTCATTGCTGTCCTCTACGGTCTGTATGCCCTTGACTGACAAAATATAATTCTCTTCCATCTCTTTCCCTTTCTTTGATAATGACAACAGTGAATCAGATCTTTGCGTGTTCAAGATTTATATGAGAGACTTCATCGCCGACACTTTTTCCAAGAAATATCTCTGCGGTGCGTCTGAAATCTTCAACAGTATCACTTACGTAATAATGACATTCTCCCGGCTTTTCCGAATCTGATAAGAGATCGTTTTCCTTCAGTATCTGCGCTGCGTACAAGGCAGTCTCACGGCCGGAGTCTATGAGAGTTACATTATCACCGAGATAAGCGGATATTGCCTCCGATATTATCGGGAAGTGTGTGCAGCCCAGTATAAGTGTGTCTATACCCTCGGCCTTGAGAGGAGAAAGATAACGCTCTACAACAAGCTTTACAATGTCATCGTCTTTAGATATAAAGCTGTTTTCCACCAGCGATACAAACAGAGGACAGTCCTGCTGGAATACGGTGATATCGTCTCTTTGACGGAGTATCTCCTTTTTGTATGATCCGCTGTTGACGGTGGCGGATGTGCCTATAACACCTATCCTGCCGTTTTTTGTGGCTTTAACAGCGGCTTCGGCTGTCGGGATCACAACACCCGTAAATGGTACGGGCAGATCGTCATTCAAATTTACAGCGACAGAACTGACAGTGCCGCAGGCGGCAATTATCATCTTTACGCCCTTTGAGAGCAGAAAGTCTGTATCCTGCTCTGCATACCTTATTATCGTTTTACGGCTTCTTGTTCCGTAGGGAACACGGGCTGTATCACCGAAGTATACTATACTCTCGTGAGGGAGCACCTTGATAAGCTCTTTTACAGCGGTAAGTCCGCCCAGACCGGAATCAAATATTCCTATTGCATTTTCAGACATTCTTCTCGACCCTTTCAAGTGCCAGATCTATGAGCGCCTCTGTCAGCTTTTCGCCGGGCATATCACAGGCTGCCATAAGTTTTGGATACATACTGATGGATGTGAAGCCCGGAAGAGTATTTATCTCGTTGAGAAGCACACGTCCATCATCAGTTACAAAGAAGTCCACTCTTGAAAGTCCTGTGCAGCCGATAGCTCTGTATGCTTTCAGAGCGTTTTTTCTGACGGTCTGCATAAGCTCCTCGCTTATTCTTGCGGGTATGTAAAGCTCGGAAGCCGCATTATTGTATTTTGCGTCGTAGTCGTAAAATTCAGCTGCCGGAGCAATCTGTCCGGGTATGGAGGCTGTCGGCTCGTTATTTCCCAGAACGGCACATTCTACTTCGTATCCGTTTATGTTTTCTTCAACAAGTATCCTGTCGTCCTCTTTTGCAGCGATGTCTATTGCTTTGATAAGCTCCTCTCTGTTGTGCGCCTTGCTGACACCAACGGATGAACCTGCGTTAGAGGGCTTTACGAATACAGGGTAGCTTTTAAGCGCTGTTTCCACCTGTTCAATGTACTTGTCGGGAGATTTTTTGTAATCGTATGAGTAGAACCATGTAAAAGCTGCCTGATCTATACCGAAATATTCAAGCAGTATGTTTGTTGTTATTTTGTCCATACACGCAGCAGAGGAAAGTACATTGCATCCCACATAAGGTATGCCGGACATTTCAAACAGTCCCTGAATGGTACCGTCCTCGCCGTTTTTGCCGTGAAGCACAGGGAAGATGACGTCTATCTTTATAATGTTACAGTCTTCGTCTGTAATAACTGTAAGACCTGCTACCGAAGGGTCTGGGGAGATAAAAGCCGACTTATTGTCTTCTGCCTTCTCCCAGCTGCCGTCAGCAATAGCCTTTGTGCTGCCTGAGTATAAAAGCCATCTGCCGGTCTTTGTAATTCCTATTGTCACTACCTCATATTTGTCCTGAGGTATATTGTCGATAACATAAGCCGCCGAAACTCTCGATACCTCATGCTCTGAGGATCTTCCGCCGAATATTACAGCGATGCGTTTTTTCTGCACTTGTACCACACTCCATTATACATTATAATGTAACACTTTGTTTTGACTTGATATTTTATATGCCAATTTATAATAACACATTTTTCTTGTCAGTGCAACTAAGTGTAAAATTAGTTTGCAGAAATTTACGAAATAAACGAAAAATTCTGCAATGCACATCACAGGCGTGTCATGTTGAATAGAAAGAGACGGATACCGGAAGCTTAATATCTGAATATGAATAATGACAAGACGTTGCCGAAGAGTCAAAGTCTGTTGTAATAAGTCTGTTATTAACTGCGCTTTGCTTTGAGCTATGGGCTGATAATAAAGAGGATCACAGATAGTTGAATTAAGGATGACTTATATCTTAGAACTTATTTGGATACTCCGACGCTTTTGTGCAAAACGCTGAATATTCAAAAAAATTTTTGATAAATACGAAAAAGACTTGATTTTTACGCCGGCAAATGGTATCATATAGAAAATTAGTTACAAGATTGAAACAAATTCCGACCGAACAGTTAAAGTTTTGTAAATCAATTTTGAAATTTTGTAATTAAGGATCTTATGTAAAGCGTCCTTTAATAAAACAAAGGTTTGAAAGGGGTAGTTTTCGAAATGAACAAGAAGCTTACGAAGAAAGCTCTTGCGATTGTGCTTTCTGCGATGCTGGCAGCATTGATGCTGATAACAGGTGCTCCAATCGCTTCCGCTGATACACCTACAGGTGTTGGTCTGGCGGCTCACGCACTGACAGCCTACAGAGAAGGCTGGAGCTATGTATGGGGCGGCACGACTCCCGGCGCAGTAGACTGCTCGGGTCTTATTTATTCCTATTATGGTGTCGGCGGCGAAAGAACAGATATGCTTGCTTCTTCGTACGAATGGGGTTATGTAAGCAATGGTATTCCTAATATTCACGGTCTTGGACTTCATCAGCCCGGACATATAGGTGTTTATGTAGGTTCAGGCATTGCAATCGATGCAAGAGACGAACAGTCAGGTATCGTATATCACAATGTTTACAATAAGAGCTGGGCTGAGTGGTTCAAGGTTGCCGGTGTATCCTATCCTGAAAACGGCTGGGTGCTCCTTGACGGCGAGTCCTACTACTATGAAGGCGGCGAGTATATAGTAAGCACTTCAAGAACTCTTGACGGTGTTACATATACATTTGATGCAGGCGGCGTTTCAGACCTCGCTCCTCCGTCAGACGCATATCAGGCAACTGATTACTCTACAGCAACAGCAGAAACAGCAGTAAGCTATTACTATGAAGAAGATGACGATGAGTCATATGAGGAAACGGTTGAGGAATATGTTGAGCCGGAACCTGAGCCGGAGCCGGAGCCCGAGCCTGAGCCGGAACCCGAGCCGGAACCCGAGCCGGAGCCTGAAATCGTTGAAGAGGTTTCTGTAGAGGAGTCATCTGAGGAAGAAAGCTCAGAGGAAGAAAGCTCTGAAGAAGAAAGCTCCGAAGAGGAAAGCTCTGAAGAGTCTTCTGAGGTTTCAAAGACAGAGAAAAAGGCTGAGGAAGTAAAGGTCATCGCCGAGTTCGATTACGAGGATGACGAAGAAAGCAAAACAGTTTCTGCGATACAGACAAGACTTTATGAGCTTGGTTACCGCACAGAGAAGGCAACAGGCTACTACGGTGAAGATACAGTAGATGCAGTAATGCTCTTCCAGAACAGAAACGACCTTGAAGTTACAGGTATCATGGACAGCAATACATATAAGTGGCTCAAGTCCTCAAGGGCTGTATCAAACTTCAGCTTCCTTGAGCAGGGTACATTTGATGACGGTTCATACCTTCCTGTAACAGCTCTCCAGACAAGACTTACAGAGCTTAAATATTACTATGATGATATCACAGGCTTCTATGGTGAAATGACAGCAAGTGCTGTTAAGCAGTTCCAGAAGAACAATGATCTTGAAGCAACCGGTGAAGCTGATCCTGAAACACAGCTGAGAATTTTCAGCAGCGACGCAGAAGTTAACCCGAACGCAGGCAGCCTTACATATGGCGAGAGCGGCGCAATGGTTCTTAAGCTCCAGAAGAGACTTATCGAGCTCAGATATCTTTCAGGTATCGTAACAGAGAAGTTTGACAAGAAAACTCTTGAAGCAGTAAATGCTTATCAGAAGGCAGCAGGACTTGAAGAGTCTGAGAAACTCACAGCAGAGGAACTTGAGGTTCTCTATTCTGATGAGGCTGTTAAGTCACCCGACTACAGCACACTCAAGTACGGCTATTCAGGCGAGGATGTTGCACAGCTCCAGTCAAGACTTGCTTCACTTAAGTATTATGACGGTAAGACATCAGGTGTATACAGCAAGGCAGTCGTAGCAGCTGTAGAGAGCTTCCAGAAGGATTTCGGCCTTGAGGTAACAGGCGAGGCTGACGAGGAAACTCAGGAGGCTGTAAAGACAGAAGCTCAGAGAGAAAGCACACACGTTGGCGAGGAACTCATTCTTCAGACAGCTACCATTTCTGACAATGCACTTGCAGGCGTAGCCGGCAGCAAGACAGTAGAGCTTTCTATAAGCAACAACAATGCTGATACTGATGACTTCACAAGAACACTCATTACACTCAGTGCAGTGTTCGCAGTGGTAGTTCTTCTTACAGTTATATTTGTAGTAGAGCTTAAGAGAAAAAAGGCAGCAGCTGCTGCAAAGCACTCAAGAAGAAAATAATATCATAAGATGATCCTGACCACACCTCTTTATGGGGTGTGGTTTTTTGTACTCAAAAAAAGAGATGAAGCATTCACAGCGCAATGTTTCATATTCTGAGTTTTTTTATTTTATTCGACATGAGCTTTATGGTAGAATAAAACAGTTGAAGAATACAGGACTAAGGAGGAAAAAGAACAATATTTCTATGTGGGAATATAAAAGAAAAAATTTAACAATTTTTCATAAAAAGAATGGCAAAAACACTTGAAATTTATCCAAATTTAAGCTATTATATATTTATGAAAGTAGAATTTTTATAAAAAGGAGTTGTTATATATGCAGATCGGCAATGAAGGCAACGAACGCTCGGAGCTTGATTTGTTTCATAGCGGTGAAAACTACCATGCCTACAGATTTATGGGTGCACATAAAATGAATATCAACGGCACGGATGGAATCATGTTCAGGACCTGGGCGCCGAATGCCAAATCTGTTTCGGTTGTCGGAACATTCAACAATTGGGATAGAAACGCTCATCGGATGAACCGTATATCATACGGCGGAGTGTGGGAATGCTTTATCCCTGAAATTGTGGATTCGTATTCGATCTATAAATACAGCATTGAGACTTATGAGGATGTTTGTATTATGAAATCGGATCCCTATGCTTATCATTACGAGACACGACCGAATACGGCATCTGTATATGTTGACATAGACGGTTATGAGTGGCATGATGAAAAATGGCAGAAATATAAAGAGGATCACGAATCCTACAGCAGCCCGATGAATATATATGAGATCCATGCCGGCTCATGGAGAAAATATAAGGATGGAAACCATTTCTCCTACAGCAAGCTTGCTGATGAGCTTATCCCTTATGTTAAGGATATGGGCTATACACATATCGAAATGATGCCTCTGACCGAATATCCTTTTGATGCCTCATGGGGCTATCAGGTAACAGGTTACTATGCTGTAACTTCAAGATACGGAAGTCCTCACGACTTTATGGAATTTGTTGACAGGTGCCATCAGGCAGGTATTTATGTTATTATGGACTGGGTTCCTGCACATTTCCCAAGAGATGCACATGGTCTGGCTCGCTTTGACGGAACACCATGCTATGAATATGCTGATCCCAGAAAAGGCGAACATAAGGACTGGGGTACACTTGTTTTCGACTACGGACGCAATGAGGTAGTAAGCTTCCTTGTATCCAGCGCTATTTTCTGGATGGATTATTACCATATTGATGGTATCCGTGTGGATGCGGTCGCTTCAATGCTCTATCTCGACTACAGCAGAAGAGACGGCGAGTGGGTGCCGAATAAGTTCGGCGGCAAGGAAAACCTTGAAGCTGTATCGTTCATGCAGAAGCTGAACGAGGCTGCGTTCAAATATTATCCTGAGGTGCTGATGATAGCAGAAGAGTCCACCTCGTGGCCTATGGTATCGCGTCCTACATATTCAGGAGGACTTGGCTTTAACTACAAATGGAATATGGGTTGGATGAATGATATGCTTCATTATTCGTCCCTTGATCCCCTCTACAGACCATTTAATCACGATAACCTTACTTTCTCCTTCTTCTATGCTTTCTCGGAGAACTTCATACTGCCTATCTCACATGATGAAGTAGTACATGGAAAGGCTTCTCTTATAAATAAGATGCCGGGTAACTACGAGATGAAGTTTGCAGGAGAGAGGACATTCCTTGCGTATATGATGGCGCACCCCGGCAAGAAGCTTACCTTTATGGGTACAGAGTTCGGACAGTTCAAGGAATGGGACTATGCGTGTGAGCTTGACTGGCTGCTGCTGGATTATCCTGCTCATAACGATATGAAGAAGTTCGTAAAGACGCTCAATCATTTCTATATAGACAACAGCCCGCTGTGGGAGGTTGATTTCACATGGGAAGGCTTTAACTGGATATCCAATGATGACTATACCCAGAGCGTAATAAGCTTCCGAAGAATAGACAAAAAGGGCAATGAGATCATTATTGTCTGCAACTTCCAGCCCGTCCTCAGAGAGGACTACCGCATAGGTGTGCCGATAGACGGTACATACAGCGAGGTGCTCAACACAGAGTCTACAGAGTTCGGCGGCTGCGGTATTTCAAACGGTTCAGCTATTGTTTCTGACGAGATACCAATGCACGGCTTTGAACAGTCTATCTCGCTTACGCTGCCTCCGCTTTCTGTAATGTACTTCAAGTGCATCCGCAAAAAGCCAAAGAGAAAGCCCAAAAAGAAAACAGAGACAGCTGAGGGTACAGAAACAGCAGCAAAAAAGACGACCAGAAAGAAAACAACAAAAAAAGCTGAAGCTGCTGAAGCTGAAAAGTCAGAGGTAAAGGCTGAGGAGAAACCCAAGAAAACAACAAGAGCGAAGAAAGCTAAAACAACTGAGGCGTGAGAAGCTTCAATTCTTGTAAGATAGTCGGGTCCGTTGTCCTGTCAGACGTGGATATCAGGATGACGGATCACGGATCAGATAAAATCATTATTGACCGATAAAAGGAGGAAAAAATTATGTATCCAAAGCAGGAAGTAGTTGCCATGCTGCTTGCAGGCGGACAGGGCAGCAGACTCGGGGTACTTACACAAAAGTTAGCAAAGCCTGCCGTTCCCTTCGGAGGTAAATATCGTATTATCGATTTCCCGCTTTCAAACTGTGTAAACTCAGGTATTGAAGCTGTTGGTGTACTGACACAGTATCAGCCGCTTGTTCTTAACGAATATATCGGCAGCGGACAGCCTTGGGATCTTGACAGTATGAACAGTGGTGTGCGTGTTCTGTCGCCATATCAGCAGATAAAGGGTACTGACTGGTACAAGGGCACCGCAAATGCTATTTATCAGAATATCAACTACATAGATAGATACAATCCTGATTATGTTGTTATCCTTTCAGGTGACCATATATACAAGATGGACTATTCTAAGATGATAGCTTTCCATAAGGAAAATAATGCTGATTGTACTATCGCGGTAATAGATGTTCCGCTTGCTGAAGCATCTCGTTTCGGTATCATGAACACAAATCCCGATGGTTCCATCTATGAGTTTGAGGAGAAGCCTGAGCATCCGAAGAGCACAAACGCTTCAATGGGTATCTATGTATTCAGCTGGAACAAGCTCAGAAAGTATCTGATAGAGGATGAAGATACAGTAGGTTCCGAGCACGACTTCGGTAAGGATGTTCTGCCGAAGATGCTCGATGACGGACAGAGAATGTTCGCTTATCAGTTCCAGGGATACTGGAAGGATGTTGGAACAATAGATAGCCTCTGGGAGTCCAATATGGATCTTCTCGACCCGAATGTACCGCTTGATCTGAGCGATGAGTCATGGAAGATCTACTCTCGCAATCCTGTAGTACCGCCTCAGTATATCGCAGAGAGTGCAGATGTGCAGAACTCTATGATCGCAGACGGCTGTGATATCAGCGGTTCGGTAGATTTCTCAGTGCTGTTCTCTAATGTAGTAGTAAAGCCCGGAGCGGTTGTTCAGGATTCGATAATCATGCCCGGCTGCGTTATCGAAGAAGGCGCAGTAGTACAGTATGCTATCGTTTCAGAGAACACCGTTATCGGCAAGAATGCCGTTATCGGCGCACGTCCTGAGGATATAGAGGACAAGGATAAGTGGGGCATCGCTGTAATAGGCGATAACCTTAAAATAGGTGCAGGAGCAAAGGTTGCACCAAAAGAAATGATCGCAAAAGATATAGAGGAGGTAAAATGATCATGCGTGGAAATAATGTAATGGGAATTATCTTCTCTAACCTTCATGAAAACCTTATAAGCCAGCTCACTGAGCTCAGAACAATGGGTGCAGTACCCTTTGGCGGAAGATATCGTCTTATAGATTTTCCGCTTTCCAATATGGTAAACTCAGGTATCAATAAGGTGGGCGTTATCACAAAGAGCAACTACCAGTCACTTACCGACCATCTTGGCGCAGGTAAAGCATGGGATCTTTCCAGACAGCGCAACGGTCTGTTCATACTTCCGCCCTTTATGGATCCTGCTGACTATGCAAACAGGGTAAAGACCTTTAATGCTATAATGCCTTTCCTCAAGAACTCCAGCGAGGAATATGTTGTTATATCCGATTGTGATGTTATCTGCAATATAGACTTCCAGAAGGTATTTGAAAAGCATCTGGAAAATAATGCTGATATCACTGTAGTATACAAGCGTGATCAGCTGCCGGCAAAGATACAGAACCCCACAGTGTTCTCCTTTGACAACAAGGGAAGGGTCAATGATGTGCTTGTAGATCCTGCTATTTCAGGCAGTTGCAGCTTCTATCTGAACATAATGCTGATAAAGCGTGAGCTTCTTATGGAGCTTGTCAACAAGTGCATAGGAAAGAACACGATGAGCTTTAAGCGTGATATAATTCAGGCAGAGTATAAAAACCTGAATATGTACGGCTATGAGTTCAAAGGCTTCTCACCTGTAATAACAACGGTCAGCGATTATTTCAACGCAAATATGTCTCTTAAGAACCCGGATGTACGTGCAGATCTCTTTAATTCAGAGCGTCCTATCTATACAAAGGTCAGAGACGATATGCCCACAAAATACGGTCTTGGCTCAAAGGTATCCAACTCTCTTATCGGCAACGGCTGTAACATAGAAGGAGAGGTCGATAACTGCGTATTGTTCAAGGGCGTACATATCGGCAAGGGCACAAAGGTGTCAAACTGCGTTATCATGCAGGATACAAAAGTCGGCGCAAACTGCAATCTCAGCTATGTTATAGTTGATAAGGATGTTATTATAAGAGACGGCAAGACACTTGCCGGACAGCCGTCATATCCCGTATATATCAGCAAGCTGAGCGTTGTCTGACAGCCCTGAGCTTGTGCTGTTCAGATAATGTCCGAACAACTAAATGATGTGAAATGATGATCAGATCATTCGCCGCTGTAGTCTTTGCAAAGTATACAGCGGCGAATGCAGGATAGAAAAGCGGCATATTTATGCCGTACGGTACGGGGTGAAGGAACTGTAAGGACATATTCAAAGCAGAAATGTTCTGTTGTACAGGATTTGTGCCGTGCCGCTGTAGGAGGTGTATAGTTATGAAGTGTCTGTTTGTTACGAGCGAGGCTCAGCCCTTTGCTGCTTCCGGAGGACTGGCAGATGTTTCAGGTGCGCTGCCTCATGCACTGCGACAGCGTCTTATCGGCTGTCGTATTGTAATGCCGTATTATGAGGATATCCCTCAGGAACTGAAGGATAATCTCAGATTTATTACGAGCTTCTCCGTGCCTGTGTCGTGGAGAAGGCAGTACTGCGGTATTTTTGAAACACGTTACAACGGTGTTATATATTACTTTTTGGATAACCAATATTACTTTAAGCGTCAGGGACTGTACGGTCATTATGATGATGCGGAGAGATTTGCGTTCTTCTCAAGAGCTGTGCTTGAAATGCTTCCTTTTATAGATTTCAAGCCCGATATTATCCATTGTAATGACTGGCAGACCGCTCTTGTGCCGACATACTATAACTTGTTCTATTCTCAGAATGAGTGGTATAACGGCATTAAAACGATTTTTACGATCCACAATATTCAGTATCAGGGAAAATACGGTCAGGATCTTTTTGAAGAGGTCGTAGGCATACCGCCGCATGGACGTTCTATTCTTGAATTTGATGGCTGCATAAACTATATGAAGGGCGCAATAGAGACTGCTAATCGTGTCACTACAGTAAGTCCCAGCTATTCCTGGGAGATACGTGATCCGTGGTTCTCTCATGGTCTTGATTCGATACTCAACGCGCGGGCATGGAAAATCAGGGGTATCCTTAACGGAATAGATACAACTTCATATAATCCCGCGACTGATATTCAGCTGTATGAACATTATAATGCTGATGATATGTCAGGAAAAGCAGTTAACAAGCAGAAGCTTCAGGAGCGTCTGGGACTTGAACAGAACGCTGAGGTTCCCATTATTGCAATGGTAACGAGGCTTGTTTCCCATAAGGGTCTTGACCTTGTGAAATATGCTCTTGACCAGCTTATGCGTGAGGAGTATGTACAGTTTGTAATTCTCGGTTCGGGTGACTGGGAATATGAAAGCTTCTTCCGTTCCATGCAGGACAGGTATCCCGGCAGGCTGTGCGCTTGTCATGGATTTATTCCTGAGCTTTCCAGAAAGATATATGCAGGCGCGGATATGTTCCTTATGCCGTCAAAATCAGAGCCTTGCGGTCTTTCACAGATGATTGCTCTGCGCTATGGTACTATTCCGATAGTGCGTGAGGTAGGCGGACTGAGAGACTCCATACAGGACAGCGGTACAGGTGACGGCAACGGCTTTACCTTCCGCAACTATGATGCTATGGATATGCTGGGCTGTATACGTCGTGCAATAGCAGGTTACTGGCAGCATGATGGTTGGGAGATCCTTGTAAAGCGTGCGATGAACTGTGACAACAGCTGGTCACGTTCTGCGACCGAGTATATCAATATGTACCGTGAGGTAATCAACGAGGGCTGATATGACGTATATCGACCTATATGAATATGTTTAGATGAAAAGAAGCACTTCCGACTTTATGTCAGAAGTGCTTTTTTAAAACCATATTATTCAGCAATGTTATTTTTCGGTTCGGTAACGCCCTCAGGACGATTTATCTTATCTTCATCACCGAAGAATATACCGTACCAGAGCAGGAACACGTATATAGTCCATACCTTACGGCTGTTGTCCTCTTTGCCGTTGAAATGGTCGTCAAGATATGACACGATAAGCTCGGTATTGAAGAATTTCTCAGCTGTCTCTGAGGTGAACATATTCTTTACGACCTCATAGTATTTGGGATCCTTCAGCCATACTCTTGTTGGTACAGGGAAACCGAGTTTCTTTTTCTCGGCGGTTGCCTTAGGAAGATGACGAAGTGCCGCCTGACGCATAGCATACTTTGTAGTGCCGTGTGCTATACGATATTTTGTGGGTATGGTACGTGCAACCTCGAATACCTTCTTGTCAAGGAACGGCACACGAAGCTCCAGAGAATTCGCCATGCTCATTCTGTCGGCTTTCAGAAGAATATCACCGACCATCCAGAGGTTGATATCAAGATACTGCATCTTTGTCTCATCGTCATAATTCTTTACTCTGTCGTAGTATTTCCTGCAAAGATCCTGCGGACGTGTAACTATTGAATTATCTTTGAGGATCTTGCGCTTCTCTTCATCATCATACATGAAAGCATTTCCGATAAATTTATCCTCCGTCTTTCTTGCGCCTCTGATTATATAGCCTCTGCCCTTGATGTGCGGCCATTTTTTAGCGCTTCTTGCCAGTGCATAACGGAGCTTTTTCGGTACTATTCTCTGATAGTTTTTGAACACATGGGGTTCATTATAAACCGTATAGCCGCCGAACAACTCATCTGCTCCCTCACCGGAAAGTACGACCTTTACGTACTCGCTTGCAAGCTTGGAAACGAAATACAGGGCAATACAGGATGGGTCGGCAAGCGGCTGATCCATATGGTACTGAACTCTCGGAACAGCAGCCCAGAATTCCTCAGAACCGATAAGGTGTGTGTGATGCTCAACGCCTATCTCTTTGGAAAGACCCTCAGCCCAGCTTATCTCGTTGTACTTTTCACCGAAGTCAAAGCCGACTGTAAAGGTTTTCTGATCTGCAAAATAAGTGGAAACATAGCTGGAGTCAACACCGCTTGAAAGGAAGCAGCCGACCTCAACGTCACTGATCTTATGTGCGTTTACAGAATTTTCAAACGCTGCCTCTATCTTGTCAACAGCTTCATCTATTGTGAGGTTCTTGTCTGGTTCAAAGGTAGCTTCAAAGTATCTTGTGGTTTTCACTTTGCCGTCTCTGTACCACATATAGTGACCTGGGAGCAGACAGTAAATCCCTTCAAAGAAAGTCTCAGGCGGTACTACATACTGGAATGACAGATAGTTGTCCAGTGCCTTGTAATTGAATTTCTTTTTGTACTTGGGATATTCCAGTATACTTTTTATCTCAGAGCCGTATACAAGCTCACCGTCAATAACAGCATAGTGCATAGGCTTTATTCCGAAGAAATCCCTTGCTATAAATATGGAATGATCTTTTTTATTGTATATTGCAAAGCCGAACATACCTCTGAGACGCTGAAGCATCTTTTCGCCCCATTCTTCAAAGCCATGGATAAGTACTTCAGAGTCGGCGTGTGTATAGAACTGATGTCCCAGACCGATAAGCTCCTCACGAAGCTCCTGATAGTTATAGATCTCACCGTTAAAGGTCAGAACAAGCGACTTGTCCTCGTTATAGATTGGCTGATGACCGCTGTCAAGGTCAATAATGCTGAGTCGGCGAAATCCCATAGATATGTTGGAGTCGGTATAATAGCCCATGCTGTCGGGGCCGCGATGTGTAATTACATCAGTCATGTTTTCAAGGACCTTGTCCCTGTCGATTATCTCACCGGTAAATCCGCATAATCCGCACATAAATTATTTGCTCCTTTATCATTATCCTTTATTGCCGTTATCTTACGACACGGCGTCCGATTATCCACTACAATTTTATCATAATTATTTCCCAGTTTCAACAATAAATAAATCTTCTGCTTATACAAAAAAACTTCTTTAACAAAAAAATTATGTGCAGTTTTAAGAACCAAAAAATAAAAAAAATTTTCTCTGAATAATGCAACCGTTCAGAAAATTTTGCGACTGTTATAATAGAAGCCGTTAAAACAGGGCTTTTTAAAAACATAGAGATAAAACGCAAGGTAATATACAAGGAGGTAATCATTATGAAAATGAGAAGAAATGCACTTATGACAATGGTGATATTGGCAATGATATCAGCTTCTGCCTGTGCAGGCGGAGGAACTGCGAACAACTCAATAGTTCCGGATAATTTTGGGGAAAGCTATGCGGCAGGTGCAGACAGCACGGGAAGCGCAAAATCGGATGATGCGGCTGACTCAGGTTCCGGAAGCGACAGTGCTTCATCAGGTAAGGAAGCTGACGGCGAAGAAGAACCGATAACTATTCCAAGAATAGCTTCAGCAGGCAGAAGTGACGATAGCGCCAGGAAATCGACTGATACTGTGGAGGAAGGTATCACAGCAGAGGGCGATGCAGTATACAACGGTTCTGCTGATACATATGAAGGCGAATATGACGCTGAATATGATATCGCCTACGAAGATGATGCTGCCGGAGAATACGGTATTGTAGCAGGAGACGGCGACACTTTCGGAGAACCTGAGGCTTCTTCCGGTTCACTCGAATACATAGGAGATGACGAGGACGTATTATATGAGACAAGCGAATATGACGGCGATATAGAGGAGGTTATTCCTCAGGCAGGTCTTCTTACAGCCGGTGAATGGAATGACAACGACAACTGGGGATTTTTCACCAATCTTGTTAATTCGGACAAGATAAGCTTTCCGAGCTTCGGACTTGACCCGAGATACCGTATCGCTGTAAATGTTACAGACAAAGAGAACAAGCCTGTTGTAAATGCTGTGGTTTCTCTTACGGATGAGAGCAAAAATGCGCTCTGGACAGCTGTAACAAATAAAGACGGCGTAGCGTATCTGTTCAGCAACAATGCAGATAAAGCGGCATTTCTGACAGTTTCGGACGGCAAAACAACAGAAGAACAGGAAGTAACAATTGACACTTCCATAGATGCAGCTTCCGAAGATTTGACAGACACATCAGGAGATCAGACTCAGAGAAGAGACAAGCCAAAGTCTGTTAATGAGACAATTGATGTGGTATTCGGCGGTGAAAGCAAAAACTATCAGAAGACGGATATAATGTTTATTGTTGATGCAACAGGCTCCATGTCTGATGAGATGATGTTCCTGCAAAGTGAGTTTTCTGCCATCACTGAAGAAATCGGCACAGAGAACACCAGATACTCCGTGAATTTCTACCGTGATGAGGGCGATGATTATGTTACAAAATGCTTTGACTTCACAGACGATATCGCGGCACTTCAAAAAAATCTTAACGCTGAAGTTGCAGACGGCGGCGGAGATGTTCCCGAAGCTGTAGATAAAATACTCACAGAAGCAGTATTCAAAAGCAGCTGGGATGAGGATAGCGTGAAGATAGCATTCCTTATCTTTGATGCACCTCCACATGACGGAAAAGAAGCAGAACTTTATGCAGCTGTAGAGGCAGCGGCAGCAAAGGGCATCCGTATAATACCGGTGGTATCCTCCGGCAGTGAAAGAGAAACTGAACTTTTCGGCAGAGCAATCGCAATCGAAACAGGCGGAACATACGTATTCCTCACTGACGATTCAGGTATAGGAGGTTCCCACATGGAGCCAATTATTGGAGAGTATAAAGTGGAAAGGCTCTATGACATAATAATCAGAGTTGTAAACAGCTACAAGCAATAATAAATTAATGAATATTGAAATGCGTGACCGCATAGGAGCGGGGTGACTCCGCAGGAGCGGGTGACCCCGCAGGACTACTTAACAACACATCCGCTTCTGATAGAGCCGTCCGCGTCGCGCTCTTAAAGAAGTGCTTTGTCTATTACTGTACACGTCTATAGTTTTAATGTGAAATTGTAACAGTTAGGAATTAGGAGTTTCGCACAGCGAAAATGAATTATAGTAAGTATAATATAAACTACAGTTTTAAACTGTATAGGCGCATTAAGTTTAGTAGGGAGAAAGAAACTTTATGCCATTAGAAAACAGCCGAAATAGCAGCCCCTTCAGGGCTGCGCCGGCGGATGGGGACAAGTGTCTGATAAGTTAGCGCCGTCAATCGCGGACAGGAAAAGTTTTGGTCATACTATCAAAGTGAGCTTTAGCGAACGAGGGCGCGAATCGACAGCGGAGGCAATCCGCCGGTTGCATTGGGGGAGAGTTTGTGATATAATGGTGTAAAAAATCAGGGGAGTGTTATTGTGGCTTTACCAAATGATCCGGTAATATTGCTTTCATATATCAATACAAAGCTCAGAGATAAGTATTCGTCGCTTGATGAGCTTTGCAGGGATATGGGCGTCAGCTGCGACGATGTAAGCAGTAAGCTTAATTCGATAGGATATGAGTATGTCAGCGAACAAAATCAATTCAGATGACCAGCAAGTTAAAATTTTACCCCCTCAGTCAGCTCAGAGTGAGTTGACTGAGGGGGCTTTTTTAATAGTTGAAATTGTGACTCCGGAGATATTAATTACTTCTTGAACGTTTTCTGCGTCCGGTGAAAATCATTGCAGATGTGCCGAACAGTATTATTCCAATGAAAAGCATTACCATGGTACTGCGCTGGTCATCCATGCCTGAGTCGGGAAGAACAAAGTCAGAAGCGAGGTAATCATTTTTAAATGCAATAACTATTTCACTGTCGGTTCTGTCAACTGTTTCAACGGCTGTTGACATCTGTGTTTTTGTTTCTGCTGTTTCATCGTGTGATTTGGCAATTATGGAGCCGCTTTCACCGGTAATGACGTATGAAGGAACATAGAACGGTACTGCCGCTTCTGTCACCTGATAGGTTGAATTTACCGGAAGTGCTTTGAAAGTGACAGAGTCGCCGTCTTTTAGAGTAAAGCTTTTTGTTATTTTACCGTTTGACGGTGCAGTCATTGTTTCGCTTTCTTCGGATGTATCAGCAAATTTATATATCAAAGTGTATTCTACATCCGGTGTAAGACCGCTCATCGTCATAGTAAAGTTAAACTCTTTTGATTTATACTCTTCCTCACTTAAAATTCCATAGGTCATATCTATGGATTTTGTAATCGTTACATCTCTCTCTGCAAGGGTGTTCTCAACAGGAACAACTATATTGAGAGAATTTGTTGATGCCTTTGAGATCTCAACTTTTATTGGTGTGGTGTTTGGTTCGTAGTTGCCCAGTACATCGTTCTCTACAAGCCAGTAGGTCGATACCGGGACAGGATCCGACACAGCTGTTCCGCTGTTACCTGTTTTAAGGTGCTGTATTGGATTAGTGCCGTTTTGTGCATCGGATTCTGTTTCATAGAGATCAAACTCCGCATCGCTGAGTGTTGTGATATTGCCCCGGCTGTCCTTTCCTGTTTTGGATATTGTAATACTTCCATATAGTGTGTCTACAAATGTTTCACCTGAGGCTAAAGTTCCTACCCTTGAAGTTTTGTCAAACGGTTCTATTACATATGTTCCATATCTTGATTGTGTAAAGCCGTAGATCATTTCGGTACCTGCTGTCAATACATCAGATCCTGCATTCTGCTCAAAAATTGGCAGAACATATTTTGGCAGATTAGTAACAGTGATATCAGTTGTGTCACCATTGTAGCTTACGGCTGAATTCAACATCTCTGCAAGAGTGTTGAATTCAGCTTCGCCTACAGCGTCCGCAAGGTCGTACCATTTATCATCGTTGCCTTTAAAGACAATGTGAATAAGTGTATCGTTTTTGCCTGTATCTGTTGACTGATATGTCTCATAGGGAGTGAAATACTTGTTTCCTACAGGACGGAGAGACAGTGCATTGCTGTCATCAACCCAATCAATAGATATATCCGCATTTGTTTGCTCGGTATAAATGCCCGACATTTCGTTTGTAAACGGACAGTCATATGTTTGATTTTCCTGTACCGTAATATCATAGTATCCGTCAGCAGGAGAGGTTACTGTATAGAATTCCTTATCATCCTCTTCCACAATACACTCTATGCCTGCCGGAACATTAATCGTGATGCTTCCGCCGTCTTTGATTGTATAAGTTTCTTTTATACACGGTTGACCGTTGTATAAATCATATTCATCCGGGAGCGTTCCGAAAACATCCTCAATATTGGTATAATAGACATAAAATGTAAATTCGGAATCAAGAAGAAATTCATAAGGTGAATTTGTGACTTCCTTACTGATTGTGACCTTTCCGCTTTTCATCGTACTTTGCACAAGGGTTTTGTTAGTCCATGCAAAGTTTCCGTAATGATCACCCGGATATTCAATAGAAGATATTCCGTATTCATCTTCTATAGTGTAGTTTTGCAGTCGCCTGTCACTGTCGTTTGAAGTGCCCATCAGGAAAAGGTTATCCGAGTACATTCCTTGTCCCTGATAATGCGTTACAGTCGTATTAAACAGACCGGTAAGATCTTTCTCTGTACCGCCGCCGGTGTCAAGAATGGTCTTTTGGTAAATGGCTTTCTGGTAAGCATTGCTTGCTATTTCCGTATCACCCGGATATATAAGTCCCAGATATGCGTATATTTCATTTTTTCCAAGATTCCTGTCTTCGGGGTCTTTATCGATAGCATCATAGTCTGTATAGACCCAACCGTCATCCTCGTATTCTTCACGGTCATAATAATGTCCGGTGTAGCTTTTAGCGAGGGAAACTGTACTCATTGGCGTTATATCCATTTCTCCTGCTTCATGAGGAGCGACAACATTTACGGTGTTCTTAAAATCAAGACCGTCTATGAAGGTCGTAAGGTTTTTGCTGAACTGTGGAGATGAGAATATGTTCTGTACCTCATAGCTGCTTTTTGGATCGCCTTCCTCAGGTATTACATATTCAAGAGGAAGTGTAGTGGTTACATATAAAGCTCCTTCACCTGTATAGTTATCAGTTTGTACAAGAGTGATAACATGCATCCTGCCATCATTTATGTCGAAATCTCTTGTTAAATTAGTTGTGATACCTGTAACAGTCTTGATTTTGCTGACTGTTGCTTTCTTAGCTTTAAAATCAATTGTACCTAATATCGTATTATTTTTGCCGTTAGTATTGTAATAATCATAAGCATAGCTTAGTCCGCCGAGATCAAGAATGAGCTTTCCGTCGAGGTAGACATATGTACAGTCATCTCCATAGACTTCCATCTTATAATTTTTTTTCATTACATCTGCGGGAATAACAAGGGGGATATCTATCCTCTGACCGTATCCTGAGTTTGCATATTCTTGATTATTATATACAAAATTCAGCGGCATAAGTTCTTTGGTTACGGAATACGTAGCCTTAACATCCTCTCTTTGCAGTTCAGTATTGATCGTTCCGTCATCATTAAAGAAGAAGCGTTGTTTCGGAGCAAGTGTGTAACCATATGTTTTTTGACCTCCGATATAAATTTGTCCGTAGTCAAATGTATAAGTTGCATCGAAAACTCTTCCGATTTTTGCTCCCAGAGAATTGTTGCCGTTGAGGAAGTCCTCATTAAAAAACGGAGACTCAACTTCATGATCCTTTAACGGGAAATCGAAGTCATCAGCATTGTAAGGATTATTAGTATTCATGAGTATCTCTCCGTTTTCACCGAGATGATCTGCTACTATTCCTAAAAAAGCAGAACCGTTACCGGCACCGTTGCTTCCATTCATTAATGCCGCAGCTATTGTTATTGCGTTTACACGATTTACAGCGCTTACATTTCCGCTTGTGTTTGTAATAGGATCATAATAATATGTGTTGCTTTTATCAATTCCGAAAAGTCCATAGGAAGTGTTTTTGTTTTTTATCGGACCGCTGTTCATTTTTCCGATATATAATGGATTAAGTATTCCGAAGGACTGGCTGTATGTAGTGTCAGGGTCAGGTTTTATGTCACGGATAGGAGTATATGTAGTATAAAAATCATAATATGGCTGATTCTTTTCTTTATAATAGTCGCTCAGCGCATCATTGAATTTATAATAGAAATTAGTTGAGGTTGAATTGCTATAACCAGTATTAAAGCGTGTGTTTGTAGAACCTGCTAAGTCGTCGTCACTATAGTAGTCATAAACCTTACCGCTTACTTTAATGCTGTCTTCAGGAGTTTCACTCCAGTTATCGCCGTTAATGATCATAGTCTGTTTTTCTATTTCGTACTGATTGTATCCGGTGGCGTTTGTTTCACCAAGCTCCGACCAGTAGCCGTTCAGAAAAACATAAGAAGCTGCGATGCTTCTGGTATTTGAGTCTGAGTAACTACCAATGTACAGACATGGATATCTCACTTCAGGAGACAGCGGAAGCGGCTTTGAGTAATTAATATTTGACTGGTTGGTACCTATGCGGGTAGGGTCTAATCCGGCTATATAAACATTTCTGCTTGTACTGTTAGCAGCGAGTGAGCCGTTACCCTGTGTTGCCTTATATGTGATATTCGCTTGGATATTTTTATTGTTGCCATTTGAATACAGACTGCTCAGTTCGCTTTTGGGAAATTCGATGACATATGTATACTCATTTACATTAATTCCACTGTTAGAAAGAAATTCCCTTTCTGTATCATTCAGCAAACGGAATTTATCGCCAAGTGTATACGTTATTGATCCGATTTTGATACTGTTGATACCGGTGACACCATAGCTGATGGTTTGCCCTTTCAGAAGCAGCTTTGCGTCTATATAAAGTCTTGTCGCTTCTAATGTGCTGTTGTCAAGATATAAAACGGGAAGATAATCTTCTGCATAAAATCCACCGCCTTCACCGGTATAGGCGTCAGAATACGTATAAGCTGTGGGAAGAGATGGAGTATACACTGTATCGCCTTTTGCAAGACTTACATCCATATACAAAGGATCCGTTGGCACTTCCGCTGAATAGAAATATGCGGGCAGACTTGCTGTGTATTCAACACGTAGCATTATTTGATAATAGGTGAAATCATATTCCGGATCAACAGGTATTTCCTTGAAGTTTGTTATTATGCAGCTGTTTTCATCTTCACTGTCAGTATAATAGTATAACGCTCCTGCAAGCTCTGACGCATCTCCCTCGTAGTTCTCGATGTATTCCAAAGAGTGTACGGTTTCATCATAATTATTGTCATAATAGGTATTACTGTCATGAATAATGAAGCCGCTCTGAGCGTAATTACCGTTACCATCTTTGATAATGTTGGTGGGTATCCGTATTTTCAATTCTCCCGGAGCAATGCTTTCACTTGAATTTACAAATCCGGAATATGAAACGGAAATGGTTTGATAATCTTCGGTTAAGTATGTGTAAAAATCTTCGCCGCGTTTACCGAATTGAACATCAATAGTAGCCCTTATATCATCAGACGGTATGGCTTCTGCGACATCATTACCTGACCAGATATTGTACGATGACGTCATTATCATTATGGTGAGAAGGATAGAAACAAATCTATATCTCACTGCAATATGACTTCTTCTCATGGAATTACCTCCTTATAAGATGACTATATGAAGTTTGAAAACGTAAAAAAATACTGTTTGCCACGCTATCAGTATATCATAAAATTCTTTACAGTTCAATGGTTATAATTTTAAGTATAATAAAATCTCACTTATATATAAGTAAAAAAATCGCCACTCAAAATCATTAAAACAATACTAACCTTTGTGAAACTGTATCTTTGGAATAGTGAAAGTGCAGTAAGGCTCATCAATTCTGATAAATAATAATAACTTACAGGAATTTTATTGACATTTTTTAACAGTTTTATTATAATTATTGTATACAAAAAATAACAATCAAGAGTGTAATATGATGCAGAGTACAGAATAGTATTTTTGTGTAATATTTTTTAGCAAGGGAGGAATTATCATGGCTAAAAAGAATTCCGCAAAAAAAGGCAGTGAAGATGGTTATGATCAGATCAAGAAAAAGGTAAGCGAAATGAAAGCAGAGCTTATAGTTCTGAATGCTGCCATCGTTACTCTTGGTCTTATAATGATCATAATACCTGAACAGTTCAACACCTTTATCGGACAGATACTGGGCTGTGTGCTTTGTGTGTGGGGCCTGCTGAGGTGTATAAGCTTTTTAAGGCTTAAAAAAGAGGATATGTTCGGCTCTTTTGCTCTTGTACAGGGAGCGGCGCTTTTGGGTATCGGTATATATTTTCTTATCAATTCCGACAGCTTTCTCAGACTATTGAATGTTATCCTGATAATAATGATACTTGTGACCGGCGTGTTAAAGCTCCAATACGCCATCAACTACTATCGGCTGAGGTCGGACAAATGGTGGGTGCATCTTATCGGTGCGGCAATACTTATCACTCTCGGACTTATCGCTATTTTTAAGCCCGGTATAGAAACCAACAAAAACGGTGCAGCGATAATACTAACAATACTTATAGGCGCATCATTTGTTTTCAGCGGACTGTGGGATATTGTTTCTGTAATGATCATGTCAAAGATAGTCAAGAATGTAGCTCAGGAAGCTTCAAAGCAGAGTAGATACGTATCTGCCGAAGCTGAAGAAACTCCCTCTGATAATAAAGGCAAAGATGAGAATGTACGGATCAAGAAAATTTCCAGAGCCTCGCTGAAGGAAGAAAGAGTGCATTTTTCCGATGACGATGATATAGATTGATTTCAGCGTTTCCTTTTTTCTCCTATCTTTAAGAAGAAAGACGTACCCCGATTATGGTACGTCTTTCTTTTATGCAGTAAAGCATCCTGCTCACACCTTAACAGGCAGCGCAGGATGCTTTGGTTTGATATTATTTCTTTTTGTCTTTTTGCTTTAAGGGCTTTATGACTACACCCTTAAGCTTTGGAACGCAGACTTCGGATATTTTTCCGGACTTCTCACGTCTTGTAAGCTCTTCATAAAATACATACAATGTCTGTACTCCATTTTCCAACCGATAATAGTGCATTATGTATGGCACAAGAAGAATAAGAAGCGCAAGAAGAAGAACCAATACTGCTATTGACTGATAGAAAACAAACACAAAAAAAGTGGACATTGTCAGCAGCGCGAATAAAAATGTCACCATCAGGTGTATCAATCTTTCATGCTGCCAGAATTGTATTTCTGCAAGAAGCTCTTTCTTTATCTCCCCGATGTTTTCTATCTTATCTCCGCTTTCAAGGAGAAGCTGAAGCGACTCAATATATTTCTTTAATTTTTCGCCCATAACTATCACCTTGATTCTTTATCTAAAGAACGTTCCATAACGTATTCACAGCAGCAGAAGCCTTCTCCGATGTCCGTGTCAACAGAGCTTATCTTGACAAATCCCAGATGCTCATAAACGTTGATGGCAAAGATATTATCCCTTTCAACATTCAGTCTGAGTGAACGTATCTTTTTCATTTCCTCACGGTCAAGCATTTTGTCAAAAATGGCGATCGAACGTCTCGCAAGTCCTCTTCTGCGGAACTCGGCTTTAATGTACAGCCTTGAAATAAATATATACTCCGGAAATATTTTGAAACAGATATATCCAGCAAGCTCACCGTCTGACATGATCATATAATAAATATACTTATCTGCCATCTGTTTTTTCAGCGCATCTCTTGACTGATATTTTTTCAACATATAGTCTATTTGTTCTTTAGAGAATATTTCCCTGTAATAATTATGCCATACATTATATGCAGCCTCTTCAACTTCAATTATTTGTTTTTCTGTAGCAACAGGCATAACGTCAAATCTCATGGGATCCCTCCGGTAGGGTTTATTGAATATATTAATTGTTGTCTCTATTGATCCTTACACTTGTAACTTGTACATCTACAAGCTCATCACGGCTGTCAGTAAGATCCAGCGGTGCCTTGTTCTTGAACTCATAAGGTTCGGTCTGTCCGTTGTTCTTATATCCGCTGCGGATAACAAGCACTGTTATAACGGAAACCAGAAGTCCTATACCTAAGGAGATCAGTATTATTTTCAGCCAGTTCTTTGGCTTCTTTTCATGGCTTGATGACTGTGGGGCATTATCATTATAGTCGTAGTCGTAATCATAATCATAGTCATCATAGTAATCGTCATAATCGTAATCATAATCGTCGTCATAAGCTGTGTTTGCTATTGTATAGGCAGAGCTTTCAGCAGTGTAAGCATCAGCAGGTGCAGCAAATACTGTCATGCCGCTGAATAACATACACACTGCAAGGGCCAGTACAATTATTGTCCTTGAAAGAAAATTTTTGTTTCTCATAGCAGGAAATAACCTCCTAACCCACAAAGAACTGTGATGATAACAAACAGAAGAACTCCGAATATTGCAAGCTTGCCCATATCTATCGGAAGCTCACCGTAGTTTTTTCCTGTCTGTCCGTTCATGGCGTAGAGGTAATCCTTGCCGTTATAGTTGAAGTTCATCATCCAGACCGGCATCATTGCGTATTGCCAGTTCTCTTTCAGCGTTTTGACACTTACACTGTCTACATGAACACTGTCATAGCCCTTGATGGTATCCTTGTATATTTTTTCAGAATACTCTTTAAGCTCTTTATCAACGTCAGCCTGAACGTCCTTGCGCTCTGTATCACGCTTTTCTGCGAGGAAGCCTGACAGATACGCCATTGTAAACTTCTTGAAATCCTTGTCATCATAAGGATTGACATACTTCAGAGCCTTGCTGTGCTCGCCTGTCAGGGCAGGATAGGGGTAATCTCTGAAATCTATCTTACCGGCACGCATTACCTTAAAGGTTTTTGTTTCTGTAAACCTTTCATCTCCTGCTTCCCATGTGCGTATCTGCTTTGCAGTGGCATAGAGGTTTCCGTCCTTCAGTGAATCCACCATCCAGTAGGGATAGTAAACTCCCCTCATATTTTCAAGCTGTGCGCCTGAGATGAAGTCCTTCGGCAGGAAGTGTTTCTTACGGCAAAAGTCGAAAAATCTCTGCTGTGCATCCTCTTCGGATATCATAAAGGGGATGACCTTAGCCGGTTTAAATGCACCTGTAAGTCTGTTGGATATTACAACAGGATTATGACAGTATACACAGAAGGTCGCGGCGGTGGTCTTGTCTGCGATTATCTCCGCACCGCAGCTTTCACATGAATACATGACCGTATTTGATGCAAAATCCTCAAAGCCCTCCGGAACGTCCTGTGGCTGTACATCCTCAGATACAGCTTCGTTTTTATCAAGATTTTCGTCAAGCTCACCAAAGTTTGCTTTAAGCTCTTCCTCGGTAAAATCACTGCGGCAGTATTCGCAATAGAATTTCAGCTTTTTAGCGTTATACTGCATAGGACCGCCGCAATTCAGACATTTATATGCAACTGTTTCCATAACTATATGTGTCCCGATAATTACCCTTTTCACAGGGCGTGTTTTCGTTTTGCGCATGAAAAAGGGGAATATCTGACACTCAGCTCACCTCTCATTTTGTAAATTTTCCCTTATCGGTTATTGCCGATAAGGGAAATATTTTTGTATCACACAGATGTCTGTATGATCACTGATAGTCAGCCTCATTGATAGGATCGCCGCAGTTTGGACAGAATTTCGGGATAGCCTTTGTCATATCAGGCTCAAATCCGCACTTGTCGCACTTTATCTTTTTTGCGATAACAGGCTTCTGACCGCCGCAGTTCATACAGAACTTGCCGGAGTTGCTTGTTCCGCAAGCAGGGCATACCCATGATGCGTTGTTTGCAGGCTGGGGCTTCTGAGCACCGCATTCCATACAGAACTTGCCTGTATTGCCTGCGTGGCCGCACTTACAGGTCCATCCGCCTGCTGCCTGCTGGGGAGCCTGCTGAGGTGCCTGCTGCATGGGCTGCTGGTTGTACTGCTGCTGCATAGGCTGCTGATACTGCTGCTGCATCTGCATCTGCTGCATATTGTTGTTTGAAGCCTGACCCATAAAGCCGCCTGCTGCATTCATGCCCATGCCCATACCCATAAAGCCTGCCATAGCGCCGTTGGGGTTTGAGCCGGCATTTTCCAGACCTCTTGCGATGGATGTCTGAACGAATGTCTCTCTCATGCTGGGGTCGTTGTAAATAGCAACACGGTTTCTCTCCTGAAGAAGCTTCTTAGTGTCGTCGTCATAGGATATGCTCGAGATACCTACAGTCTTTATTTCAAGACCGCGCTCCTGACGCCATACCGGATCAAGTGCGTCCTGCATATATTTAGCTAACTGTGTAGTCTGTGTAGGTATTCTGGAAAGAGGCTGACCAAGTGTAGAAATGTTGCTCAGTGCCTCGCCCAGTGCTCCGAGATATTCAGACATGAATGTGTCATCAAGGAAGTCATCTACTTCAAAGCCGACGCCGTCCGTTATGCACTCCTGCGGAATAACGGTGTTGAAGAACTTCCAGGGTTCTACTATCTGAAGTGAGAATGTACCGAAAGCACGAACCATAACATCTATCTTGTAATGCTCGTCATAGTACGGTACAGGTGTTTTTGTTCCGAACTTGATACCTTCCATTGGTCTGAGGTTGATATAGATAACTCTCTGCTCATGGTAGGTGTTGCCGCCGAACTTGATTCTTTCCCAGCCATCCTTGAGGGAAGCTCCGAACTCACCGTTCATGAGTGAGGGAGAGCTGGAGTTTGAAACCTTATAGTAGCCGGGGACTGTAGTATAGTCAACAACACGTCCGCCGTCTACAAGGCACATCAGCTGACCTGAAGTTACCTGTATCATAGAACCGTTCGAGATAACGTTGTTCATGCGTTTGGTGTTTGTGTTTCTGTTCTGACCTGCATCCGCAAAGATACCCGGTGCAACAGCCGTTCTCTGATGCATTGCAGAGGGACGGTACGCCTCCAGATACGAATCTGCAAGCTCTCCGCCGATAGCATTTACCGCAGCTTTAATGATACCCATTTAAACCATCTCCTGTTTTTTATAATATTGTTTAGCACCAATACTGTATTCCTCAACATTGGTGGGGATACGACTATGAATAATTCCGATGTATCACCAAATGATCGGATAATATCAATATTTACAAACGACCCGAACATTCATAGATATTATACTATTTTACAACCAATTTTGCAATACTATTAGAAAAATAAGCACAAATTACTTTTTACGATTACTTTTTACCCTGTTTTACAATCACTTTTTCATATTGGGTCGCAACAGTCTTTTCAATGAAATATGATATGCCATTATTGTAAAGCATAATTTTTAGCGGTTACCTATAATTCTTCTGACAATAAAAAGCAGCAGCACGGAGAAGCTGTCGTGCTGCTGTGTTTAAGGGGATATATAAATCATTTTGAAGCATAATGCGCCGGATACCAGTTCTGGAACCACTTTGTAAAAATTCCCATCAGTATGGGCATGACATTATTGATTATTGCAAGATAAGGTGAAACAGGTGTGCCCATCAGGAAAAATGTCCACACACTTGTAATTATATACAATACGCCCCATGCAAGGGTCAGTATACGGTTAGTGCGTACAAACAACGGGTTTTGCAGAGCGCTTTCACCGTTATAGCTGTTCATGGAATACCATGCAGTAAGGGGCACCTTAGTAAGACATGACAAGCTCCACATAAGTCCAAAGGCAAGATATGAACCGGGCAGGATGAGGTTTATCATTTCCGGCACCTGAAGAGCCAGTACAGACAGACCGGCTACAGCAGTCGTGGACAGCATATCATAAAACGTCTTGCGGAAACGGAAGAAGATAATTCCCATTAGCGCGCATACACCGATAGAAACAAGCGCACCTGCATAGGTATCTATTGCTGCTGCCACCCAGAATGTTATCCATGGGATAAGCGTCAGCATCAGGCTTGTTCCCTTGTCCTTTTTGTTGGAGCTGTTCGTTTCGGATGTCTGTTTAGTATTGCCGGAGCCGAAATATTTTCCCCAGTTCAGCATGACATCAAAATCGCCCTCTACACGATAGAGCTTCTTCATCATAGCCTGAGAACCGCTGATCTTTCCTGCGGCGATATCCTTCCATACCGTAAAGGGTGTTATCACCTTTGTTGTGGGAGACAGGAAATTATCCTTAAGAACCTCATAGCCGTCCTTTTTGAGAACTATCTGGTATGATCTTCCTTCATCTGTATAGCACATTTCAAGAACAATGTCATTGCCCTTATAGGACGCTTTATTATACATGGAAGCCATCTGTTTTGTGAAGATGTAAGTCTCGTCCTCTTTTTCGCCTGTATCCTTAGAAACGCCCCAGCTTGCGTCTGCCATTGTTTCAAAGGTCTCTCTCGGGAACAGCAGCTCATTGAGATTTTCCCTTGTCTGTTCGCTTATGCCGCCTTCAACAAATTCCTTGCCGGCACTATGTACATAGCTCAGATATTCGTCTGTGCGATCGTGAAGTGCTTCTACTCTGAACAGTTCGCCCTGTCCGCAGTAGATAGTCTCATACCGTCCTTTTCCGAGAAAATGGTCAAACATGGCATTGACCGAACCGTAGTTTCCCTTTGCGGTATAGAAGCCGCAGGTTGAGATTATCACATGACGCTTTCCTGACATATCAAATCTCGCGGGATGACCGCCGCTTTCGCTCTCACTTACCATAAACGGTAAGGCAAGAGGGAGCTGTCTGTCCACAAGAAGCTTCATTTTTCCGGGAACATTGAAATAATAAAGTCCGAATGACCATATAACTATATCCGCCCAAAGTATCTTATCAAGAACATCCTTCATATCATCCTTGACAACACAGACTCCGGGGGTTTTGTTCCAACAGGCAAAGCATCCCAGACAGGTGCCGATGTTCTTATCCTTTACAAATATCTCCTCACATTCGACATCTGTCTTTTCAGAGATACCCTCGACAAAGCTCCGGGTCAGTTTATAGCTGTTGCTTCTTTTTCCCTTAGGACTTCCGTTGATCACCAGTATCTTCATATTTTAACTCCTCCAGTTGTCTGATACAGTTTTCTACCCATTGTCTGTACATTTTTGAATACATCATTCCGTATTCGATGGTCATTTTCCAGTAAAGCGCTTTCATAGGATCTTTTATTATTTCTGCATATTTTTTTGTGTCCGGAGGTGACAGAGACATTTTATAGTCAAAAGCATAGCTGTCATTCTGAAGCTTTTCAAAAAAGTCTATGTTTTCGTCCAGACTGCATTCCCCTCTGAAAAAGACCTTCATCATCAAAGGACTTCTTATACCGAACTCCACATTATCCTCTGTCAGCCAGCGTTTTAGTTCTGCTCTGCCGCTATCGGTAATGGTGAAAACCTTTTTATCCGGTTTGCCGTCCTGTTCGACAGTTTCATCAGCGGCCCAGCCGTTTTTCTTTATGGTCTGAAGCTCTCTGTAGACCTGACTTGTCTGCGCGTTCCAGAAATAACTCAGGGAATCCTTAAAGATATGAACTATATCATATCCTGTCATACTTCCGTAATTCAGCAAGCCTAAAATACCATGCTTTAACATAAGCAACCTCCTATAATCAACTTGTTGAATATATTATAATTCTACTTATGGAATATGTCAATACTTTTTTAAAATATAGTCCTTTTGTATATTAAATAATCCATATGAAATAATAAATTGTTTGTATGAATAAAAGCGTCTGTGTCTGAATGTCTTATAATTCTAAGATCAGCTTTATGGACAATTACATATACTGTTTGATAAAACAATAATCTTCAACATATTTGTATACTTTTATTGTAGATTTATCAAGATATATATGCTATAATCTAAGTAGTACATTTTTTTTAAGAGGTGAAAAACTATGAAAAAGCTTATATCATTGGCGGTGAGCGCAGTTACCCTTGCAGGTACGATCGCAGGCACACTTGCAATACCTGTATCTGCCGCTCCTGAGGAAAAACTTCCGTTTGAGCTTACAGCCCCGCAGAATGTCTCTATCACTTATCTGGACGAGCGCGATTCTTTGAACACCTGCGAGGTGCATTATTCCCAGAACAACTCAATGAGTGAGTGGTCATCAAAAGTGGATGATCCGGAAACATTTGATGCTACCAGAGAGGAGCTCCAGAAGCTCGGTTATGACGACCTTTGGATAACGGCACAGATCGACTGGTCAATAGACACACAGGATGATTGGCATTACAACAAGTACTGGGATACAGAAGGTTACGATGAAAACTACAGACCGATGCTTGGAGAATGGGCGTTTATTTCCGAAGCCTATTCATCCGATACCTCGATGAGCAGTTGGATATTCCGTTACATGGGCAATATCAGTGATCCCGAGGACGCGGCTTGGTACGGTATTCATGACGGCGATGTTGATTATCCCGGTTGGAAGGATGTCCTGAAAGACGATCAGTATGATGTTGTAGAAAACGACGACGGAAGCACCGCAAAGATAGATCTGACAAAGCACACGATCTATGTACGGGTACGCTGGCTCGTTACCTGCCGCCCCAGCGAAGGTGAGGATATAAAGATAGGTTCCGATTGGTCGGAAATTGCCTCAGTAGGTAAGGATGCAGAAAATGTAGAGCCGCTCAAAGCAGGAGATATAGATGCACCTGTGATATCAGATCTGAAATATACAGACGAAGAGTTCAACGGCTACCCTGTTATCGCTTTCAAACTAAAAGTTGATGATAAGCTTGAAAAACAGTTAGCACAGGCGACAGGCACACTTGGCACTGTATGGCTTGAGACAGAAGCACGTCTTGCAGGCAAGGAAGAGTGGGTAGGACTTCAGGGTGATTTTACCATCAAATCCGGAGATATGTCTTTCGCACTCCAGCCCCTCGCAGAAGCAGAAGGCAAGATAGAGAAAGACACTCCCATAGAACTGAGGGCAAGATATTACTGCGCTCAGCCTGAACAGGAGGATTTTTATTCTGATTATTCAGAGATACTTACCTTTGGTGCCACAGAAATGGACGCAAATCCAGAAAGCGTCGTAGAATCCTCTGTTGAAATTTCAGCTGAACCCTCAGCTGAGTCCTCAGTTGAATCTGCTGACAAAAAGGAAGCTTCAACAGTTCAGAAAGCGGAAGAGCAGGAAGACAAGTGTTCTCTCTGCAGCTTCTGTCCGCATCCGCTCGGATTGTGCATATTTATATGGATAGCTATTATAGTTGCTGTTGTGGTTATAGTAGTGGTTATTATAATTGCCATGAAAAAGAAATCAAAATCAGATAAGGATAATTCATGATGATTAATATGTGAGCTTATGTTCAAAAAAGGACTGCTTTGATCGGCAGTCCTTTAATATTCAGCGGTTTTAGGAAATGGGCATGGGGAAAACCTTTTTCCGCCGGAAAAGGTTTTCCCCCATGCAGCTGCCCTGCAAAATTAATATTCTTTGAAGTGAAATACAAACAATTGACCCCCGACCATTGTATGATCGGGGGTCAATTGCTTTTTAGGAGGAATGTATATGAAGTAAACTTACAAACAAAATTATATTTGCTCCTGTTCGAAGAAAAACAAATCTTCGAACCTTTTATCCAATGCTATACATATAAGCAAGGCAAGTCTTGCACTGGGACAAAACTGATTATTTTCTATCGAGCTGATAGTCTGTCGGGAAACTCCCACCATCTCGGCAAGGTCACCCTGTGAGATCCTCTTCTCCGCACGTGCAACGCGCAGGCGGTTCTGAAACACTATATCATTCATACTGCATACACCACAAAAAACATTGCACCGCACGCTGCGGCAGCAAGACCTGTTACTATTCCTGCGATAAGATAATACGGCTTTCTTATGTTCTTATACTGATATAAAAAGGTCGTACAAAGATATGCCGTTATTATTGTAACAAACTCATAAAAGGTCTCCCGGTGAAGCGCTTTATATACACTGAAAATCAAACATAAAACACCGACCGCAACTGCTCCCAGTCCGAACGAAGCGTTATAGATGCGCTGCTCACGTTCGTCAAGGTTATTACGTGACTTTCGTTTATTTTGTGCAAGAATTTCTTTTTTATCCATCAAGATGCCTCCGAATGATATCCGAAGCCGCTTGCCATTTTTCGCTGCAAACCAAGAAAAAACAGCATCTGCGGGCTTTCGATCCGGCTGGAAAATCCTTCTGATTTCCTTGTGTATATTATAGTATCATACTCTTTACAATTTGTCAAGTATTCTTGACAAATTTTCTTTTAAACTTTACATCAGTTCAAAACATTGATGTTTACTGTACTTTTGAGTGTTTTCGGATATTTTTCTCTTTTGAATAAATAAAAATTTTTTTTGAATAAATATTTATATATCATAACAAAATGTTTGTTTATTTCATATTTTGACAATTATGTCGTCGAGACGGGTTATTTTATAGCTTTTATCTTTCCCTACATAACATAGCAGAGCGTTAGGTTTTTGTTGAATTTGCCTATGACATTTTTTCTCAAAAAGTATTATAATGTAGATATGGAAATTTACAGTCTGTTTCTAACGCCACAAGCTTCTGGCACCGCAGCTCCTTGGAGCAGAGTATGGCAAATTTTACAAGGATGTATCCGTTTATGCAGACAGAGCGTTTTCTGCTGTTCAGACAGGCTGAAAGCAAAGGGGTAATTATAATGTTCAGTGTCGGCGATTATGTTATTTATGACACAAACGGCGTATGTAAGATTTCCGGTACAGAGGAAAATGACCTTGGAGGAGATACAGTAGAATACTTTGTCTTAGAGCCGGTATACGATGCAAATTCCACGTTTTTCGTTCCCAAAAACAACTCAGCTCTTATGAATAAGATGCGCTCACTTCTTACTGATGAAGAGATCAACGATATTCTGGATTCAGTTCCGGAGTATGATCCTGTGTGGATAGATGATGACAACGAGCGTAAACAGAGATATCACGAGATCCTTAATCAGGGTGACAGAATTGAGCTTGCAGGGCTTATCAAGGCACTGTATATACACAGATCCATACAGCAGAAAAAAGGCAAGAAGCTGCATCAGAGCGATGAAATATTCTTAAAGCAGGCTGAGAAACAGCTGTATACAGAGTTTTCTCTTGTGCTTGGTCTTGAACCCGGTGAAGTGGAGAAACTGATGATCAATAAGGTGGCTCTTGCTGAAAGCAGCTGTTGTGTGTAATTCCGAATTGAATAATTGAATGAGCAAGATCATTTCATTAAGACTGTCAGTTTTTCTGGCAGCCTTTTTTAGTGCTTTATTTTTATTCCATGAATTATATACATTTTGGCATAAAAATTACAATAATCGCAAATAAATCATTAATTAACCCTTGAAAAACCAAAAACAAACTATTGTATTTTCTGTAATAATGGAATATAATAAAAATGTATGTAAAAATGGGCTTGTTGTATAAATTACTGATCAGGCTTTCATGTTCATATGAAAGCGGTAAAGCGATAATACAGACAGCATGATATTACGTCTATCTATCAATGAGATCGTAAGGACTGTAATATAAGCATAATACGCAGGCACGGTGCTGTCGTTGGGAAGAGGAATTATGTTTAAAATATTTAATGTATTCAAAAAACATAGAAAAATAATATTGTTTCTTTGCGATATGATCCTTTGGAATCTGTCGTACTATATCACCTTTGCGATCAACAAGAATAATTTTACACTTGAAGGAGTCGGGAATGAGTTTCTTGTTGGTTTTGCTGCCGTGAATGTTTCCTTTACGTTGGTGTTCATTATATTCCGCCTGTATAACAAAATGTGGCGATACGCGGATGTAGAGGATTTTTTCTATGCAGGTATAGCGTCGCTGACTGCGAATATAGTATTCATGCTGTTCATGATGGTAATAGGAAATGATCAGAACAACTATGATCTTGGTTCGAGAACGTATATATGCTTTGCGCTGATGTCAACACTGTTCGTGATGATGTTCAGGATAATATACAGACTCAACAAGATACTTGAACGGCGCAACCTTGCAGGTAAGGCAAAAAAGCGGCTTATGATAGTGGGTGCCGGCGAGGGCGCTCTTTCTGTACTCAGTGAGCTTTCAAAAAGCCCCGGAAATGAATATATCCCCGTATGTATCGTTGATGATGACAAGGAAAAGCTTCATCGCAGGATAGCAGGCGTTAAGGTAGAGGGTACGACCTATGAGATATCTCAGCTTTGCTATAAGCATGATATAGAAGCGATACTTTTTACTATTTCTCAGATAAGTGTTGCGGACAAAAAACGTATTCTGGATGCCTGTGCGGATACTCACCTTGAGGTCAAGATCATTCCGAATATTTACAACCTGATGACGTCCGGCGTTCCGATAACCTCATCTATAAGGCAGGTGGAAGTAGAAGACCTTTTAGGAAGAGAGCCTGTGGTTTTCGATACTGAAAAATACGGCAAGTATATCGTAGGACAAACAGTACTTGTAACAGGCGGCGGCGGTTCAATAGGCTCGGAACTTTGCAGACAGATAGCAAGGCTGAAACCGAGGCACCTGATAATACTTGACATCTATGAAAACAACGCCTACGAAATACAGCAGGAGCTTATAAGAAAGCATGGTTCGGATCTCTCTTTTGAAGTTCAGATAGCTTCTGTTCGTGACAAAAAGAAGCTTGATCATATTTTCAGGACACATAATATTGATGTTGTGTTCCATGCGGCGGCTCATAAGCACGTGCCATTGATGGAGACAAATCCCGAAGAAGCTGTAAAAAATAACGTGTTCGGCACACTTAAGCTTGTGGAAACAGCAGACAAGTATCATGTCAAGAACTTCGTACAGATATCCACAGATAAAGCCGTTAACCCCACAAATGTAATGGGCGCTACCAAGCGTATCTGCGAAATGCTCATACAGATGATGGGTAAAAAAAGCAAAACGAATTTTGTTGCAGTACGTTTCGGAAATGTTCTGGGTTCAAACGGTTCTGTAATACCGCTTTTCAAGGAACAGATAAGAACAGGCGGTCCTGTGACTGTGACCCATCCTGATATTATACGATACTTTATGACAATACCGGAAGCGGTGTCTCTTGTTCTTACCGCAGGAAGCCTTGCAAAGGGCGGCGAGATATTCATTCTTGATATGGGTGAGCCGGTAAAGATACGCGTACTTGCAGAAAATCTTATAAGGCTTTCCGGCTTCAAGCCTCACGAGGACATAAAGATAGAATACACCGGTCTGCGTCCCGGCGAGAAGCTCTACGAGGAGCTTTTGCTGAATGAAGAAGGCATTACAAAAACAGACAACAAGAAAATCTATATTGGCAAACCCATAGAGTTTAACAATGAAATACTTATGACCCACTTGAAAAACCTTTACTATTCCGCCTACAGAAACAATAAGGAAGAGGTCGAAAAGCTCATTGCAGAGATCGTTCCGACCTTCCACCATGCTACAAATGAAAACGCTGAAATACCGGTCGAAGAGGACGACTGAAAGCTCCGGCTGACACCTGAATTTAACACAGGTGTCAGCCGGAGCTGTTTTATTTATTGCAAATATTATTTATGCGGCTTCCGGAACTAAGGGGGTTTTGTAAGAACGGAATGAGAAAACGAAGATGAATGCAGCTGTCAGACATGGCAGCATTATTATTGATATGCGGACAAAGGGATTCATATCGTCAAAGAACAGAAACTGCACATTTCTTATTAATGGAATACACTCGGCGAGTATACCGATAATGCCGATGGTCACTCTGTTGATGAGCACTCCCTCTCCTTCGTGGGAATTCCTTCTGATATATATTATACACAGAAGGGCAAGCACTTCCATTATGGCTTCAAAGCCAAACTGAAACACCATATTATTTCCGGGAATGAACATCATCACAATAGTGGTTATCTTCAATATTGCCATAATAAAAAATATAATGTTCAGATGACGGTGTATCCTGAGAAAAAGCAGACATGAAATAACAAGAAACATCGAATAGTAAACAAACAGCACTATAGCGGTGAATACAAGAAATGTGTTGAAATCATCAAGAGACAGATTTACGTCTGATGCAAAGGAGTACCAGTGCAGACGCTCGAAAAAGCCGGTGAAGTTAAGGCAATACATAAATCCGCAAAAACACGTCAGCAATGCAAGAACAGCTGAAAGCGGCGGTGATGATGTGATTTGTTTATGTTTTGTCATTGTTGTTCCCCCTCAAAAAAGAAACATCTTTTACAAAAGTATATACATAAATCTATTATAATATTATTTAACATAAATGTCAATTTTTGTAGTATATTTTTTTATACTTGGAAAAATGTAACTGATCTTTATGTTGAAAAAAACTATACTGTTGGAAAAACAGCTTCAGGAGAATTACTTATTGCGGGACTGTGCTTCTGCGATATTGAAATTAGTGATAGGAGATTCTTATTATCTGACTATATAAATTTTTTACAACAATAACATTATCATGGCTTTTGTTCGATTTACTCATTTACATACACATGGGAATAGTTTATTACAGCCACAGAATCTAAAGATTTATTCAACGCTAAACTTTAATACGAGCTATAAGCACAGGAACTGTGCTGAAATTGCACTTTTACGTCTGTACAGGCGCTGAAGTATAAAAGGGAAAATAACTCTTTATACCTGTAAGAAACAGCCGAAACAGCAGGCGCTTAGCCTGCGCCGGCGGATGGGGAATATTGTCTGCCAAATCTGCGCCCACTTGACAAAGAGGTGGAAGTGTAATATAATTTGCTCGTGAGTGAGATAAACAGCTGCGGGTGCAGTGCCGAAAGGCCGCATCCGAGGAAAGTCCGGGCTCCATAGGGCAAGGATAACGGCTAACGGCCGCCGGGGGTGACCCCAGGGAAAGTGCAACAGAAATATACCGCCTGCCGTAAGACAGGTAAGGATGGAAAGGCGAGGTAAGAGCTCACCGGCGTACAGGAGACTGTGCGGCCCTGTAAACCCTATCCGGAGCAACACCGCAGTAAAGCATTAACATCTGCCCGATGGCTTTGATTAGGTGGCACTGAGCAGTATCGGTAACGGTCTGCCAAGATAGATGGCTGTTCACGACAGAACCCGGCTTATCGTCTCACTCATTCTTTTTAAAATATTGAACGTCTCTTTTCGGGACGTTCTTTTTTTGTATTAAAAAACTCCGCTCAGCTGCAAAGGCTGAACGGAGCTTTTAATAAGTGTTTTGTTATCAGATCTCTTTATCGTAGAGGAAGTGGTAAAAGTCTTTATAATCGGTGCGGTGCTCAGAAGTAAACTGGATGGCATCACGGGGATGCTGGTTCAGTCTGCCTGTGAGAAGATAGGGGATGTCGTAACCCCAGATTATTCCGTCCTCTTTCAGCTTCAGCATATGCTGCTCAATGAAAGTGAGGATCGGCGAAAGATGATACTTCGGGTTTTTCAGGAAGCTGAGAAGCAGCTCCGTAGGACAGTTGCCTGCACCTCTGCCCATGCTGCATACCGTGGAGTCAAGATAGCTTACGCCCATAGTAAGAGCATCAATAGTATTTGCAAATGCGAGCTGCTGATTGTTGTGAGCGTGTACGCCTATATGCTTTCCGTACTTGTCAGCTATCGCAAGATATTTGTCTGCAAGTCTCCTCATCTGCTCCGGATAGAGAGAACCGTAGCTGTCAACGATATATATGGTTCCTACACAGCTTCTGCCAAGTATCTCCAGAGCGTCGTCAAGATCCTGATCGTTGGACTTTGAAACAGCCATAATGTTTACGGTTGTTTCATATCCCTTTTTGTCACAGTATTCTATCATTTCAATTGCAGCAGGTATCTGATTGATATACGCTGCAACTCTGACAAGGTCTATAGGACTGTTTGCTTTGTCTATGATATCGTTTCTGAAATCAGTTCTTCCTACATCTGCCATAACAGATATTTTAAGATCTGTGTCGTTATCGCCGACTATTTCTATTATGTCATCGTCATTGCAGAATTTCCACTTGCCGAATTTGTTTACATCGAACTGTTCTTTGGATGCTTTATAGCCAAATTCCATATAGTCAATTCCTGATTTGATGTTGGTCTTGTAAAGCGCTTTAACAAATTCGTCGGAAAACTCAAAGTTATTTACAAGCCCGCCGTCACGCAATGTACAATCAACGACTTTGATATCCGGTCTGAAGGACATAAGTCCGCCTTTTTTCTGCATTTTCATTCCTCCGTTTTCTATATGATACAGCTTGCAGCAAACTGAAAAATTCAGAAGATCTCAATATCTCGTTTGCTTTTACTGCGATACAGGATATTGAGTCCGGATGCTTCAGGGCTGTATACTGAGATAAAACTACAGATATGTTTCATTTTCAGTAAAAACTATTATACACCAATCCCTGACAAATTACAACGATTTTCTGAAATACTGTATCCGGATTTATGAAAATGCAGAGCAAAAAGAAATCAGCTGTGCTTGCACTGGACTTGTAAATATGGTAAAATATAATATCAAATATTTATATAAAGGATGTTGCGTAATGGATTATATACTTTCAGAAAGAGTAAAAACACTTAAACCCTCTGCAATCAGAGAAATATTCAAATATGCGGCTGACCCTACTGTGGTATCCCTTTCAGCCGGTAACCCTGCACCAGAGGCCTTTCCTGTAAAAGAGATAGCTGAGATATCAAACAAGATCATGACTGAAAACCCTATTGCCGCACTTCAGTACAGTGTAACTGAGGGCTATGCACCCCTTAGACAGGCTGTGGGAGATTTTATGAAGTCTGAGTATAATGTGGGCAGAGATTTTGATGAGCTTGTTATTACATCGGGCGCTCAGCAGGTAATGGATCTTCTGACAAAATCTACTGTGAATGAAGGCGATACCGTAATATGTGAAGCTCCGAGCTTTATCGGTTCTCTCAATTCCTTCCGTTCATATAATGCAAGACTCTGCGGTATTCCGCTGGAAGCTGACGGTATGAATTTGCAGGCTCTTGAAAGCGCACTTCAAAATGAAAAAAATGTACGCTTTATCTATATAATTTCAAACTTCCAGAACCCGTCAGGTGTTACAACAAGCCTTGAAAAGCGTAAGAAAATATACGAGCTTGCAAAGAAATACAATGTAATGATACTCGAGGACAACCCTTATGGCGAGCTGAGAATAAGCGGAGAAAATATTCCCCCTATCAAGTCTTTTGATGAAGATGGTATAGTTGCATATGCAGGTTCATTTTCAAAGATACTTTCACCGGGTATGCGTCTGGGTTATGTAATAGCACCCAAAACTGTAGTACAGAAAATGATAGTATGCAAACAGGGCGAGGATGTTCACACTAATATCTGGGCACAAATGGTGGCTCACCGCTTTATGACAGAATATGATTTTAAGGGACACCTTGCAAATCTCCGTGAGATATACCGCAAAAAAGCAAACTTCTGTATGGAGCTTCTTGATAAGTACCTTGTTCCGAACAAGATAACATATCAGCCGATAGAGGGCGGTCTGTTCATATGGTGTAAGCTTCCGGAAGGTGTGGATATGCCTGACTTCTGCAAGCAGGCAGTACTGAGAAAGGTTTGCGTTGTTCCGGGAAATGCTTTCCTGACAGATGAAAGCGAACAGTGCAGTTCATTCAGGATAAACTTCTCCACTCCTACGGACGAACAGCTGGAAAAAGGAATAAAAATACTTGGTGAACTTGCAAAGGAGATTTTATAATGTCTGAGACAGTACAGGAAAAGAAAAAAGTAATATTCAGCGCAATACAGCCCAGCGGTTCTTTTACTCTGGGTAACTATCTTGGAGCGCTGAGAAACTGGGTGAAGCTCCAGGACGAATACAACTGTATATTCGCCGTAGCTGATCTTCACGCTATAACCGTAAGACAGGATCCGCAGAAATTCAGGCATAATATAATGGAGGCATATGCGCTTCTTCTTGCCTGCGGAATTGACCCACAGAAAAGCCCGTTCTTTATTCAGAGCCATGTTCATACACACGCAGAGCTTGCATGGATACTGAATTGCTATACACAGTTCGGAGAGCTTTCCAGAATGACCCAGTTCAAGGATAAATCCCAGAAGCATGCTGATAATGTAAATGCCGGATTGTTTACATACCCGTCACTGATGGCTGCTGATATCCTTTTGTATCAGGCAGACCTTGTTCCGGTCGGTATAGATCAGAAACAGCACCTTGAGCTTACAAGAAATATAGCCGAGAGATTTAACGGCGTTTATGGCAAGACCTTTACAATTCCGGATGCGTATATCGGAAAAGCAGGTGCAAAGATATGTTCACTTCAGGAGCCTACTAAGAAGATGTCAAAGTCTGATGAAAACGCAAATTCATGGGTAGCTATGCTCGACACTCCTGATGTGATAATGAAGAAGTTCAAGAGAGCCGTTACAGATTCAGAAGCAGTTGTCAGAGTAGGTGAGGGCAAGGACGGTATTAATAACCTTATCGGAATAATGAGTGCCGTTACCGATAAAACTCCCGATGAGATAACAGCTGAATTTGAGGGAAAGGGTTACGGTGACTTCAAAACAGCCGTTGGTGAAGCAGTTGTAGAAACACTTCGTCCTATTCAGGAGCGTTATAACGACTATATCAAAAACAAAGACTATCTTGCGGAGCAGTACAAAAGCGGCGCTGAATTTGCACTCAGACTTTCGCAGCGCACACTCTCCAAAGTAATGAAAAAAATAGGATACATAGCAAAATAAAAAAATGAATACTGAAAACTTAAGACTTAAAAACGAATAATAGTGGTTCTTTTTCGCACGGCGAAAAAGGATCATAGTAAGTCTCTTAAAAATATTTGTTTTCAAGAACAATTCGGATATTCAAACTTTGAACTTTGAAAAATTTCAAAACAAAAGACCGATAGCAGCGAGAATGATCTCAATGCTATCGGTCTTGTCATTGCAATTCTTTTGTTGGTATTACTGTGCCCCTGATACTCGTAAAGAAGAATGAAAACTGTGGAACGAATATCAATGGATAGTATACTGTGCTATCCGGCTATACATTTATGTGGGTCCAGGGGGTCATCCCCCTGGCGAGGTCCAGGGCGAGTAGCCCTGGTGGGGGTCTGGGGGCAAAGCCCCTGGTGGATCCGACAAAAGCAGCCTTTACGATTTAAGCTGAGTTTCGAGGGTGGATGCAGCCTCTTCGGCAGGTTTGTTGATGACGGACTCAATCTTGCCGGTATCACAGGCGCGAGCGCTTTCGGGGTCTATGGGGAGTCGGGCAAGAATGTTTATGCCGTATTCTTTGGCGATATCCTCAAGCTTGCTCTTGCCGAATAAATAGTGTTCCTTGCCGCAGTCCGGACATTTGAAATAACTCATGTTCTCTACTATCCCTAAGATCGGAATGTTCATCATCTGAGCCATTTTTACAGCTTTGCCTACTATCATGGAAACAAGCTCCTGCGGAGATGTGACAATGATAATTCCGTCAAGGGGAAGTGACTGGAAGATCGTCAGCGGTACATCGCCTGTTCCCGGAGGCATATCTACAAACATATAGTCTACATCCTGCCAGAGTACATCTGTCCAGAACTGCTTTACAGTTCCGGCAAGTACAGGACCTCGCCAGATCACAGGGTCTGTCTCGTTTTCAAGAAGCAGATTTACAGACATGATGTCTATTCCTGAGTGTGTTGTGATGGGGAGTATGCCTTTGTCAGAGCCAAGTGCCTTTTCCTTTATTCCGAATGCCTTCGGTATAGAGGGACCTGTTATGTCAGCGTCAAGAATAGCTGTGTGATATCCCATTCTGTTGAACATTACTGCCATGAGTGATGTTACTGTGGATTTTCCTACGCCGCCTTTGCCGCTTACAACACCGATAACCTTCTTTACCGAGCTGTATTCATTCAGCTTTTCTGTCATGTCCTGCGGCTCTGTTCTTGAAGAACAGCTTGCTCCGCAGGATGAACAATCGTGTGTACATTCTTCTGCCATTATAGATCTTTCCTTTCTTGTGGTGAATATTATTCTTCTTCGCTGTCCGGAGAATCGTCAGCTTTGTCGGTATCTACTGCTTCTGCAAGCTCGTCTAATGCTGCTTCAATGTCAGCTTCATTGTCTGAGTCAGAATCGCTTTCATCGTCTGATGTGTTTTCAGAGTCACTGCCTGTGGATTTCTCCTTTTTGCTTTCCTGTGCTTCATCCTCTTCGTCTGAAGTGTCAAGCTCGTAGCCGCTGAGAAAAGTGTAAGGAATACCATATCCTAAAACGACACCTGCAAGATATACAAGTTCATTGCAGCCTGCTATCTTTTCGTGAAACGGCAGACCTTCTGCTGAAGAAGCTGCGATAATATACAGTGCAGGAATTACCATTATTATCAGAGTTGCAGGAGAGAAACGCCATACCTGTTTGCCTTCGCCTACTCTTGTAGCATAAAAGAGAACTGCTCCGAAAACAGCAAACACAAGAGACGTCATTACAAGCTCCATTGCTTTGCTTGTTTCAAAGTGGTCTTTGATAATGCCTACAAAGAAATAGGCACATATCACAAATGCGATAACAAGAAATGCCGAGAAAACAAGATTCAGGACATCATTCTTCTTTTTGTTGTTCATTTATTATTTACCTCCATAATTGCATATATACGATATTGTATCATAACAAGAAGAAATATAATTCCGAAAAAGAAAATATTACTGACTTTTCTTTTTAGCAGCAAGACATATCCAGCCTTTGTCCTCGAACTGCTCTGTTACAACAATAGAGGGCGGAAGTGCGCTGAGTACATCATCAAGTCTTGTGTCTATTATTCCGCTCATAATATAGATGGTGTTTTCGTCCATGAATTTTTCTATATCGCCGGAAAGCATGATTATTGCATCTGCAACAATGTTAGCGGTTATGATGTCATATCTGCCCTTAGCTTTTTCTGCAAGATTACCATGGATACCCGTGTATCTGTCCTCCACATGGTTGAGCTGTGCGTTTTGCACAGAAGACTTTACAGCAAGCTCGTCTATATCAATTCCTGTTGCAGAGCCTGCGCCGAGAAGCAGTGCAGCAACAGACAGTATTCCGCTGCCGCAGCCTACATCAAGAACAGTATCTCCCTGACTCACGTATTTTTCCAAAGCTTCAAGACACAGTCTTGTTGTTTCGTGGGTGCCTGTGCCAAAGGCGAGTCCCGGCTCAAGATTCAGAACTATCCTGCCCTGAGGATCGTAGTCGTCACGCCATATCGGTCTGATAAGAAGCTTTTTTCCGATGTTTGTGGGCTGAAAGTATTTCTTCCAGTTTTCAAGACAGCTCTCTACATCACAGGAGTCCGAGTTTATTTCATAAGGAATGTTTTCAGCTGTCAGACGCTCCTTGATGAATGACAATGCCTCTGCCGGATTATCCTCCGGACTTATGTATATATGTATCCTGCCTTTTGTTCTGTCTTTATGAAGAAGCTCTTCATCAATAAGATCTATGTTTGCGATCTCAAGAACTTCCTGTTCAAGATTTGAATAGTCCTCTATATAAATACCATAGGGCACTGTCATTTGCGCAATATTGCCAGCGGTTTCAATATCTGAGGAATTGACCTCAATAATTATTTCTGTCCAATCCATCACTTATCAATTTCCTTTCTTTTTATATACCTGCCGTCAAGTCCTTTGTGATATAAGAATTTGGGCTTGTTGCCGTTTCCGTTGTGATTGCCTATGCTGATCCTGTTGTCGTGAAAATTTACACCATGCTTCATAGGCGAAAACAGAAATCCAATGAGTATTCCTCCCAAAAGTGCAGACAGTACTGCAAAAAATACCGTTGACTTTTTCATTGAATTATCCTCCTTGTTCTTTTTATTTTTCAGCGCACAGATCACTGACGACCTTTGAGGCTATGATGAGTCCGGCGGCAGACGGCACGAAGGCAATGCTTGCCGGAATGACCTTATGTGTTTCCGGATCTTCACTTTGGATATATGGTGTTCTGGGCTGTTCCTTCGAGTAAACCACTGTAAGGCGCTTTATTCCTCTGGCTTTCAGTTCTTTTCGCATGACCCTTGCAAGAGGACATACCGAAGTTTTGTATATATCCGTGATTTCAAATTGTGTGGGGTCGAGCTTGTTTCCGGCACCCATTGATGATATTATCGGTGTGCCTGCTTTGTCTGCCTGCATTACAAGCTGTATCTTTCCGCTTACGGTGTCTATGGCATCCACCACATAGTCATACTGTGAAAAATCGAACTCATCTGCTGTTTCTGGAGTGTAAAATGTATTGTATACATTTACAGTGATATCGGAGTCAATATCATGAACACGTTCAGCGGCAGCCTGAACCTTTGGTTTGCCTATGGTAGAGGTCAGTGCGATTATCTGCCGGTTGATATTCGATACACTGACGATATCTCTGTCAATAAGATCAAGCGTACCTACACCGCTTCTGGCGAGGGCTTCCACCACATAACCTCCGACGCCGCCTACTCCGAATACTGCAACACGTGAGTTTCTGAGCTTTTCTGCGGCTTTTGTACCGATGAGCATTTCGGTACGGATAAATCTTTCGTCCATCCTGTGTTCTCCTTTTCGCAAATTCTAAGCAGCCATTCTTACACATTATACAACATTATTCCGGGTTTGTCACCTCCCGTACATAGCTTCACGAAAATCATTTTTATTCGGGCAGCGGAAATAGTGAATAATGAATAGCGAATAACGAATAGTGAATAGTTGTGGTACATTTTCGCGCAGCGAAAATGAATTATAATAAGTATAATATAAACTACAGTTTTACACTGTATAGGCGCATTAAGTTTAGTAGGGAAAGAAACTTTATGCCATTAGAAAACAGCCGAAACAGCAGCCCTCAGGCTGCGCCGGCGGGTGCGTGACCGCACTGGACGACTTAGAACGCATATACTTTTACTTGACCCGTCCGCGTCGTGCTCTTTAGAGAGCACTTTGGCTATTATTGCACACGTCTACAACTGTCCTCCAAAACTAAACCCGCCCATAAGCGCACCGTAAGGGGCGTGTTGGGCGGAGAAACGCGGACAGGAAAATTTTCGGTCATACAATCAGAGTGAGCTTTAGCGAACGCCAGCGCGAATCGGGTGCGCAAGCCTTGCGCCGCGAATCGGGTTGTTTACAACAGTGGAAATTTGTATTATAATAGGGATATGATGGTATTGAAACTATAAATGAAAGGAAAATCAAAATGGATATCAGACAGGAATCATTGAAGAAACACTATGAATGGCAGGGTAAAATAGAGGTGGTCTCAAGAGCGCCTATAACCAACTCTGAGGAGCTTTCACTTGCGTATACTCCCGGCGTTGCGGAGCCTTGCCTTGAGATCAACAAGGATTATGAAAAGTCATTTAAGCTCACAAGAAGGAATAACCTCGTTGCAGTTGTTACAGATGGTACGGCTGTGCTTGGTCTTGGTGATATAGGCCCTGAGGCAGGTATGCCTGTTATGGAGGGTAAGTGCGCTCTCTTTAAAGAATTCGGCGATGTGGATGCTTTCCCTATCTGCGTGCGTTCAAAGGATGTGGATGAGATCGTCAGAACAGTATACCTTATCTCGGGCAGCTTCGGTGGTATCAACCTTGAGGATATCGCCGCTCCCAGATGCTTCGAGATAGAACGTAGACTTAAAGAGATATGTGATATCCCTGTGTTCCATGACGATCAGCACGGTACAGCTGTTGTTGTTGCAGCTGCAATGATAAATGCTCTTAAAATCGTCAAGAAAGATATCAAGGATATCAAGGTAGTTATTAACGGCGCAGGCTCCGCAGGTATCGCTATTGCTAAACATATAATGAATATGGGAGTACAGCACCTTATTCTCTGTGACAGCGTTGGTATTATTTGTGAAGGCGATGAAAGACTTAACAGTGAAAAAGCTGCTATGGCAGAGATCACAAACAGAGAGAAGCTTACTGGTACACTGGCAGATGCAATGAAAGGCTCTGACGTGTTTATCGGCGTTTCGGCACCGAATATCGTCAGCGAAGAAATGGTTGCCTCCATGAACAAGGACGCTATCGTACTTGCAATGTCTAATCCCACTCCGGAAATAATGCCTGATCTTGCTAAAAAAGCAGGTGCAAGAATAATCGGAACAGGCCGCTCGGACTTCCCGAACCAGATAAATAATGTTCTTTGCTTCCCTGGTATTTTCCGCGGCGCACTTGATTGCCGTGCTAAAGAGATCAATGAAGAGATGAAAGTCGCTGCTTCATATGCTATCGCTTCTCTTGTAGACGAAAAGGAACTTAATGAGGACTACATTCTCCCTTATGCTTTTGATAAGCGTATAGGTCAGACCGTCGCGGATGCCGTTATGGAAGCAGCAAGGAAAACCGGTGTTGCGAGGAACTGAAAACATTTTTTGACTTAGACTATACGTAAAGCATAACGGTACTGATCGGTATTGACAATAGGCTGTTAAGACATTTGTGTTCTAACTTCTGCTGTGGTATAATACGGTCAGTATCGGCAGGTTTTTCCGCGTATCATTAAACCTGCTGTCTGTTACAATGGAGGAATGAGGATGGGTGCGGTTATCAATGCGTTTAAGCAGATCTTCAAACCGGATGATAATTACGATCTGAATGCAAAAGACCTGCATAATAAGTTTATAAACGAAATGAATAATATGGATGAGGATAACAATTATATTCCGAAGATATCCTCAATGGATATGAAGTATAATTTCTATTTGCAGCAGCAGAGATTATCCAGACATAATGTAAGTGTTAAGCGCAAGTTTATAATGAAAGATAATTCCGTTACGCTTGTCACTCCTCTGTTGGGAAAGGACAAAAGATATGTTACACGTATTCCGATAACGAATTGTCTGTCAGAGAAAAGCTTTGTATCAAACAATAAGATCCTCAAAAAAGAAAAGTCTGACGGCACCATAAGCTCATATGTTGTGTTTGCAGAGGAACAGGATCCCAAAGCTACATATTGCTGTCCGAACTGCGGAGATATCAATACAGTAACACAGCTTTTGGAACAGGGCTGCCGCAGCTGCGGAACAAAATTCATGATGCCTGATCTATACCCAAGGATCACAAACTATTATACTATAAGATCAAAGCCGTACGTTCGTATGAAGCTGTTTCCGTTTATATTGATAGGTATAGCGGCGGCATTGCTTTTTTTCTTCCTGTACTCTTCTAAACAATTGGAGCCGCCTGCTTCCGAATACGAGGTTTCCATGGCGGATTTCAATTATATTTTTGCAATGTTGGCAACAGGGGTCTGTGGAATATTTTTCGGATATCTGCTGTATTTTATTATTACTATGACATTGCTTTTAGCTGACGGCATAGGAAGCAGCTCAAGAGCTTCTGCCTTTAGAAAATTTGCAAATAAAATGCCGCGTTTCATGCAGAAGTATGATCCGTTTTTCTCTGTTGACTTTTTCGTAGGCAAGGTCAACAATCTGCTAAAGACTATGATTTTCACTGACGATTACAAAAACTGCTCAGTGTATGAAAAAGACGGGGATAATCCATACAGTGACATTATTGATATTGAATATCAGGGTGCTGTCGGACTAAATAAGGTCTATAGTGATGAGCAATACATATATGCCGATATTGATGTTTACGCAAGAACATCCCGTATTAAAGGTCTTAAGCTGAAGCAAAAAAATGAAACATTCCGCATGAAGCTGTGCCGCGCCATAGGAGTACAGGATGACTGTAATGCTTCTGTCAGTAATATAGAGTGTCGTTCCTGCGGAGCGAGCTTCAACGCTGTAAGAGAAAGAAATTGTCCCTATTGCCGCAGTCCGTATAATTTGAGAAACTATGATTGGGTAGTTGTCGATTTTGAGAAAAGATAAGGATCCTCAGAATGTAGAACTAAATAGCAATTAAATGTAAAACAAAAAAGCAATTCTTGCAGAAATGTAAGAGTTGCTTTTTTGTATATATGATGGCTCAGAGAATGATTTGATTTGGTTTGGTTGAAATAACATTTCTTTTTCGAGCAGTACGGGATGTGAGTTAAGGGACAGCTGAACTAATCAATAGCGCTTAGGATTGTTCGTTCTATCGAGCAAATAATCAACACTGACATTGTAGTAGTCTGACAGTTTAATAAGTATTTCTGCTGTCAATGAAATAACTCCTGTTTCATATTGAGAGTAGGTGTTCTGGGAGACATTCAGATAAGCGGCAATTTCTTTTTGCTTGATGTCGTTGTCTGTTCGTATATCTTTAAGATGTTTGAATTGCATAATAGCTCACCTCAAAAATTATTATGCAATATCTGTATTACAGATATTGACTTTTATCTGTAATACAGATATAATATTTTAAAATATGATTATTTCATCAGTATAATTTTGAATCTATTTATAAAATAGTCCATGTTATTTTGAGGGCTTTTATAAAACAATAATGTATTGCTGTTTAAAGGAAGTGATAAAACAATGGCTTATATTGGCGTTGGTTGGGGAATTATTCTTTTTGTGATTTTATCAATTGGTGCTTTAATTGGCCAAAACGCTTTGGCGATATTGACTTTTTCCTTTTGGGTGCATCTTATTTTGTGCATTTTAGCGATTTATCTATGTATAGCCGACGAAGAACCTTACTTAAGTATTAAAATTATCAGAATAATTGCTACCGTAATTTTATGTATGTTACTGTTATCTTTAACAGAACCATACAAAGAAAAGGTTGCAGAATATTTGTCAGGTTATGGAATAGCAGGTCTTATTTCCTTTTTATTTGGTGTTCCCTTTATACTAATTGAGTATTGTTTCTGGTGTATGTTGTTTTTATCTGCTATTTTTTTTGTATCTACTGTTGGTAAAGATACTTAGCAGGGAACAGATTTATGGTACCTTAAATAGAATTAATTTGCTGAAAGATTTATAATCACGTTATATGGGTATGTGTGTCGGGTTTGAAACTGCACAAATCTGAATAAAAATTCTTAATTAAGTTACATTAAAAAACGACACCTACTGTCAATCTAAACAGCAGGTGCCGTTTTTCTGTTTCAGACAGTAGATAAAGCTCATGGAATGATATGTAAAAGGCTCTCACGTCAATCTAATTTGGAAATTATTTTGTTACTTTTCAGAATCAACCTTCTTTCTTGAGCTTGCCGAAAGGGCTTAAAGTGCGTTTTTTCTAATTAATTAAACCTGACAGGCATAGTAAAGTGTGCATAAGTCACTCAAAGATTATTCGCTTAACGCTCAAAATGACATCTTATTAATCTTTGTATCATTTTGATGTCTGAATTAGATTGACGTGAAAAGGCTCTGCGTGAATGTTGACAAGTTGAAATTAATGTGTTATTATAATTAAGCCGCATGCTGTGGGCAAATGAAAGTGAGCAGTGCTCCGCCCTTGAGCAGCGAGTTTAATAACAGGTAGGTGCCAATATGTACGCAGTAATTGAAACAGGCGGAAAGCAGTACAAAGTCGCAAACGGCGATGTAGTATTTGTTGAGAAGCTTGACGCTGAGGACGATTCAACGGTTGACTTCAAGGTAGTTGCAGTCAGCACTGATGACGGCTTCAAGGTAGGCGCTCCTTATGTTGAGGGAGCAAAGGTAACAGGTAAGGTCCTCAAGACCGGCAAGGGCAGAAAGGTTACAGTATTTACTTATAAGCCCAAGAAAAGCTCAAAGCGTAAGATGGGACACAGACAGTTCTATACAAAGGTACAGATCGAGTCTATTGAAGCATAATGATCAAGGCTGACTTCTTTGTAACACATAGCGGCAGTCTTGTCGGGTTTCATATCAGCGGACATTCAGGTTATGCAGAAAGCGGCAGCGATATAGTGTGCGCTTTTGTATCTTCAGCGGCATATATGGCTGCTAATACAATAACCGATGTTATTTGTGCTGATGCACAGGCTGAGGACAGCGACGGAGATATGCTTGTTCGTGTTCAGGAAAAGGACGCAGATTTGTGTAAGGATATTCTCGAGGGACTGAAGCTTCATCTGGAAAGCACAGAGGAACAGTATCCCGATTATTTAACGGTAACATATACGGAGGTGTAACAAAATGCTTAGAATAAATGTTCAGTTGTTTGCTCATAAAAAGGGCGGCGGTTCAACAAAGAACGGCCGTGATTCCGAATCAAAGCGTCTTGGCACAAAGCGTGCAGACGGTCAGTTCGTGCTTGCAGGTAATATTCTTGTAAAGCAGCGCGGAACACACATTCATCCCGGCAACAATGTTGGCCGTGGCTCTGATGACACACTTTTTGCTCTTATTGACGGTAACGTAAAGTTTGAGCGTGTTGGTCGTGACCGTAAGCAGGTTTCTGTTTACGCAGCAGAGCAGTAATAGCTACAAAGCAAGCAGAGCCTCGGCGGAAGTCGAGGCTCTTTTTATACCAATAACAAGGGCGCGGAATTCAATTTTAAATTACAGGGATGTTTTATGTTTTTGAATATTGAAAGTCTGGGAGAAAGAATTCAGCGGTTTTAGGAAAGAGGTATGAGAAAAACTCTTTTTTCGCGTTTGCGGCAAAATCTGTAGACGTGTTCTGAAATAGCCGAAGTGCTCCCTGAGGAGCACGACGCGGATTGACTGATCAAAAGCAGATGCGTTGTTAAGTTGTCCAGTGCGGTCACGCACCCGCTGGAAAAGGGTTTTCCCCATAAAGCTGCCCTTTAAAAATTGATTTTCGTATATCAAGGGGGATGCAGGTTGATCAGAAAAATACAAAAAATAATGAATCTGAAATTTGTCCCCATTATTATACTGGGACTTATCATAGTTGTCCAACTGCTGAATATATCATTTCTTATCGCTGAAAGAAAAGAAGGATATCACTCCGATGAAATGTTCAGCTATGGACTTTCAAACAATTTTTATCAGCCTTTTATCGGCAACGATGATATCAGCGACTTCAATGATATGAGCAGAACTGCCGTTTCAAATGAGTGGAAGTCAGGGGATATCCTCAGGGAGTATATTACAGTACAGAGTGATGAACGTTTTCGCTATGATTCTGTGTGGTACAATCAGACACACGACAGACATCCGCCTCTGTATTTTTCTGTATTGCATACAATTTGTTCTTTCTTTCCGGATACATTCTCTCCGGTTTTCGGTTACATAATCAACTTTATTTGTTTTATAGTGACGCAGATATTTTTGTATAAGCTGGCGCAGAATATGCTTAAATCAAAATACCTTGCGCTGTGCGTGTGCTTTCTGTGGGGGTTTTCTGCCGGAGCGATAAATTTAACTGTGTTTATAAGAATGTATTGTATGCTTGCTATGTGGGTAGTGATATTTGCATATCTTCATTCAAAGCTTTATAAAACAAAGGAACAGCCTCTTGCAAAACAGCTTATAGTCCTTGGGGGCGTGACTTTTTTGGGAGCATTGACACAGCACTTTTTTCTCTTTGTCGCATTTGTTTTTGCGGTGTGCTTTTGTATAAGATATCTTATCACAAAGCGCTTTAAGATCTTTTTTGCATACGGATCTGCGGTGCTTGGGGGAACACTTCTTTCTGTTGCTGTTTTCCCTGCAACGATCACGCATTTTCTTGGTGAAGTGGGCGACAGAAACAGAAGGCTGATAGATGAACTGTTTATCGCAATAAGATATTGCTTTGATGATATCTTTGCGATGGATCTGATCAGGGCGGGCTTTCTGCTTACAGTGGGAATAACACTTATAGTCACAGCAGCTGTATTATCTCTGCCTGTCATATATCTTTTCAGGGATAAACCGAAGATTGCCGCATTTATTGCTGATCTGAAAACAAAGCTGAAAGGGATCAGAAACATTAAAAGCTTCAGCCCGAAAAAGTTTTTTGCAGGTATATGGAATTCGGTAAAGAGCTCTGACCCGCTTGCGTTTATTATTTTGCTGTCAGTATTAATGATATGCTTTGTATCCGTATACTCCACCTCGTTCAGTCAGATGGGATATGCTAACAGATATCTTTATGTGATCTATCCTGTTTTTTCTGTGGCAGTTATAGCTGTTTTCTGTTTTATTATAACAAAAGTAAAGTTCAAGAAAGCGATATCCGCTGTTTTGATCATTGCTCTTTCAGTATCGAATATGGGAAGTGAAACATTCCTGTTTTTCTTTGATAAGGATGACAGCATTGAAAGTGTTTGCGAAATGACAAAGGATGCCCAGTGTATCCTTCTTATGGAAATGAGACGTGAAGAATGGACCATAGATACATGGACGAACGAAATATATGACGCGGATAATTTCTTTATCACATATTATTCTGATCAGGAAAAATACAAGAATGAACTGGAGTCTATGAAAACTGACAGTCCGATATATCTTTTTGCGATCCAGCCGGAAAAGGAGACAGGTGAAGACGGCAAGGAATACTGTATCTGCTATGATAATGATACAGGTGAAAATGTTGTTTGTGAGGCAAAGGAATTTAAGGATAAGTTTTACGGATTTTATAAAAAGCTTTCCATTTCAAAAGAGTTTGAATACGTGGGATATTACACTGTCTATAATCGTACTTATGATGTTTACAGACTTGCATAAAGCAGGGAGGAATAAATTTTATGTTTGTGGATATAGCAAAAATATATATTAAAGCCGGTGACGGCGGAGATGGTGCGGTTGCCTTTCACAGAGAAAAGTATGTTGCGTCCGGAGGACCTGACGGAGGTGACGGCGGCAGAGGCGGAAATATAGTGTTTCAGGCTGATACGAACCTTTCAACACTTGCGGACTTTCGCTACAAAAGAAAGTATGTTGCAGCGAAGGGAGAGAACGGCAGGGGCGCGCGCTGTAACGGAAAAAAGGCGGAGGATCTTGTCATAAAGGTGCCTATGGGTACAATAGTAAAAGAAGCAGAGAGCGGCAGGATACTTGCGGATATCTCTGACAGTGAGCCTGTTGTTGTAGCTAAAGGCGGCAAAGGCGGCTGGGGCAATACCCATTTCGCAACACCTACAAGGCAGACTCCTCGTTTTGCAAAGCCGGGTCTGCCGGGAGAGGAATACGAGGTACAGCTCGAACTGAAGCTTTTAGCTGATGTGGGAATTGTAGGCTTTCCTAATGTGGGAAAATCAACGCTCATTTCGGTTGTCAGTCAGGCAAAGCCGATAATAGCCAACTATCATTTTACAACTATAACTCCGGTGCTGGGGGTCGTAAGAATGGGTGAGGGATCTTCCTTTGTTATGGCTGATATCCCCGGACTTATAGAAGGCGCTCATGACGGTCTGGGACTGGGACATCAGTTTTTGCGCCATGTGGAAAGATGCCGTTTGCTTCTGCATATTGTTGATGTATCGGGCAGCGAGGGACGTGACCCTAAAAAAGACTTTGAAACTATAAATAATGAGCTGAAAAAATTCGATCCTGAGCTTGCAGAAAGGCCGATGATAGTTGCAGCAAATAAATGCGATCTTACGGATGACGAGACGGTAGAGGATTTCAAATATTATATTGAAGCTCAGGGGTATAAATTCTTCCCGATAATGGCAGCGATAGCATATCAGACAGAGCCGCTTCTGAAGGAGATACAGGAGCAGCTTTCAAAGCTTCCGCCTATAACGAGATATGAAAGGGAAGAAGCTCCGGTAATACCGGAAGAGGAGATAGGCAGACAAAAAGTCTCCGTTACAAAGCATGATGGCGTGTTCTTTGTGGAATGTGAACGGCTGCTCAGGGTACTGCGTACAATAAACTTTGATGATTCAGAGTCGCTTCAGTATTTCCAGAGGGTGCTTATAAGCTCCGGCACTATTGATGCACTGAAAGAAGCCGGTATAAAAGAGGGCGATACCGTAAGTATGTATGATATTGAGTTTGACTTTGTTGAGTGATATCATATTGTTGTAATGCACGAATGCCTGATGGAAAGTGCGAAAGGAGAAGATTCTCTTGGGACGTTTAACACTATATGACTGTGACCCTAAAATGCTCAGTCCGCTGACCCTTGCGTTTGTAGGAGACGGTGTGTTCGACCTTTTTGTAAGGGAGGAGATAGTCTGTGCGGCAAACAGACCTGTCAAGGAGCTTAACAAGCTGAAGGTTGAGCGTGTACGCTGTGAAGCTCAGGCAGAGCTTTTTCGCAGGATAGAGCCTCTTCTTACAGAAGAGGAAACGGATGTTTTCCGGCGCGGACGAAATGCACACACATCCCATACGCCGAAGAATGCTTCAAGCTCGGATTATCATACTGCAACGGGTGTGGAGGCGCTTTTCGGATACTTATATCTTTCCGGTGACTTTGAAAGGATAAGACAGCTCTTTTCCGAAGTGAGCGAAAAGTAAAAAAACGATAATGTTTTTAATATAACATGCACAAATGGAATTGTGACTTTTTGTAACTATTTACGATTTTTGAGTATAAAACATTTGCTGATTAAAATATGCTTGAAATTTGCAACAAAAAATCGTATAATCGTATATATAAAGTTTACATGCTTTATTATATTTCTAAGGAGGAAAATGTTATGCAGACTAAAAAGATTCTTGCGATTGCTCTTGCAGCAGCAATGGTTGGCTCAATAGCTACCGTTACTTCAATGACAGCTTTCGCAGGCAGAGAAGAACTTGACAGTGCAGAAGAGCTTGCTACATACTTCGAAGATCACACTGTCGGCGTAGTTGGTTCTATCACAGGCTGGGGCGCTATCGATGATATCGCTATGACTGATGAGGATGGCGACGGCGTATACACAGCTGAGTTCAGAGCTAACATCACAGACGATATGCTCGCAGACAAGGAAGCCGGAACAATTCAGTTCAAGGTTCGTGCTGACGGCGCATGGGATGACAGCTGGGGCGATTACGACGAGGATTATGACCGCGTAATGAACAGCCAGGTTAACTGCGAGATGAACGTTACATCAGGCGAGTCTTATGTTATCCGTGTAACTCTCGACTCCAATGTTGGTAATGACGACGCTCCCGGCAGATTCTGGGAAGTTGATTACACATTCGTAGAGGATGAGAAGAGCGCAATCGCTGCTAAGCTCGATGGCGATCTTGAGGACTACTATCTCTTTGATAACTCAGAGACACAGTGGGATTCTGTAGGCGCATACTGGTGGGAGCCGGAGCAGCCTGCTGATTGGCCCGGTATCGAGGCTACACAGGTTGAAGGCACAGACTACTGGGCTGTAAAGCACGTTGACGGCACAGCACACATCATCTTCAACAACCTCGTATCAGATGAAGAGTACTCAGCAGATAACCCGAAGATCCAGACTCCTGACGTAGTAGTTGATCCTGAGGGCGCAGAGTACGGCATGGTTTATGTACCTGATATAGATACACTTTCAGGCACAGACAGCGCAAAGGAGGTATCAGGTGAGTGGGTAGAGCTCGCAGGTGTTCCTGAGGATCTTCCTGTTGTAGAGTATACAGCACCTGAGGTATCAGAGGATGAGTCTTCTGATGAGTCTTCAGACGCATCAACAGACGAGTCTTCAGATGAGAGCACAGATGAGTCCTCAGATGTATCAACAGACGAGTCTTCAGACACATCTACAGACACATCTTCAGACGATTCAAAGGATGAATCAAAGGATGAATCTACTGTTGAGATTCCTGATAAAGTAGAGTTCGAGAAGCTCGGTATCGTAGGTAACTTTACCGATTGGGGCGAGAAATCCGATATCGAGATGATCTACACAGAAGAAGACGGCATGAAGGCTTATGTAGGCGTAGTTACTGACCTTGCAGCAGGCGACTATGAGTTCAAGGTTCGTGCTGACAGTGACTGGACACACAGCTGGGGGGCTTACGAAGAGGAATTTGACCGCACATACAACAGCCAGACCAATTGTAAGTTTACGATAGAAGAGGGCGAGGGTATCCTTTATGTTATCCTTGACGTAAGCGAGGAAGACTTTGAACTCTGGCCTGTATCATATATGGTAATGGACGCTTCCGGACAGATGACATTTGTTAACTCCGGTAAGGGCGGCGAGGCTTCATCTATCGACTTTAACGAAATGCTCGATGAGATGTTCAAGGAAATGTTCGGTGAAATGTCCGTTGTTGAGGGTTCTTCTACAGGCACATCAACAGGTGAGTCTTCAAAGACAACAACAACTACTACCACCACAACAACTCCCGCAACTACAAGAACAACTACAACAACTGCAACAACAGGCAGCACTACAACAGCTACCGGCACAGTTGCAACAGGTGACTTTACAGTACCAGCAGCAGTAGCAGGTGTTGCAGCAGCGGCTCTTGGCGTAGTAGTAGTTGCAGCTAAGAAGAAAAAGTCTGACGAGGAATAATTCCCCATGAAAAATGTCCTGAGTGTATTATCTCCGGATGAATATCAAAACAAGAACGCACCCGTTCAGAATGTTTAGAATGAGAAGTTGCTGAAATATGCAAGTCTTGTATTGCATTCATAGAATGAAAGCGTAAATTGAAAGCCACACCAAAGGAAATCTCTGGTGTGGCTTTTTGTTGCTCACAAAAACTACACTTATTGTCTGTAGACTTTTTGTCTGATAAAAACTATAATATATTAACTATCGGTGGTGAGAGATAATATGGATATAATAAAGGTTTTTGGTACTAATTTGCGTAAATACAGAAAAGAAATTGGCGTGTCTCAAGAGAAGTTTGCAGAGATGTGTGGATTGCATCGAACTTATATTAGTGACATTGAACGGTTTCAAAGAAGCATAGCGCTTGATAATGTTCAAAAAATTGCAGATGCGCTTGGTGTTGATACATATAAACTATTTATTGAAAAGGGGTAGACGAAATGAGAGAACAAATCAAAAATATTATTATAGAAGAATTCTCTAAGCTTACCGCACTTATTGAAGCGGATTTTTCCTCTAATTATAAACGTAAGGTTAATAATTTTCTTCTTAGTCAGATGGATGAGAGAATCACTGCAAGCATGGTATTTGTAAGCAGCTTCGAATCAAAAAGTGGTTATGCAATTGAAACATGTGCAAAGAGAATTGCGAGGTTAACTTTCGGTGAGAAGAATGTTCCTGCAATTGTTAATCCACGTAATTTATCACACTGCATTGATTCCTCTACTGTTTCTGGTCAGATTGTAGTAACAGATGTTGATACTCACAATGGTGACTTAAGAGGAGAAATTGCTTCTTTCAGAGCCAATAATGAGGCAATTGGAAAAGGGAGAATGCGTGTGGAGAGCAAGGTGACACATTCATCATGCAAATCAACGCTCCTTCCACTTTCGGAAAAGTATCGTGGTTCTCAGATATATACTAAACCCGTTGACCTGGCTTTTTATGATGGTGAAATTTGGAATGTAATGGAGTTAAAAGCTGGAGGTGACTTAGATAGTTCAAATGCCCCATCGAATGTCGAAAAACTTTTAACAATCTACGTGGATATGGGTGTGGAAAACTGCAAGGCATATTTTGCGACTCTCTATAATAAAAACGGAGAGGGCAACACATGGACTGGTTCAGTCAAGAAACATTTGAACTATCCATCTATGTTTTTGATTGGTGCGAGGTTTTGGGAACGAATTCTTCCCACAGGAATATCTTATAATGAATTCACAAAAATATATCGTGAGGCGTTAGAGGAAATTGATTTGAATAAACGCATTAACGATATGATTAGCGAGTGTATTGGAGAGTAAATGTCAAGATTGATAAATAAAGATTGTATGGAGTATATGAAGACTCTTCCAGACAATTGTATAGATTTGATTCTTACCGATCCGCCATATAATATTTCACAGTATTCCACCGGGAATATTCCTCTTCCTGGAAGAGAAGCGCTAAATAATGATATTGCGAGTTGGGATAATGTACCATTGGAGCCAAGAAATCTTTTATTTGATTTTAAAAGAATAATTAAGCCTGATGGTAATATATTTGTTTTTACAAGTTATAATTCGATAGGTAAATGGCACGAAGTCTTTGACAGTGAGTTTGATACTTTTCAGTTCTTTATTTGGCACAAAACAAATCCTGCACCCAAAATTTACAAAAATGGGTTTCTGAATAGTTGTGAAATGATTGTTTGTTTATGGAATAAGGGACACAAATGGAATTTTTCAACTCAAAACAAAATGCACAATTTTTTCGAATCCCCTATCTGTATGGCTCCTGAACGTTTGCGTAAACCTAAGCATCCTGCACAAAAACCGGTAAAGCTGTTGTCACATATAATTAACATTGCGTCCAATCCGGGAGATATAGTGTTTGATCCTTTTATGGGAGTAGGTTCTACTGGTGTAGCAGCAATAAAGTGCGGACGACGTTTTGTTGGGTGTGAAATTGATAAGTCTTATTACGATGCAGCGTGTATGAGAATAGATACTGCTCAAACGTGCGAATTTAATAACAGATACTAATTTTTAAATAAAATATAATTAGACAGGGTATCCTTCGATAACCGGCTTGAATATTGAGTTAACTTCTGTATTAAGTTATGTACGAAAAATGACTGTTTTCACTCTAAAAAAGAACTTAAAAACACGATTTGACCGCTCTTCTCCAATATGGTATTGAGCGGTCGTTAATTTATTGTACTGGCATATTTGTGATAATCAAATGCTTGACATTTCGCTCGTTTCTGCTTCTGACATTGTAGGTATATTTTTTGTCGAAACATAATATGTTGAAATGGTTTTCATATAGTGAGTAAATAAAATCAGTATTCTTTATTATTAGAATAAACATAGCTTTTGTTCTTCTTAGTGACTCTGCAAGACGCTGTTGGTCTTTTTGAGTGAACTGTTTACCTTCATAATCAGAAAAATTTGTATCATACGGTGGGTCTAAAAACATGAAATCGTTCTCGTCCAAGGCGACTGATGAGAAAAAGTCACCGAAATCTTTACAATGAATTTCTGTCTTAGAGAAAAGTTTTTTTGTCTCAGGATTGAAAATCTCATTTATCTTTTCTTTAAAATTTTTCCTGTTATAAGACATACCGCCGTAAGGAATATTAAACTCACCTTTGCTGTTATATCGAAACATTGAACCATAACAGTATTCACGAATAAAATAAAAATTAGCGATACGGTATTCCTTGCTTATTGTTATGTTACGACCAAGCAGAATGTCATTGTATACATCTCGAAAATACATATATGTGCCACTTGTAAAGCCTGTAATAAGATTTTCCTTTAAATCTTCCGTGCTGAATGCAGCTTTAAATTCATTTCTTATTGTACGTTGCATTTTGTCTTGCACATTTAAAAAAAGCTGCTTTTTATAACCAGGATAATCAATGATTAGACCTTCTGTCAAGGATGTATCAATCCGGTCGCATATTTTGTTTACAAGTGTATATAAATTTTTTTCATCACAGTATTTGACGTTTTTTTTAATTGAATTGTAGAATTCTAGAATTTCGTCATATAATTCATCACATGACTTAAGAATACAATCAAACAACGAACAATACTGTAAAAGAAGTTTTTTGAATTCATGATTCTGCTCTTTAGTCAATGTATAGAAATTGATCAAATCAGTCGATATATCATTTATTATTGCAGATTGTGGTTTAAGATAAAAAAACATTGCTCCACCACCAAAAAAAGGTTCAATATATCGATCATACTTGGGAATCAAGTGTTCTATATACTTGATTTCACGAGCCTTTCCACCAGGCCATTTTATCAAAGTGTTAACAGTACTCATTTGTTGCCTCCAACAGAGATTTACTTAGGAACATCGCATACATAGTGCAAATATATCCTGTAAATAATAACTATCGACACTTGTTATCCGTTTTCATCTTGTATTTGTGGGATAAGAAATGTCGGTGGTTTTGGTGATTTGTTTTTAGTTATCTTTCTATTAATATAACAAATACCATAGTTAAGATACTTCCAAACTATTGTCTATTATACGATAAAAGTGTTATGTTTGCAATAATAATAAAGTGAAATCACAATTGTTACAGCAAGATTTAAGAGTCTCTTTACTGAAAATTTGAGATAATGGTGGAAGGAAAACAAGCGGCAGAAAGAGAACTGCCGCTTGTTATGTTTTTATCTGTACTGAGAATTGTCGGGGATGTCCTGATCATTTATAAAAGCAGCAGGACCTATCTCGCAGAATGAACCGATATTTGTTTTACCCTTGATGACGGTTGATGGGAGAATAACACTGTTAGCACCAATGGTAACATCAGTTCCGATGATCACACCGTCAATACATGGGATACACACACCGTTTTTCATATGCTGTTCTAAAACTCTTTTACGGGCGATCTCGTTGAGCTGCCAGAGCTGTACATTGTCGTTTGCACCAAGTACGGAATCGGAGTTTTCTGCCTTGAAAGCGATAACAGGCTTGCCGCTTTTCTGTATGATCTCTATTGTATCTGTAAGGTAGTATTCGCCGGTCTTTGCACTCTTTGTCAGTTTTCCGAGGGCGTCAGTAAGCGCGTCGGCGTCAAACCTGTATGTGCCTGAGTTTATCTCTTTTATTCTGCGTATTTCATCGGTGGCTTCTTTTTCTTCAACTATGGCTTCAAGCGAAACGCCGTCATCCTTGCGAAGTATCCTTCCATAGCCTGTAGGGTCACTTATCTCCGCTGATACCACTGTGCAGGCTGCGTCCTTTCCGGCTTCTATAACTGCCTTGATGGTTTCTGAGGATATGAAGGGTGCATCGCCGTTGAGTATTATAACACCCTCACCGCTGTGAGCTTTAAGAAAACCGGTCGTCTGCATTACAGCGTGACCTGTTCCCAGTCTTTCTGACTGGTAAACTGTTTCCACTTTGTAGGGCAGGGTATTGAGGTATTCTTCTACGTATTCTTTTTTGCTTCCCGTTACGACACATATATCGTCAATGCCGGCACCCTTAACGGCATCTATTACCCATTTTATCAGCGGCTTGAACAGCACCTCTGCCAACACCTTTGGTCTGCCTGATTTCATTCTTGTTCCTTCACCGCCAGCAAGTATTACGGCGCAGGTTTTTGTCTGCATAAGCTATCCCTCCGTATGAATTATTTGTGACTGATATCAGAAATTCATCAGTCTTATGTTTTTATAGTATCACATATATTTAAAAATTACAATTCAAATTTATATGACATTCTGCACAGTCAGCTCATAAGCAATATCAGAGTCCGGATAACTTGTCACAAATACACTTCCTGAAGCATAGGCTGTACAGGAGATGATAAAATGAATATTACAAACGCATCAGCTGTAATAAGAGGAAATGCTGACGCACCAAGACTTCGAGGACACATAACCTTTCGCAAAAGACGCAGCGGTGTTCTTGTAACTGTGGATATCAGCGGACTGCCCTCAGACAGCAAGAGTGATTTCTTTGCATTGCATATACACGAGGGTGAAAGCTGTGGGGGAAGAGATTTTTCCAATGCCGGACGTCACTTTGATATGACCCGTTCACCCCATCCGGAACATTCGGGCGATCTTCCGCCTTTGCTTTCGTGCAGAGGGAGGGCATATATGTCAGTTCTGACAGACCGCTTCGACATTGAAGATGTGGTTGGAAGAACCGTAATAATACACAGTGATCCTGACGATTTCCGCACACAGCCTTCAGGGGACTCAGGTTCCAGAATAGGCTGCGGAGTTATAAGAAGGAACTGAATATTACGGTTTAATGTTCAAAGAACAGCGAGAACAGATCGTCACATCTTCTTTCAAGCTCGTACAGATGTTTTCCTTCGGAAGTGAGCTTTGATGTGTCGGCGTGTCTTGTTACGATGGGGAGGGCAGCACTTTTTTTCATCATGCGCAGCGCTGCCTGTCCTTTGTCGTTAAATCCCAGAACACGTATATACTGGGGCGATATTCTGAAATCCTCTTTGTTAAAGCCAAGAAAAGCATGAATTACTCCCCGTCGTATTCTTGACATTGTATAGCGTTTGCACTTTGCGTCAGAGAGAAGCTGTTCAAGACTTTCCGCGTTTCTGCTTGCTTTGAATATACGGTTTTCCAGACCCTCGCTCATATCCGGCAGACATGAAAACTCCTCTTTTGACATCATGCGCAGACGGTACAGCACAGCTTTTTCAAAGCTTTGATACTTTCTGTCAGGGTCTTTTGTGAAGCTGCTGCTTTCAATTGCGCTGTTCATATATTCCGGCATGAACCTGCGGCAGTCACCTTGTTTTTTGAGTATGTCACGTATCAGAGAAGCAGATGCTGTGTTGTTATTTGTGTTCATGCTGTTGTGTCCGGCACCAAAGCGCTTTATTGTACACGGACGGATGTGACTTCCTGTTTTTTTTAGTGCCTTGATATATTCCACCGCAAGGATGTTATTTGGTGATCTTAATATATCAGAGACTTCCTGTCCGAAAACATCTTTGACGGCACTTTCTCTTGCAGCGGCAAAGGTCATGCCCTGGGAAAGATATTCTTTCAGATTGTTTCTGACCCGACTGTCATCCGCAGCAAGGGCAGCACTTTCCAGCAATTTTATGTCACCGCATTCACTGCCGAAAAATATCTCATCAGCGATGCCAAGTGAATTCAGAATATAAACACCGCCGAAGGCAAATCTTTCCGCACCGGCACAGGCATATACCGAAGGAAGCTCCAACACAAGATCTGCACCGCCATTTATAGCTGCTTTCTGTCTGGTGTGCTTGTCTATAACAGCAGGTTCTCCGCGTTGAGTAAAGTTTCCGCTCATGCAGGCTATAATGCAGTCACTTCCGCTTATACGCATTTGTCTGAGCATATATTCGTGTCCGTTGTGAAAAGGATCGTATTCACATATTAGTGTCGATATCTTCATTATGCACCTCTGTGTTTTTTGCTGAAAAAAAGCCTTACAGCAAAAAATATGTTATCTGATACAAAAAAATGTTGAAATTATCGTAGGTTTGTATTATTATTATAATATAAAAAACTAATTTTGCAAATGCAGGAGGAACAGTAAAAATGAAAATTCTTGTTATCAATGCAGGAAGCTCTTCCATGAAATATCAGCTTATTGATATGACAGATGAAAGTGTTCTTGCAAAAGGAAACTGTGAAAGAATAGGTGTTGACGGTCACTTCAAACATACCACAGGCGACGGTCGTGTTTACGAAACTGATGTGACTATGAACAACCACACAGAGGCGTTCGTACAGATCAAAAACGCACTTATCAGTGATGAGTACGGTGTAATAAAATCATTGGACGAGGTTTCCGCTATCGGTCACAGAATAGTGCAGGGCGGCGCTCTTTTCAGCGAATCAACTCTTGTAACGGAAGAAGTTATAAGCGGTATAGAAAGCCTCATCCCACTGGCACCTCTTCATAATTCCGCGCACGTTCAGGGTATAAGAGCTTGTATAGAGGTGTTCGGAGAAGCTGTTCCTCAGGTAGTAGTATTTGATACTGCATTCCATTCCACAATGCCGCCGAAGGCATTTATCTATCCTGTGCCTTATGAGTACTATGAGAAGTACAGTGTTCGCCGTTACGGCTTCCACGGAACATCACACAGATATGTTTCCGCACGCTGTGCAGAGCTTATGGGCAAGGACATCAAGGATCTGAAGATCATTACCTGTCATCTTGGCAATGGCTCGTCCATTACAGCAATAAAGGGCGGCAAGGTCATAGATACAAGCATGGGACTTACACCTCTTGACGGTATAATGATGGGCACCAGAACAGGTTCTCTTGACCCGTCTGTTGTTACCTTCATTGCAGAGAAAGAGAAGCTTTCTCCTACAGAAATGGATACACTTCTTAACAAGAAGTCAGGATTTCTTGGTGTTTCCGGTGTATCCTCAGACGACCGTGATGTAACTGCTGCTGCGGAGTCCGGTAATGAAAGGGCAAAGCTTGCTATTGACATCCTTGAGTACGATATACTCAAGTACATAGGAAGCTATACTGCTGTACTTGGTGGAGTTGACGCTATCGTGTTTACAGCAGGTATCGGTGAGAACCAGCAGTCACACCGCAGCAATGTTTGTCATTCTCTTGAATACATGGGTGTAAAAATCAGTGACAAGCTCAATGACGAGATGATCAGAGGTAAGGAAGGTAAGATCTCTACAGATGAGTCAAGTGTTGATGTCTTTGTTATCCCCACAAACGAGGAGCTTGTAATTGCAAGGGATACTATGGCTCTCGTTACAAAAAAATAATATAGTAGTAAACAGCGGATATTTTTAAGACTGAATATTATGAAATATGGGCGTGTTATCCCTTCGGGAGATAATACGCCTTTATATGTGTGATATTATGTGATGATGTTTTTCTTTGCGTAAAAGGCGGCGGCTATATGTTAAAGAACAATAGCTTTAGGAACCTGTCTGATATGCGAATGTGAAAATTCTCTGCATAATACTTTGTGCAGAATAAATTATAATTGACATCCAAAACCGAAAGATTTGCGTTAAAGATACAATAATTCAGAAACAGGACAGGAAACAGCCGTAAAAACTTGATTTTTCGACAAAATAGTATTAAAATAAAGTTGAATGGAACGTATGATCGAGAGATCGGCAAAACTAAAAATGGGGAGACGAGTTAAATGAACTTTCACGGCAAGGATATCAAGATCTTTACTTGTAATTCCAACAGAGCAGTTGCTCAGCAGATAGCAGCCTGTCTGGGTATACCTGTAGGAAAATCGGAAGTGACCTGCTTCAGCGACGGCGAGATCGCAGTATCACTTCATGAGTCCGTAAGAGGCTCGGAGTGCTTTATAGTGCAGTCCACCTGCGCACCTGTAAATGATAACCTCATGGAGCTGCTTATCATGATCGACGCAATGAAGCGTGCGTCCGCTGCAAGCATTACAGCGGTTATCCCGTATCTCGGATATGCACGTCAGGACAGAAAAGCAAAGGCAAGAGACCCGATCTCTGCAAAGCTTGTAGCTGACCTTATCACATCAGCAGGCGCAGACCGTGTACTTACAATGGATCTTCACGCAGCACAGATACAGGGCTTCTTCAATATCCCTGTGGATCATCTTGTTGGTGCGCCTATCCTTGCAAATTATTTCAAGAAGAAGATCGGAGATAATCCGGATGACTATGTTGTTGTATCTCCGGATCTGGGTTCTGTAACAAGAGCGAGAAACTTTGCTACAAGACTCGGCTGCTCTATCGCAATTATCGACAAGCGCCGTCAGAGAGCAAATGTTTCAGAGGTAATGAACATCATTGGTGACGTAAAGGGCAAGAAGGTCATCCTTGTTGATGACATGATAGATACCGCTGGTACACTCTGCAACGCAGCTCAGGCTGTTGTTGAAAGAGGCGGTGCTACAGAGGTTTATGCAGGTGCCACACACGCTGTTCTCTCAGGCCCTGCAATAGAGAGAATAAAGAACAGTGTTATCAAAGAAGTTATTCTTCTTGATACCATCAGCATTCCTCAGGACAAGTATCTGGATAAGTTCACAACTCTTCCTGTTGCGCCTGTATTTGCTGAGGCTATTGAGAGAATATATGAGGATAAGCCGGTTTCTTCTATCGGCGTCTGATCAGGTCTGAAATAAATTATCAGGGAGCAGCTGCTTTTTACTGAGCGGCGGCTCTCTGTTTTGCTTTTAATACAATATAAAACTACCGCCGCATGGCTCCTGTTCAAGGCTGTGCGGCAGTGTTGTGTACTTTAATTGATCGAATATGTTATGCTGGATGACAGGCTAGCTGAGCTGAACACGATCAGGAAGAATATCAGCGTTATGAATGCTATTGCCAGAGAGATGACAGATATTATTGTCGCAGCGGTAATACGTCCGCCGGGATATTCATTGATAGAACGATAGGCTTTTTTTGCATTTGCAGCGCATCGCAGACTTACAATTGCCAGTACTATTCTGAGTATAAAGAATCCGAGTATAAACCCCAGCAAAGCACATAATATAGCTTTCTGAGCTTCGCTGTCTGCACGCTGTCTTACCGCCATATCAGGATCCTGATAGAAGGAATGATAAGGTGTATTGTTGTAATAGTTTCTGTCCTCGAAAGGGTCGTAGTAGCCCTTCTCGTTATCAGCCGGATAAATATAATCTATAATACTTCTGCAATAGGGACATTTACGGTCTTGTATTGAAATATCTGCACCACAGTTTTTACAGGTCATTTCTAAGCTCCTTTTATTCAATGTGCAATGTTCAATATTCAGTGTGCAATGTGCGCTGGCAAGCTTAAACCATCGGCTTTCCACACTCAACAAAATGATTATATCACTATGGACGTATTATGTCGATAGTGTAAATTCCGTTTTTTTATGCCAGATAATAAAATTTTTTCTATCTTTATTACAAAGGGCAAAAAATAATATTGAAAAATATTCTGATGTTATCTATAATAATAGAATGAGGTCGTAACGAAAGGAGAAGAAATATGGAGATAAGACAGATAGATGCAGCAGCTATTACATACGCTGTCAAAAAACTTTTTATGGATATGAACTACTATATCGGAGAGGATATCCTTGATGCGCTTAAAGCTGCACAGGAAAAAGAGACTTCTGATACAGGAAAAAGTGTTCTTTCACAGCTTATTGAAAACCATAAAATAGCTTCAAGTGAGGAAGTGCCGATTTGTCAGGATACAGGTATGGCAGTGCTTTTTGTTGAATACGGTGACCATGTGGTTATAGAAAACGGCAGCTTTGAGGACGCTGTACAAGAGGGCGTTCGTCAGGCTTATATAGACGGATATCTCAGAAAGTCTGTTGTCAGTGATCCGGTGTTTGACAGAGTGAATACTAAGGATAATACTCCGGCAGTTATCTATACTGAGATAGTGAAGGGCGACAAAATAAAGATATTGGGCGGCTGCAAGGGCTTTGGAAGTGAAAATATGTCGGCTGTTAAGATGCTCACTCCGTCAGCGGGACTTGAAGGTGTCAAGAAGTTTATTATGGATACCGTGAACTATGCAGGTCCTAATCCATGTCCGCCGATAGTTGTGGGTGTGGGTATCGGAGGAACATTTGAAAAGGCTGCTATGCTCTCTAAAAAGGCAACGCTCCGTCCGATAAACACAAGCAATCCGGATAAGCGTTATGCGCAGCTTGAGGAGGAGCTGCTTTCTGAGATCAACAAAACTGGTTTCGGTCCTGCCGGTCTTGGGGGAATAACAACTGCATTGGGTGTGAATATTGAAACATATCCCACGCACATAGCAGGAATGCCTGTAGCGGTGAATATCTGCTGTCATGCGGCAAGGCATAAGGAAACAGAGATATGAAAAATTGAAAGGGTCGCGCACCGATATTTTCGGTGTCTGATATAAAGGTGAGCAATATGAAAAAAATAACACTGCCGCTGACGGATGACGTGATAAAAGATTTACACGCGGGGGACAGCGTGCTGATATCCGGTTCTGTGCTGACGGGAAGAGACGCTGCACACAAGAGGCTATATGAGCTTATAGAAAAAGGGGAACCCTTACCGGTCGATATCAATGGCGAAGTGATATATTATGTAGGACCGGCGCCTGCAAAGCCCGGACATGCAGTAGGTCCGGCAGGTCCAACATCCAGCTATCGCATGGATAAGTACACACCAGCTCTGCTTGACAGAGGGCTAAAGGGTATGATAGGCAAGGGCGCAAGAAATCAGGATGTTGTTGAGTCCATGATAAAGAACGGCGCGGTATATTTTGCCGCGATCGGAGGAGCTGCTGCGTTGATATCAAAGAGCATTACTAAGTCTGAAGTTCTGGCTTATGAAGATCTGGGAACAGAAGCTATACACCGTTTCTACATAAAAGATTTTCCTGCCATAGTTGTAATAGACTCTCAGGGAAAAACAGTACTAAAAAAATAATGAATACTGAAAACTTAAGACTTAAGGTTGAAACATTGTGATTCCAGCACCATTCCGAAAAAGGGTGCACAAAACCAA